>CAZDMI010000001.1:0-53800 GCA_964506635.1 uncultured Thermotogae bacterium
GTCCGAAAGTCCGCCTTCTGACCTACCGCTCGAGCATGGGAGCTCGAGCTGCTGAGGAGAAGGTATATTTTAGTTCGATTCGATCAGATTCAAGAGGGATTTCAAGTGGTGAAAGAAATGAGTAGATATTATTTACCCTTACCGGTTGGGTCTCTACAACAACAAAAAGGGGTTCCCAGTTTGGGAACCCCTCTTAATCTACTATCGAGCTAATATTGGTAATATTTACCTTTATTCTTCTTCCAGAACCTTTGCAGGTACAAACCTACCGTCTTTTACGGCTATTCGTTCAGTATGGTCGGTGATGATCTCACCATCCTCTATCTTCCATACGTTTATCGGAGAAACGACGTCCCCGTCCTTGTTGAAGTCAACCGAACCGGCTGCACCCTGGTAGTTTATGTCCTTGCCCTGCTGTAGAAGCTCAAAAGCCTTTTCGAAACCTTCCGGACCGGCGTAGACTTTTTCTCCGGGAGGGTTAGCGACAGAGCGCAGGTTGTTTTTGATTGTTTTCGAACTGGTTTTTCCTGCCTTTGCCATTGCCAGACCAATTACCGCAGTTGCGTCGTAAGCGTTCGTCATAAACGGTTTAGGCGGCGTGGAACCGTATTCCTTTTTATACGTTTCCTCAAAAGTCTCTGCAGAAGGTATGTCTTCGGAACCGGGAACAGTGCCGTATGTCCCGTTTAAGTACTTCGTCGCACCGACTTTTTCTATAAGCTCGGGTGCCTTCATGCCATCCGGAAAGATGAACTCGTCTATGTAACCACCGGATATAGATTGGCGTATTATATTGGCGCCGTTCTCCGGGTATCCAATCAAAACCAGGGCGTCCGGATTCTGAGACGTTGCTTCCGCAAGTTCTCCCCGGTAAGAGGCTTTACCTTTCTGATATGGTATTGAGGCCAGAACCTCGCCGCCCCTCTCCTCGAACCAGCTGGAGCTCGCATCAGCCAAACCTTTTCCATAAGCGTTATTGACGTAGATAATTGATATCTCTTGGTAATCGAGGTCCTGTGCCAGTTGGCCGATGATCACTCCTTGTAGCGCGTCCGAAGGAACGGTTCTAAATACGTAGTCGTCATCGTTCAACTGTGTCAGCTGCGGAGAAGTAGAAGAAGGAGATATCTGTACGACTTTGTTCGGAACCGAAACGCTTTCCGCCACGGCCATGGAAACTCCGCTGGAGAGCGCACCGACAAATGCAGGTACCCCGTCAACCGAAACCAGCTTCTTTGCCGCGTCAACACCGCTTTGCGGATTGGTTTTCGTATCCCGGGTGATTATTTTTACGTCCTTGCCCATGACCCCGCCTGCTTCATTCAAATGCATGGCTGCTAGCTTAACTCCCCGATTAATTGGGGGTCCATAAGAAGCCAGCGCGCCACTCATTGCCATCAGAGAACCTATTTCTACCTTATCATCCTGAGCCTGAACTACCGGACCTGGAACTACCAGACCGGCAAGCAAAACCAGCACTATACCAAGGATAAATCCGTAAGATCCGTTCTTAATATTCTTCATTTCTTTCACTATATACCCTCCTTTTGGGTTGATTGAACGGATTATAATGAAAATTATACAGTTATACAAGACTGAGAGTTGACAACCCAATATTAAGTTGGGGGAATTAATGTGATTTCGTCCATGTAACCCGCCTGCCGGCCCGAGCTGGAACTAAAAGGACTTTGCACCTGGAAAAGTCCTTGAGGTTATAGTTCCGAAAAGGGTTTAACGAAAAAACGAGGGAGTACCGTGCAGAATACAGTCCGTAGAATCGAAGCTTTTTGAATTTTTGATTGACAATTTACCCAAAAATAGATATTATTGTTTAAATTATGAATTAAGAGAGGTTCATTTGGCCATGAATGAAAAAAGGTCTCAAATTAACAAATCAGTGGAGGTGATAGAGAGAGAGGAGAGGTATAAAGTTAGCTATACTTATTATTGGTACGAGTGAGGTTTAGGGTGCTTCATCAAAATATTTACCCTAAACCCAGGCAAACTATAGGTTTATCCTATAGTTTTTTTTATTTGGCGTCGTCAATAAAAAGAGATATAGACTACCTCACAGGAGGTAATCATGCGATCAAAAAGAAGTCTTCCTCTAGTTATCCTGGTGGGAACCCTTCTTATTGTCGGTTTTTCTTTCGGAGCGGTGACCGCGGAGAAACCGGTCAAAATCGGAATAGCTCAAATCGTCGAACACCCGGCCTTAAACGCCGTGCGGGACGCGGTAATTGAAGTCGTAAAAAATAACGGTTACGAAGAGGGCAAGGACGTCAAATTCTTGCTCAGAAATGCTCAGGGAGACTTCAACAACGCCCTCTCTATAGCTCAGACCTTCAAGTCACAAAACGTGGACATCGTGGTACCGATAGCTACACCGACTGCCCAGGCAGCTGCCGAGGTATTTAACGAAACTCCGGTAGTAGTTAGTGCGGTTACAAACCTCGTTGAGGCAGGGCTTGTCGATAATTATTCTGATTACGAGAACCCGGAAAACAACGGCAACATAACCGGGGTTACTGACATGACGCCGGTGGAAAAGCAGATCCAGTTAATTACCGACCTGAGACCGGAATTAGAAAAAATAGGTATCGTCTATAACCCCGGCGAAGCAAATTCGCGTTACCTCACTTCAATAGCTGAAGAAGTCGCGAGTGATATGGGGATAAAAATAGTTAAGGCGACTGCAAACAAAACCAGCGAGGTAAAGATGGCCGCGGACTCCCTGAAAGGAAGAGTCGATGCAATCTGGATTTCAACCGACAACACGGTTGTATCCGCTCTTCCCGCCGTCTCCGAGGTCGCCAGAAACGAAAATATTCCCCTTGTTACCGCCGATCCAACCACGATACAGGACGGTCCGGTTGCCGCTTTTGGCTGGAGTTACGCCCGTCACGGCAGAATTTGTGGAGAGGTAGTCGTTAGAATTCTTGAAGGGGAAAAACCGAACGAGATACCGATTCATGAACTGGAACAAACGGAAGAAAACATATCAATGGCATTGAACTTGAACGTTGCAAGCGAAATCAACCTCGAATTCCCCGATTCGGTACAAAAACAGGCCGATCGGTTGTACTTTGGAGAACGGCTCTGGGTTCCGGAGGAGTAACGGACTAATCTCAAAAACCAAGCGGTGATCTCAATCGATGTCACTTCTGATTAACTCTCTAGAACAAGGTCTTGTTTACGGATTAATGGCTCTCGGGGTCCTGATAACTTTCAGAGTACTGGACTTTCCAGATCTGACGGTTGACGGCAGTTTTCCTATGGGGGCGGGGATCACCGCTTCTCTACTTGTCATGGGGTGGAATCCGGTTCTTGCCATCGTAATTGGTATAGCCGGTGGGGTCCTGGCCGGTACCGTGACCGGTATGTTGAGTACCAAGTTAAACATTTTGAACCTGCTTGCGGGTATTCTTACGATGACCCTCCTCTACTCAGTAAATTTGAGGATCATGGGCCGGCCAAATATTCCCCTGATAGGTAGAGTTACGATTATTGAACAGGTCGACCAGCTAATAGAACCTCTGGGTCTCGGGCGTTATTCGACTCTATTATTCTTTGCCGTACTGGTTCTTTTCATAAAGCTATTACTCGACGTATTCTTTAATACCGAAATCGGCCTGGCTCTTCGAGCAACCGGAGATAACGAACAAATGATCAAGGCCCAGGGCGTCAATACGGACAACATGAAAATCCTCGGTCTTGCCATCTCGAACGGGTTAGTTGCCCTGTCCGGCGGTCTGGTCGCTCAGTATTCCGGTTTTGCCGACGTCGGAATGGGAATCGGAACGATAATAGCCGGCCTTGCTTCGGTAATTATAGGAGAAACACTATTACCAACGAAGAGTTTCCGCTGGATGACCACCGCCGTAATCGTGGGTTCATTGATATACCGGACCACCATAATGGTCGCCCTGAGGTACGGTCACAACTTTGGCTTCAAATCGAGTGACTTAAAGCTGATAACCTCAATGATAGTAATTCTAGCACTTGCAGTTCCTCAGGTAAGAGGGAAAATTGATCTGAGATTTGGGGAAGAAACTTAAGTATGGGAGGAGAATTATGTTAGAAGTCATCGACCTGAGCAAGAAGTTTCTGGAGGGTACCAACAACGAAGTCGTGGCACTGGAAAAGCTGAGTTACCACCTCGAAGAAGGCGACTTCGTATCGGTGATCGGGAGCAACGGAGCAGGGAAGACGACTTTCCTGGATTTGATCGCAGGTAGTTCCTACCCCACTACCGGAAAGGTGCTCGTAGAAGATACAAACGTCACCAGTTATTCCGAACACCAGCGAGCTGCCTACATTGGAAGGGTATTCCAGGAACCCGGCAAGGGTACTGCACCGGGAATGACCGTAGCCCAGAACCTGAGCCTTGCTTTGAAGAAAACGAATCGGGGACTGCGCAGGGGAGTTACCCCGGAGCGAAAGAAAAAGTTTCGGGATGAACTGAGCAAGCTGGGACTGGGTCTCGAAGACAGACTTGAGGAGAGAATTAGACACCTATCAGGCGGCCAGAGGCAGGGAGTCGCCGTGCTCATGGCAACCCTCACCACTCCAAAATTGCTGCTCCTCGACGAACACACGGCTTCACTCGACCCGAAAAACGCCGAAAAAATAATTGATATTACGGAAAAGCTGGTGGAAGCCAAAGGGTTGACCACGATCATGGTAACCCACGACATGAAACAGGCCCTCGATCTCGGCAACAGGTTAACCATGCTTCACCGGGGAAACATAGTCTACGACGTAAATGGTCGTAAAAAACAGGCGTTGACAATTGACGATCTGCTCGAGAGCTTTTCCGAGAGGGACATAGAGGACGACGAGCTTCTGCTCAGCATCGAGTAGGACTAATCGGGTAACTGCAACAAATAGTTTACGATTCTATTCCCTATCTACTACCCGCTTTATGGCCTTCAGCGCAACCTCGAGCTGGTCATCGGACGGCTCCCGGGTCGTAATCTTTTGAAGCATCAAACCCGGCCATAGAAAAGGTTTGAGAATGGGGTTTTCGGCGTGCTTACCGGAAAAACGGAGTATTTCATAGGAAACGCCAGCAACGACTGGAAGTAAGATAATCCTGGACGCTATTTTTATCAGTAGAGGGGGGTTGCCAACGAGCGAAAAGGTAAGAATTGCTACTACCAAAACAATCATCAAAAAAGCCGTTCCACATCTCGGGTGGAGCGTGCTGTAACCCTTGGCCTCTTCGACAACCAGGTCCTTACCGTTTTCGTAAGCATATACCGACTTGTGCTCCGCCCCATGATACTGAAAAACGCGCTTTATGTCCTCGAAGAACGTAATGCCGGCCAAGTAGAGCAAAAAGAAACCGATCCTGATAAGCCCTTCAACGAGGTTAAAAAGGAAGGCGTTGGCTTCGGATAACCCCCAGAGATTATTTGTCGCCCAGACGGGCAATACGACAAAAACCCCGATTGCCACCAGAAAAGCTATTCCGGTGGTCAAGATGGTCTCGGACGTTCCAAACTCCTCTTCCTCGTCTTCCAGGGCAATTTCTGCGGAGAGGTTCAGAGCCCTTATGCCAGTACTCATCATGTCGTAGAGGTTGAAAACCCCACGGACAAAAGGGATATTACTCAAACGCTGGAACTTATTCCGGGGTTCCAGATCCTCTACGACGATTTCCCCATCCGAGGCACGTCTCACTGCTACGGAGATATCATCTCCATTTCTCATCAAGACGCCCTCAATTACTGCCTGTCCTCCAACTGGCATAAAAACCCCGGAAAGTTTAAAAAACTATAAAGGCCTTATTCCGAATCTTTTTCTTCCGTATCAGGGGCCTCGGTTTCCTCGCCTTCCTCTTCCCCTTCCTCGCTTTCGGCTTCGTCCGACTCGATTCCGTACTTCTTTTCAAACTTGCTAATTCGTCCTTCGGAGTCGAGAAATCTATCGCCCTCGGAGAAGAACGGATGACATTCCGAACAGACGTCCACGTGCAGGTCTTCCTTCGTAGATAAAGTTTCGAAAGTATTACCGCACGCACACTTTACCTCTATCTTCTTCATGTCAGGGTGTATTCCTTCTTTCATTTTACCTCACTCCATACAAATCTGATTTTAGCTGATTCGAAGTAGATAAACAGGAAAAGCGGTATTAACGTTTGGAGAACTGCTGTCCTCTTCTCGCTTTGTGCTTTCCAACTTTCTTCCTTTCGACCATTCTCGGATCCCTTGTAAGCAGGTCCTCTTGCTTGAGGTCCTTCTTGTACTCTTCTCCCAGTGCAGTCATAGCTCTTGCTATCCCGTGCTGAATTGCTTCCAGCTGGGCCTTGTATCCCCCACCTTCCGCGTTAACTTCTACGTCGAAGTTGTTTTTCGTTCCCGTTACGGAAAAAGGTTTACGCGCAATGAGGTCTACCGTGTCCTCAGTAAACGGTAGCGCGCTGAAGTAATCATTCACGTCTTTGCCATTGACCCTCATCTCGCCATCGCCCCTTTCCAGGTACACTCGTGCTCTAGATTCCTTTCGTTTACCAACGCAATGTGCTCTTCCATCAACAACTTTTGGTTGTGCCATCGATATTTCTACCTCCAGTTCCCAATGAGTTCTGAACAATGATAAAAAACCAGTTCATGGATTGCAACTGGGACGGATTTAGTTTCCGGTGGTACTCTCTATCTGACCCGCCAGACGAGAGAATTCATCGAGGGTTAGTTCTTCTGGTCTCTTGCCGGAATCGATCCCGGCGGCTTCCAGAATGGACTCGACCTCTTCTCTTGTAAAAGAGAACTCGGGGGTGCTTGTTAAACCATTCCTTATGGTCTTCCTCCTGTGGGTAAAACTACCCCTAAGAATCGAATCAAACAGGCTTTCGTCCACTTCCAGCCACCCTTTCTCGTGGAAGTTTATCTTCAAAACCGTCGAAAAAACTTCCGGTTGAGGGTAAAAGTGTTTGGGCGGGACATCCATAACCCGACTTACATTCCCGTAAGCCCGAATCAGGTAGGACATCCTGCTACAATTCTTCGTTCCAGGTTCCGCTAAAATCCTATCCGCCACTTCTCTCTGCAGAGTAAAAACCGCCTTATCAAAGAGGTCTCTGCTCCCTATAGCTTTCCGCAGTATTTTTCCGGTAATGTTGTAAGGGATATTACCAATCAATTTACTTTTCTCGCCCCCGTCTCCAACTAGTTCCGCAAAATCCATATCAAGCACGTTACCCTCGATGAACTTGACGTTTTCCTCCGGGTTTATTCTCTCAAAAGGTTCCTGGAACCCCCCGTACAGTTCGATGGCGTAGACGGTAGAGAACCTCTCTTTTAGGGGGCAGGTTAGCGTTCCCATAGCGGCTCCGACTTCCACCACCGTACCATCGCTACCAGCTGCTTTACATATTGAACTGATTGTCGAGCGATCGAGTAGAAAATGCTGACCGACATCTTCGTTGGGGCGAATCTCAAAAGATCGGAGGAACTCCTGCAAACCTTCCCTGCTATAAATTTCCTTGCAATTCGAAAACTTCAAAGTTCGATCAAACCAACCTTTTCCAGTCCTTTTAGCTCGTTGGCACTGTAGTTAACCGGATCCCGTCTGAAACCCCGGGGTGGAGTTTCCCTGTCGTAGCCGAGATCGGAATCAAGCTCCAGGGTTCTTTCTTCCCTACCCATGTTTGCTTCCACCTCAAACACACCTCTTTTCCGGCAATAATTGATAAAGGATTCCCAGCGTTTATCCACCCCTTTCCGTTCGGAAAGGCGGTCATCCACGTTGAACTGCGATTCTTTGAAAAACTCCAGGGTATCATTAACCTGGTCCCGCAACTCTTTCTCGCTTATTTTATCACGACCGGTTTTATGGGCTTCAACAAGGTAATAACTGGCAAGTTGACCGAGGTTTATCGTGGTCAACCCAAGAATTTTCCTTCTGAGCCTTCTGCTTTTCTCCTTTCTGCCGAGCTGATCCAGCCCACTCATTTCTTTGGCTACCTGAACAAATATTTTCGTTTTACCGTCCGTCAAAAAGTCATAAGTAATATTGGTCGGAACTACGACGACCTCCGTCTCGGCTTCGTCAATCAAAATGAGCAAACTATCCTTGAGCTGTCCAAGCATTCCGTTCTGTGATAGCCTGCCCTCCGGCGTTATATAAAGTATCGCTCCTTCGTTCAACAACTCTATAAACTTGCCGAGCTGCTCCTTGACCGCCCCAAGCTTAGTCTGCTTAACCGCCTTTCTGAACTCGGACTTAAAGTAACTGGATTTTATCTTTTTTCTGGGATAACCTTCCTTTTCGAAGAACTCGGATATCCTCATAGAGGGGCTACCGAAGGAAGTATCCTTCAACAACCTCTTCAGAGCTTTTTCTTCGATTACTTCCCGCAATTTTGGGTCGTCATCCTTCTCCTGAATGATTCGTAGCGCCTCGTGAACCGGTACCGAATGGAAATCCAGTTTCCCTATCGGGTAAGCATTGAGATACTGAAGCACGTGATTAAGCGAAAGCGGCTGGAGAACCTTTTTCAACAGCTTCGGTCCTTTAATCCAATCAGCCAGGAAACCTGGCTGAAACAGGTTCTCGTCTCCCATAAAGGAGACGGGTGTCGAAGGGTTTAAAAATCCTTCATTGTAATAGAAAACCGAAGCAATCAACACGGAATCCAGGTCGCGCTTATGATTTGCGACTATTAGAGAGGATGGCGATTCGGAGTAATGCTCCATGCCATCAATCTGGAGTTCGAAAAAAGGTTTGATACCTAGCCTGAAAGTCAAGCCAATCAAGTTATAAACCAACCAGCTCATAAAGTGCCTTAACCTTTTTTATTTTTGCCAAATATTGTATTAAGTATCCCACCATGTAATATTTATATATGGTGAGGAAAATCACAAGTGGTTGCGATTTCCGGGTGCACTCGATAGTCTTATACCCATAACCTAATTTAGAACAATAAAAAGACGAGGAATGACCAAATGAAAACTGTTTGTGTTTACCAGGATCCAACTATGTACGGAGTTCATGGAATAACTGCAGCAGTCAAGCAACAGCGTAAGGCGCTACGGAAGAACGGAATAGAAGTCAAGGAAAAACCTGAGGAACCGTATGACGTAATTCACATAAACTGGCCGGGGCCGATATCCTATCTCAGGTTAAAACAGGCTCAGAGGCGGGGAAAAATGGGTATCGTATTCGCCCACTCGGGCAAGGATATCGAAGGCGGCTTTACCCTATCAGGTTACCTGGAAAAACCTTTTATTAAATGGCTTTCGGCCCTATATGACTCCGGAGACAGAATCATTTCTCCATCCGAATACACGAAAGAAATGATCGCCGATTTCGGTGTTGATCAGAGCAAAACCCGCGTGGTCAGCAACGGCGTTGACCTTTCAAAAGTCGAATACTCCGAGGAAGGGCGCCAAAAATACAGGGAGCGTTTTGGTCTTGACCGCCCAACCGTAATCGTCGTCGGACAAGTAATACCGAGGAAGGACATCACCACCTTTGTCAAAGTCGCAAGTGAATTACCCGAGTACCAATTTATCTGGTACGGGCACAGGATGAACAGGCTCTTCATGTTTGACCAGAAAATGGACAGGGCGATAAAAAACTCCCCTGAAAACGTCCAGTTTACCGGTTACGTCGAAGATATAGGGGCTGCATTTTCTTCCGGCGACCTTTTCTTCTTCCCTTCAAAAGAGGAGAACGAAGGTATCGTGTTACTCGAAGCCGCAGCTCACGGTCTTCCGATAGTTACCAGGGACCTGCCGGCATACAGAGGCTGGCTTGAAGACGGTCGCAATTGTTTAAAAGGCAATGAGAAGGAAGAATTCGTCGATCTAATTAGGCAGGTCATGGAAAACGAAGAAAAAAAAGAGGAATTAACAGCGGAAGCAAGAGAAACAGCTAAAAGGCACGGACTGGAACGAATCGGAGAAAAATACATAGAGATTTACGAAGAATACCTGGGGAGTTAACTATAACAAAACCGGGCTGCACGCGGCGCAGGGACTTCACGATTCCAAAATCAAAAATAATTTAATGAGCCGGAAAGCCGCGGATTTTTCGGGGATCTTTAATTATTTAATTTAGACAAACCTACCTTTTCCTGTACCTCATTCTCTTTAAAGGGTCTTGAATCACCGGAGGGGAGCTACTAGCCTTTCCAGGTTAGTCGGCTATTTAATTAAAGATAATATACATTTTTTAGTCAAGAATATAATTTGATATATATTTAACCTAAAAATTTTTCAGAATTTATTTTTATATTCACTTTTATATATTACCTCTTGAAAATATAAATTTAGCTACTATAATCACGTTGAGTTAGTTGAGATAGATAAGCTTCAATAAGCTGATGAGTTTAAGCTAATATGTTTGCAAGTACACTAGGAGGTGTCCTTCATGAAGAAGAAAGAAAACGCTGCAAAAAGGTACTCAACAATCAAGACAATTTACAATGAGACGTACCGAGAAGATATCTCACGCAAAATGAGAGAAAAAGCATCAGAAGAAAAAGAGAATTGTTCGTAAATCAAACAAATCTAAGAGCTTAATAATAAGGGGGAAGATGAAAATTCTTCCTCCCTTATTATTTCTTATCTCTGAACCCTCTAAACGAACCTACTTTTCCCATTAAATAAAAACCGAAAAGGCAATACTTAGCATCATATTTATCCTGGGGTTTTCTGAAGGCCGGTCGATATATCCAATCTAATCCAATACTTCTTCGTAACTATCCAGTAGTTTCCCGGCCATCGTCTCGGCGGAGAACCTTTCTGCAACTTTTCGAGCTTCTCTTCCCTTTTCCTCCAGCAACTTCTCGTCTTCTAGCAGGGAAAGAACCTTTTCGCTAAAAGGAGTAACTTCTTCAGGTACCAGGTAACCACCTTTTTCCTGGTTTAATACGTCCCTAACACCTGGTGCATCTACAGCCACTACGGGAGTTGCCGCAGCCAGAGCCTCGGCGATAACGAGACCCTGGGTTTCCGTAAGTGAAGCAAATAGGAACACGTCCGCTTCCTGGTAGTAACGGGCAAGTATATCATCGTCCTCGACGTAGCCGGTAAAATGAATCGTCCGAGAGGAATTCATCTTGCTCACACGAGCCAGCACTTTACCCAGCCCCCTTCCACCACCCACGATGACGAAATGAACTGGGGTAAAATCACGTGATATCCTTTTAAAAGCATCGAGGAGGAACCCCACGTTTTTCTCACTCCCGACCCTTCCAACGTAAAGCAATATTTTCTCGTCCTTCCCTATCCCGAATTGTTCTCGCAGGCTCCTTGTATCCCCGGATTTCGAGTCGTAAGTATCCAGATTTATCCCAGTCGGTAAAACATCAATCGGAGGGCCGAGATCGTAGGAGCTCAAAAGTTCTTCCATATCAGGAGAGGGGACGAATATTTTCTTGCCGCTTCGCGTTTCACGGGAAGTATAAAATCGGGCCAGAGATCTGGCGACGTTTTTCGGTACTCCGGGTACGTAATGACGGATATAGAGCTCGAGGTTCGTGTGGTAGGTGAGAAATATGGGTATACTATAATAACTGGCAATCCAGCGGGCTGGCGTGCTCATTATGGTCGGAAGGTGAATATGAACGATATCCAGGTCGGAAAACTCGCTTCTAAAAACCCGGGCAGCCTGAAAAGGGTCGGTCAAGCGGAAATCCTTCAATAACGGGCTATAATAGGACGTTATGCGAAATACGTTTTCCTCTTCTCTGGTATCCTCCTCGGGGTATTCCGGACAAAATACCCGGACTTCGTGTCCAAGCTTTTTCAGCTGGTTCGAAAAATTAACTACCGAAGTGGTAACCCCTCCCGGCGCCGGCAGATAAGCCCCCGTAATGAAGCCTATTTTCATATTTCCCCTCAAAAGTTAGATAGTATTACAATAATCAGCAGTTTCCCGGAGGACATCAAGATAAATTAACCGAATACATGGCTTTCCGCCCACGGGAAATTGCTATGTGGAAAGCCAAAAACGATTACATTTTTCATTTTTTATCGGCTTGACCATATCAATATAAATCTATATATACATTAAAGACCACAAAGCTTCGGTTCAAGCTAATTATTCCGTATAATGTAATCACAAACGGAAAAGCCTCTATTCTAATCAGGGATAGCTTTTTGAACTATACAACCCTGCGAAGTATAATCATTTTAGAAGAAAAAATAGATTCTTTTTTCAGGCTGGTGGTAACATGGATATTAGAGTTGGAGAAAAAGTAACGGGAGTAATAGAAGAAATACGAGACGAAGGATACCTAGTTTCCCTCTGTAATGAGGTAAAAGGATTTGCCCCTGAAGACTCGCTCCTTGACGATGTAAAGGAATCAGAGGTAAATGAAGGCTCGGAGGCAAAAGTCAGGATAGACAAAAAAAAGGAAGAAGGCCATTTCCGGGTCACGCTTATTAAAATTTTCTCAAAGGATAATTTCCAGGAAAAGCCGGATAAATATCTGAAAAAAGTCTCCCATGAAAAACAAAACGGAGGTGAAAAATCCGAGGAACCAGAAATTTCCGAAGAGCTAGAGGAATGGTTTTCCGAACTGGACCGAACTCTCGACGAAATCAGGGAAAACCGCAAAGAGAGGTTGGACGTGGATTTCTGGACCGTATAAAATCCAGGAGGGTTACTCAATGCCGAGGGGCAAAGTCGAGGTCGACAAGGAACGCTGTAAGGGGTGTGGGCTCTGCATAGAAGCCTGCCCTCAGGAGGTCCTGTCTTTTTCCGACGAATTCAACTCAAGTGGTTACAACTACGTAAAAGTAGAGAATCCGGACGATTGTGTCGGTTGTGCTTTTTGCGGTAAAGTCTGCCCTGATGTGGCTCTGACCGTTTATCAGAAGCAAAAGGAGGGAGTCTGATGGGGGAAAAGAAACTGTTGCGGGGTAACGAAGCCATTGCAGAAGCAGCAATACGGGCGGGCTGCCGAAACTACTTTGCTTACCCCATTACTCCCCAGGCCGAATTGCTGCAGTGGATGGCAAACCACATGCCGGAAGAGGAAGACGGGACTTTTCTCCAGGCGGAAAGCGAAATTGGTGCGATAAACATGGTTTACGGCGCCTCCTCCGCAGGGGAAAGGACCATGACTTCTTCAAGCAGTCCGGGAATTAGCCTTAAACAGGAGGGAATTTCCTATCTGGCAGGTGCCGAATTACCAGCCGTCATAGTTAACATCATGCGAGGTGGACCAGGACTGGGTAATATTCAACCGGCTCAGGGTGATTACTTTCAGACGACGAAAGGTGGAGGGCACGGAGACTACAGGTTAATCGTACTGGGGCCTTCCACGGTACCGGAAGCCGCCGAACTTACCTTTGAAGCTTTCAACCTTGCCGACGAATACAGAACCCCGGTGGTGGTTCTCGCCGACGGAATGATTGGTCAAATGATGGAGCCAGTGGAACTACCGGAAAGAGTCGATACCTCAAAACTACCGGAAAAACCCTGGGCTACAACCGGAACTGATGGACGTGAGCCAAACGTAGTCAGGAGTTTTGCCCTGGGGGCAGAGGACCTGAATTCGCTCAACGAAGGCCTGCAGGACAAGTACTCAAGGATAGAATCGAAGGAGACTCGCTTCGAAAAAATTGGAACCGAGGACCCGGACGTACTTATGGTCGCTTTTGGAACGGTAGCTCGTATAGCCCGTTCCGCTCGCAAGCTTGCACGGGAAGAAGGAATAAACGCAGGTATATTCAGACCGATTACCCTCTGGCCTTTCCCGGATGAACCACTTAGGGAGCTTAGCGACAGGGTCGATACTGTATTGACGCTTGAAATGAACTCGGGTCAGATGGTGGAAGACGTTCGGCTGGCCGTGAATTCCGACGTAGATACTCCTTTTTACGGGGAAATGGGAGGAGTGGTGCCCACTCCGGAAAGAATCCTCGAGGAGGTTAAGAAATATGTCTAAAGAGGCCGTCGCAGACGAAACTTCTGAAATGAAGAAAGTTTTCGAGGGGCCGGAAAGCCTCAACGAAGAAGAATTTAGCTACTGTCCC
This sequence comes from uncultured Thermotogae bacterium, assembly GCA_964506635.1. Lineage (GTDB taxonomy): Bacteria > Bipolaricaulota > Bipolaricaulia > M55B111 > M55B111 > JAGXLP01. Next base: position 13,995 of record CAZDMI010000001.1, read on the forward strand.
GGCTGTCATCACGGAGTCATTAACCGTCTTATTGCGGAAGTGATTGACGAACTTGGAATACAGCACAACACTATCGGAACTGCCCCCGTCGGATGCTCGGTCTTTCTGTATAAATGGTTTGACGTCGACGTAATTCAGCCCGCGCACGGCCGCGTTTCGGCAGTAGCCACGGGAGTTAAGAGGGCTCGCCCGGACTTAAACGTTTTTGCCTACCAGGGTGACGGGGATTTCGCTTCGATAGGAACCAACAACTCAACCCACGCGGCAAACCGAGGGGAAAACATCACGGTATTTTTCGTTAATAATACGCTTTACGGCATGACAGGCGGTGAAATGGCTCCTACTACTCTGCTGGACCAGAAGACCACCACGACTCCGCACGGCAGAAGCGCAGAGGATTACGGTTACCCAATAAAGATGTCGGAGATGCTGGCGGAACTGGACGGACCGACGTATATCACCAGGCAGGCAGTCTACGACCCCAAACGCATCGATAAGGCGAAATCCGCCATGAAAAAGGCCTTCAGAATTCAAATGGAGGGAGAGGGTTACGCAATGGTGGAATTACTGTCCGCCTGTCCGATAAACTGGGGAATGGATCCGGTAGAAGCGAACGAGAGAATAAAGGAAAACGTAGAGAAAGTCTATCCCCTCGGGGATATCATAGATAGGACTTAAAGGGGGATAATCATGGAAGAACACTCTACGGTGGTTTCAGGATTTGGCGGACAGGGTGTTATCCTGACCGGAAAAATCATCGCGCGTTCGGGTATGGAAGAAGGTCTCGAGGTAACATGGCTACCCTCATATGGCCCGGAAATGCGAGGAGGGACGGCAAACTGTACCGCTATCATATCGTCCGAACTTATAGGTTCACCGGTAGTAAACAAACCGGCCTCATTAATTGCGTTCAACGAACCTTCTCTGGACAAATTCGGTCACCAGGTCAAGGAAAATGGAACGATTATACTCAACAGCTCTCTAATTGATAGCTACGACTACGACGATAAAAGCTTACCCGTACCTTTAAATGATATCGCCAAGGACATAGGCAACCAGAAGGTTATAAACATGGTCGCGCTGGGAGCCTGGTCCAGAACGACCGGAAAGCTATCCCTCTCCGCAGTGAAAACAGGCATGAGACTCACCCTTGAGGAATCCGGTAAGGGAGAATTCGTAGAAATCAACGAAAAGGCACTCGAAAAAGGGCACTCCGCTGTCGAGAAAGCAAAAGTCTAAGGAAGCACAAAGCGATTGAAGGAGAAACTCAGTTGACAGTTCACTCCGAAGACGAAGAGTTCGACCACTCGGAGCTTGCCGAGGAACGACTGGAAGAAAAAGAGGTATTTTCCGGAAACCTGCTTCGGGTTACGATAAACCAGGTTAAGGACGCCGAAGGAAATATCGCGGGACGGGAAGTAGTCCACCACCCCGGTGGAGTTGTTATAGCCCCGCTGATCCGTGGTACCGAGTTCCACGAAATCGTTCTGGTCAAACAATACAGGGAACCTGCCGAGGAAACCCTGTGGGAACTCCCGGCAGGGACCCTGGAAGAGGGTGAAACGAGGGAAGAATGCGCACAAAGAGAATTAATGGAGGAAACTGGTTACAGAGCCGGTAAGCTCGAGAAAAAAGTCGATCTTTATACCTCACCTGGCTATTCCGATGAAGTTCTTTCCCTTTACGTGGCTTCGGACCTGGAAAAACTGGAGGCCCCTGATAAAATGGAAACTCCGGACGACGAAAACCTGATTATCGGGGAGTTTTCCCTGCAAGAAGCCGTCAATATGGCCAAGAATGGCGAAATTAGGGACGGTAAAACTCTCGCCGGAATGATCTTCCTGCTCTAAGTTAAGAAGATATCCCGCGCCGTAACTGGAATCGAGCTACGGCGCGGGTTTTCTCATTCAATCAAGCTACTTTAACAGGTTCTTTATAGCCTCAGTGTTCTCTTCAAGCTCCGAACTCATTCCCGGTGTAAGTTCGACTTTTTTGCCAAGAGAATTAACTAACGTACCCTTTTTCTCGAGCCAGGATCTGATCGGAACAAACACGTCGACCCAGTCCGGGCGCCGCTCTAGGCTGCTTCTAAACCAGACGACCTTCGAATAGTCCTCTGGCTTTAACTCCTCCACCGATGCCACGTTCCCCCAAAGCAAGAGCACCTCACTTCCGCGTCCACCAGACTCCAATCCGGCTTTCGCCAAACCGTTTCCGTTTGCTTCTCGGCTGGCGACAATTCTCCTTTCGCCCTGTTCTCCGTTTTCGGGCCTTAAGAGGCTAACTCCTTTATCGGCTGTGAACCCTTCAGGGGATTCGACCTCGCTGGCACCCCGATCCTTTGCTTCCTTGACGAGCAGTTTTAAGACGGGGTTGAGTTCGTACACTCCGTCTTCGACGTACAGCAATTCTGTGGAAAGCAGTTCTTCCATGCCCGCAGTGGAGCGGTATTCGTGCGATTGGACAGTTGATATCGTCCCTCCGGAAGTCCTCGCAATTCTTTTTAATAGATTTAACTCTTCCTCCGTGGTTGCCTTACCAGGTACTACGTCCATCGCACCGGCTGAAAGAACGTCATGAACTAATTCCCGGCTTCCGTTTTCCCAGGAACCATTTTTTCTGACCTCAACCCGGGTCAACCTATCGTCCCATCCTTTGAGGCTCTCGAATTTTCCGAGGTCACAGAGGTGGCCACCGTAAGGCCCCGTTTCGCGCGGTACGAGCCCGATCGGCCTCCCCTTGCTTACCTGAACAGTGGCAGGACAGGTCAGCCCACAGCCCGGACAGTAAGTATCAATTTCCTCGTCCACTTCGAATGGACCCGGTTTCTCGCCGGCAACCACTTCTTCAAGCGCCCCAGTCGGGCAACTATCGGCAAGGTCGCCAAGCAAATCGCTCTTCGATTGGCCAAGCTGGTCTTCAAAGGGTGGAGCTACTTTTGTGCTGAAACCTCGGTTGACGAACTTTAACTCACCTTCGTCGTGGACTTCATCGGACGTCCTGACGCAGGAACCACAGAGAACACATTTGTTCGGATCATGCTCCACCCTCGGATCGGATTGATCGATATCTCGCTCTAAAAGCTCTCCTGCGTAATAATCCTGGCGGGCATCGTACTTATCGGAGTACTCCCTGAGCTCACAATCGTAACGGTCGAGACAACCGCACTCCAGGCAGCGCTTAGCTTCGGTGACCGCTTCCTCGTCACTGAATCCGTGCTCTATTGCCCGGAAATGATCTATCCGGCTCCGTGGGTCGCGCCTGGGCATCTCTACCCTGGGTGATTCCTCTTCGCCCTCAAAGTCCCCGGAAGTCTTCTCGTCCCGGTGAACGTAGCCAAACGGGGTACGAAAATCCTCGGGCGCCTCGTATTCTTCGATTTTTCCGTCGAGGTAAGCATCGATCGCGTAAGCGGCCTCTCTACCCTGCCCGGTCGATTCGGCTATAGAGGAGGGGCCCAGGGAAACGTCCCCGGCCGCAAATACGTCTTCGTAGTTCGTCCGGTACTTGCCATGGTTAGTTACCGTCGAATCCTCCATATCGATCCCTTCTTCTTCGAGAAGTTCCTCCTCCGGCGATTCACCGATCGACATCAGAACAGTATCACAGGAAATATTGCGGGACTCCCCCTCTATTTTAACCGGCTTTGGTCGCCCGGACTCGTCCGGTTCCCCCAGCTCCATCCTGGCACATTTCATTCCATCCACGTGTTCTTCCCCGTTGATCTCCTCAGGGCTCAGAAGGAACTCGAATTCGATGCCCTCTTCCTTGGCCTCTTCTATCTCCGCTTCAGGGGCAGGAGCCTGTTCCTCCGTTCTCCTATATACGACCTTTACCTCCGCTCCCAGTCGCCTGGCGACTCTTGCCGTATCCATGGCGCAGCCTCCGCAACCGATTACCACGACTTCGTCGCCTATACCAACTTCTTCCCCGGAAGCATGATCAACCAGAAAGTCCGTCCCGCCGAGTACACCATTAAGCTCATGACCGGGGATCGGTATCTTCCAGCACTCCCAGGCACCTGTAGCGACAAGGACGGAATCGTTTTTCTCTCTCAGTTCATCCAGCGTAAAGTCCTCGCCGAGCCGCGTTCCAGTCCGCGCGTCTATCCCCTGTTCGAGTATCCAGTCCACTTCCCGGGCCAGCAAATCATTGGGAAGTCTATAGTTGGGGATCCCGTAGCGCATCATGCCCCCAAGCTCCGGTTTCTGGTCGTAAATGGTCACCGAATGGCCTTCCAGCCTAAGATAGTAAGCAGCAGTCAAGCCAGCCGGCCCACCACCTACCACACCTATTTCCTTGCCGGTTTCTTCTGGAATTTCTGGATACCAAGGGTCTTCAAGATCCTTTTCGGCGACGTATTCCTTTAACTGACGAATAGCCATCGGCTCCTCAACCATCTCTCGCCTGCATTCGTCCTCACACGGAGCAAAACAGGCACGGCCAAGAGAGACTGCCAGCGGTGTTTTCTCCTTGATCAACTTTACTGCCGCCTCAGGGCGACCGTTAGCTATATGTGCTATGTAACCCTGAACGTCCAAACTGGCCGGACATTCATAAGTACATGGCGGAACGCAGTCCCCGGTATGCTCGGAGAGTAGAAGTTCGAGCGCCGACCTCCTGTCTTCAACTACTTCCTCGGTTTCGGTATTTACCCGCATACCGCCCTCGACGGGTGTATCACAGGAAGTCGTAATTTCATTGCCCTCCGAAGTTTCTACCTCCACAAGACAGACCCTGCAACCACCGTAAGGTAAGTCCATCTCTTCCATCTCACATAGCGTGGGAATAAACACGTCGTTTTCGCGGCATGCTTCCAGAACGGTCTTCTCCGAGTCTACAGACCGTTTCTCACCATTTATCTCGATAGACACGTTATCCGACATCATACCACCTCAACTGCATCTACAGGGCATACTTCCTTACATGTTCCACACTTGATACATTCGTCCTGATTGATTACGTGACGACTACCGCTATCTCCATCGATCGCGTCCACGGGACATTCCTGGCTGCAGGTAGTACAACCTATGCACCCGTCGGTAATACTATAAGCAATAAGATCCCGACAGACGCCGGCCGGGCAGGTCTCCTCGTCTATATGTTGCTCGTATTCGTCTTCGAAATACCGCAAAGTCGTCAAGACTGGATTTGGGGCCGTTTGACCGAGCCCACAAAGAGAATGTTGCTTTATCCTGGGGGCAAGCTGCCGGAGCTTTTCCAGGTCCTCTCGTTCACCGCCCCCGGACGTGATTCTCTCCAGAATCTCCAGCATTCTCTTGGTTCCAACGCGGCAGAAAGTACACTTGCCACAGGACTCTTCCTGGGTGAAATCGAGAAAGTACTGGGCTACATCTACCATACAGTCTTCCTCGTCCATCACGATCATTCCACCCGATCCCATTATGGCGCCGGCATCAGTAAGGGTTTCGTAGTCGACGGCGGTATCGAGCTGGGATTCCGGAAGGCATCCACCCGAAGGACCACCGAGTTGTACGGCCTTGAAATCATTATCATCCTCGATACCGTTCCCTATATCGAAAATTATCTCCTCGAGAGAAGTGCCAATTGGAACCTCCACCAGACCACCGCGCTCTATCTTACCGGCGAGCGCGAAAACTTTCGTGCCCCCGCTGTTTTCCGTGCCGATAGCTCGATACTCCTCTGGTCCATTACGGACTATCCATGGTACGTTGGCAAAAGTCTCCACGTTATTTATGTTGGTAGGTTGACCGAACAAACCTTTCTGAGCCGGGTACGGCGGTCTGGGGGAAGGCATTCCCCTTTCGCCCTCGATCGATCCCATAAGTGCCGTCTCCTCTCCACAAACAAAGGCACCGGCACCTTTGCTGATCTCAATATCAAAAGAGAATCCACTGCCAAGGATGTCCTCGCCGAGGAAGCCATTTTCCCTTGCCTGCTCGATGGCAACATTTAACCTTTTCAGCGCCAGTGGGTACTCCGCTCTGCAGTAAATATACCCTTTACTTGCACCTATAGCCCGTGCACCTATTATCATTCCTTCCAGCAGGGCGTGCGGATCACCCTCGATAATCGATCTATCCATGAAAGCACCCGGATCCCCTTCGTCCGCATTGCAGATAAGGTATTTCTCTTCAGCGTCGGTATCCCGGGCAAAGCTCCATTTTACCCCGGTAGGAAAACCGGCTCCGCCCCTGCCCCGGAGCTTGCTATCCTTGATAAGCTGTATCAACGCTTCCCCATCTCGTTGCAGCGCGGTCCGGAGCGCTTCGTAGCCGTCCTTTGCCACGTATTCATCTATCTCCTCCGGATCAATAACGCCGCTATTCCTTAAAACTACTTTTTGCTGTTCTGCAAAGTAATCGTAGTCGTCCCTTCCCGGGATCAGTTTGTCCTCGTAACTGGTATCCTGGACCAGATGGCTTTTCAGCAACCCCCCGACGTCCTCTCGGTTCAAATTTCCATAGGTAAAACTGGCCCCGTTCGGCTCCACTAGTTCCAGAATCGGCTCGTTGTGACACATACCGACGCAGCCAACCTTGGTCAGATCGACCGAATAATCCTCCCGGCTAATTTCCCGCTCCAGTTCGTCGTAAACTTCCTCCGCCCCCGCCGCTATTCCACAGGATGCGTAGCCGATCTTGATCTCGAGGTTTTCTTTCATCATCCCTCGCCCCTGATATCGCCCAGAACGTTCCTGATTTTGTCACGAGACAGATTACCGTAAACCGTTTCGTCGACCATCATAGCGGGAGCCAGGCTACAGCATCCAAGACAGGCCACTCTTTCGACCGTAAACTCTCCGTCTTCGGTGGTTTCCCCCATGTTCACGTCAAGTTCCGACTCCACCGTTTCAGTCACGGTCTCCGCTCCCTTGACGTGACACGCGGTCCCATGGCAGATCTTTATTAAATGTTCTCCCAGCGGCTCAAACCGGAACTGGGCGTAGAAAGTAGCCACGCTATAGACTTTACCTGGCGGTATACCAATGTAATCGCCTATTTCCTCCATGTAGTTCCTTGGAAGGTACCCGTGACTGCTCTGAACATCCTGTAAAATTGGGATCAAAGACTTTTCTTCCTGTGAGAAATCCTCAAGCTCGGCTCTAAAACCTTTTGTCTCTTCTTTGGTGACCACCCGACACCTCCCTGCAAAGATAAGCGTTTCATCTGATCTCTAAATGAACTAATCCTCCAGAAGGGTCCCTGCAAACTTCCGACAGGTTCCTGAATGTGCGAAGGGAAAGAAAACGGTGGAATTTCTAACCGGCGGAAACCTGGTAAGGGTAGAAACGCCCTGCAAAAGGTAACCAGATAAACCGATTTCCATAGTCAGTTCCTAAGAACAACCCGAATTAGCGATTCACCCATGACTCTCCCCTCGCGAAACAACTTAAAGTTCTTTGAATGACCGAGAAAAAACGACCTGATCAGAATATCGTCCCCTCCGGTCGGAATCCCGGCCAGTAAAACTTCAGTTAGTCCATTTAAGCCTTACCAAGAGTCAGCTATATGTTAACTGAAAATTGTAAAGTTGAAAAGGAAAATTAGAAGAAATTTGCGGATTACTTAAAAAGTAGGATCCGCCCAGGTCATATTAGTTATAAGGTATGGCGAAAAAACTGCGAAGGAAGGAGGCTAAACCAACGCAGCAAAACACCACACCATTTTATGCCCAGGCGGACCCGTGGTGGGTATATTACTTTATTGCCTTCCTAATTTCGTTGCTATTATAATAGCTCATTCAAGTAAAATCCAGACCATTTTCGTCTCATTTCTTGACCCGTATATTTCGTCCATGAACCCATCCAAAAAAGTATCGACTCCCTATTTGTTGAATTATAACCCGCGGGATATTAATTTTTTGTAAATGAATAAGATCAAATTCCTCTCCGACAAAAAGATAGCTCTCGGTATCTGCGGCGTAAGCACGGCATACGAAAGTGCCTATCTTGCAAAGCAATTGGAAGAAACCGGAGCTGACCTGGAGGTTTTGATTAGCGAGCAGGGTAGTAAGTTCATCGCCCCTTTGACCTTCGAGGAAATAACCGGGAGCAAGGTGATTATAGAAGCCCCATCCGAGGGAGAGCAGCCGAAGCTAGAAAACACCCTGGCTCGGACTGATATGGTTATAATTGCACCGGCATCCTTCAACTTTATCGGCCGGCTTTCATCCAACCTGGAAGGGGGACTTTTAAATAAACTTTCCGTTGAATCGGATCAACCTGTCGTTATCGTACCTTCACTGGACAAAAAGCTCTATTCGAGTCAGAACGTCACGAAAAACCTGCAGGACCTGAGGGATAGAGGCTACCACATATTGGAACCCTCTCGAGGGGAAAAGCCAGAGCCCCACGAAACGGAATTGCCTCTATTCCCAAAAACGGAGGAGATAATCGAGGAGATAGGGAGGGTCTTCCAGGAGGATTCCATGTTAAAAAACAAAAAAGTGCTAGTCACTGCTGGTCCAACACGGAGGTCATTTGATTCCAATGAACCACCTGCGACACGACCACGGAGCTCGCTTGGATTCCAGATAAGCCAACAGGCGAGACAGATGGGTGGTGAAGTACTCCTAGTTAGCGGTCCCACAGAACAGATTCCGCCCTCCGGGGTTGGAGTGGTATGGACGAGGACTACTGAAGAGTTAGATGACCTGCTGGTCGAAGAAAGCTCCGAGCAAGACTTGATCATCATGGCAGGTTCTGCAAGGGACTGGGAAACTATTGGAGGTATTGGCTTACCCAAAGGGGAAAAGACTCAAAAACTTGACCTGGACCTCGACGAAAGACCTGACGTACTGCGTAAACTGGGAAAACTTAAGGAGGATGAACAGATTCTCGTCTCGGTCGAACTCAACCCGCGCGCCGGCGACGAGATTCCGGAGGAGAAGATCGAGGGAAAAAACCTGGATGCTTACTTTTTCAGACATGGAGGTGAAGGTCTCGGGGAGTTAAATTCCGATCTCTTTTCGGGAAAGATGGTGTTCAACGACGGCAGCACGAAGGAATTCAAAACCCAAAACGACTCCAGGTTGGCCCGAAGCCTATTAAAAGAAATTGGAAGGAATCTGGTGGAAAAAGAAGTTTAAAAACCGGGCAATCCTAAAACCGGCTACCCCAGTTTCCGAACAGCAATCCGAGCCAGCTATTCCTGTTTTTCTTCAGCAGCTCACCCGTAAAACTCTCGGACTCGTCATGATCCAGTTTGCGCGTCCCTTCCGGAAATCCATCCTCTAGAACTCCTACGTTCTCCTTATTTTTTACCCTGATAGTATATATATCCGCTCCGTGGTCCTCTCCTTCAACCATTTCGTTCCAGACGAGAAAAGTAAACTTGTTTTCAATAGCCATACCCACCACGGCGTCGGAGCTTCGAACTAGAGAGCGGATATCGTCCTTCAGGCCGTAATTTGCGGGATTAACAATTTTCTCCGGTTCAAGCCCATCATCTATAATTTTCATGCATGATTTCTCCGTCCGGGTTCGGAAGGTCAAAGTCGGATGGCTGAAGTACACCTTCATACTATTCAGCACCCCCTTCGTCGTTATCTAACCCCATGAAGTCCACGTGTTCTCCCTCGTTCTCCCCCTCTTCCCGGTCCTCGAGCTCCTGCACTCTCTCCGCGGCAAAGTTCGACATGAACTGCTCGAAACCCCGGTATATAGCTATAACACCGAAGACGGTAAATAAAGCAGCGGGAATCGCTAAAAACCGTAAGGGCTGGTAGGAGTAATCAATGCGATACTCGTAGCTCAGATCAACACCACCGGAAGCCAGACGAAAATAACTGTCGGCTTCATCGATCCCCACATCCCCACCTCTTGCCAGCTGTGTCTTACGAATGACTTCCCGGTTATTGTTCAGGAAAACGATCTCAACTGGCTCGTCCAGTGAATCCTCTCCAGGTAGGATATTTAGTTTACCTTCGTTCTCCGGCCTTCGTTTCTCGATACCAACTGTCTCTCCGGGTTCGACGATCCCTTCCCGAGAAAAAGTGGCAGATCTTCTGTAGACGGCGGAAAAAGCCAACGCCACTGCCAGCAGGAGCGAGAACAATCCAAATAAAGTTTTCCGGTTTCCGGCAAGGACTTCCAGCACTCCCGGAGCCGAATCACGATCCATAATTGGATACCTCTTTAGCTGAAAATATTAAGGTGAGAACTGGAATATCAAACGGGTTTAAGGTACTTCTCCAGCAAAGTGACAGGCGACTTCTCTTCCCTCGACTCGCCTCAGTTCGGGTTCTTCCTCCTCGCATATATCCTGGGAATAAGGGCACCGGGGGTGAAATCGGCAACCGGATGGAATATTGGTGGCATCAGGGACCTCACCCTTGATAGGTATCTCCTTTATCTCCTCCACCATTTCGGGTTTTGGCTCCGGAACTGCCTTCAACAGGGCCTGAGAATACGGATGAAGCGGGTCGTCAAGCACGGTTCCGACATCGCCTTTCTCAACAAATTTACCCAGGTACATTACGGAAATGGAATCGGAAAAGAACCGGGAAGTGGATATGTCGTGAGTGATGTAGAGATAAGTCAGGTTCTCTTCGCTCATCAAATCCTTCATCAGGTTGAGCAACTCTGCCCGGACCGAGACGTCCAGCATCGAGGTCGGCTCGTCGGCAACTATGAAATCCGGGTTCAGTATCAGGGCACGAGCTATCGCGACTCTTTGCTTCTGACCACCGGAAAGCATGTGCGGATAACGATCTATGAACTCCTCGGCCGGCGTCAGCTGAACTTCTTCGAGCGCTTCCATGATCTTCTCCTTTCTTTGTTCGTAACCCCCACCGATACCGTGGATATCCATCGGTTCCTCGAGGGTATTGGAAGCGGTAAACCTGGGGTCCATGGAGGAAAAGGGGTCCTGAAAGATCATCTGGGTCGTCCTGCGGTAGGCCTTTAGCTCGCCCGAACCACTGAGTTCCGTGACGTCATTACCCTCCATTACCAGCTTCCCGCCGGTAACGTCAAGCAGCCTCATCACTACCTTACCGAGAGTGGTCTTGCCACAGCCGGATTCACCGACCACGGCCATGGCGTTTTTGCGGGGGATTTCGAAATCTACCCCGTCCACGGCCTTGACGTGTTTCGTCTGACTGCCTAGCAACCTTCCGAGGAAGGACTGACTCATGGTATAGTACTTCTTGAGGTCTTCAGCTTTTAGGACGGCTTTCATGGTCTCAACTCCTTCACGTTACCTCGCCCGCGAAGTGACAGGCGACCTTTCTTCCCTCGACTTCTTTAAGCTCCGGCACCTCTTCCTGGCAAACCTCCTCGGCGTAAGGACATCGTGGATGGAACCTGCAACCCGAAGGTGGATTGACCAGGTTGGGCGGAGCACCCGGTATCCTTTCCAGCCTCTTTACGTCCTTATGGAGTCGCGGTATTGAAGCCAGAAGCTTTTCCGTATAAGGATGCTTCGGATTGTTATATATTTTTTCAGCGTTACCGAGTTCGGCAAACTTGCCGGCATACATTATCGAGAGCTTGTTCGAAACCTCCGAGAGGATGCTCAGGTCGTGCGTAATGAATATCATCGATATACCAAGCTCCTTCTTAAGGCGCTTGAGCAGGTTCATTATCTGGGCCTCGACCACCACGTCCAGGGAAGTCGTCGGCTCGTCCGCTATCAAGACGTCGGGTTCCAATAGCAGTGACATGGCAATAATAACCCGTTGCTTCTGGCCACCACTTAACTCGTGAGGGTATCTGGTAAATATTTCCTTATCGAGACCGACCTCTCCTAAGTACTCCTCGCACTTCTCCCTGGCCTCTTTTCCGGTAATTCCCTTGTGGTGGTGAAGCGGTTCCTTCATCTGGTGACCGACGGTATAAACGGGGGTCAAAATATCCATTGCTCCCTGAAAGACCATCGAAATTCGTTCCCACCTTACTTTTTGTCTCGTCTCCGTCTCGGAGAGCTCGACCGTATTGATACCATTGATATTGACCTCTCCGCTGACCACTCTGCCAGGTGGCTGAACCTGGTTAATCAGGGAAAAAGCCATGGTGCTTTTTCCGCAACCGCTCTCCCCGGCTACCCCCATCGATTCACCCCTGGCAAGCTGGAAGCTGGCGTCATCCAGAGCCTGGACCTCGCCTTTCCTGGTAAAATAGTGGGTTGTCAAGTTTCGCACGTCTAGAACAGGGTTGGACATCATCTTCCCCCTTGAAGGATCCTATTCCTGCTTCATCTTCGGATTGACTATCCTCTCAACAGCCATGCCGGCCGATATGAAACCAAACCCCAGCAGCGTGATCCCCAGCCCGGGTAACAGGACCCACCACCACATGCCCCGGATCGTTGCGCCCGCGCTGTTTGCCTCGCTGAGCATGGTACCCCAACTCACTATCGACGGATCACCGAGCCCCAGTACGTGCAATCCGGCGGCGGCTATAATTGCCATTGGTACCATCAAAGCAGCCTCAGCAAAGGCGTAGGGCAGCATCTGCGGAATCATATGGCCTCGGATGATTCGGGCACCGCTCGCACCCAGAGCTTCGCCGGCCTCCACGTAGGTATTCTCCCTTATCTGCAGCCCCCTGGCTCTGATGGTTTTGGCTATACCTCGCCAATACATCAGGGCCATAACACCTATAACGATCCAAATACTCCGCCCCCATAAGGTCGCGACTACAACCAGTATCGGCAAAGTCGGTATTCCCATAACTATCTCGTTAAGTCGCTGCATCAGCTCGTCTACCCAACCCCCGTAATACGCACTCGTCATCCCGAATATAAGGGCTATAATTACCGTACCAGCAGCTACTGATAAACCTAGTAAAAGCCCATACCGAGCACCCCAGACCCATCCCCGAGCGATGTCGTGGCCACTACCGTCAGTTCCCATCAGGCCGTAAACTCGACCCATAAATATCCCTCGAGAGCTGGTTAGCTTCGTTCCGGGACCTACCAGCATCAACTCAAACCTGTATTCCCCGTTTAATGGCGCGGTGCTGGATAACATCCCGTCCTGAGCTTTGGCAAAAGCCGTCTTAGTGACGTCGATCTCACTCGGGTCGGGAGTCTCACCCTTCTCATAACCCTTAGCGAACCTGTGAACCTTAGTTCTTTGTTGGTTTCCCCCAAACATGCTCATTCGCGTCTCAAACGTGTAACCTTCCTCCCCCTCACTACCCTGAATCGTTTGAGACCCGAGCTGTAACTTCTCCCCGTCGGGTCTGATTAAGCTTGCTATCAATTGCGGCTGTTCATCCTCGTACTCCCCTTGAACGTAAAAGACTACATCTTTTGGTGGAACCTCGGTACTGAACTGGTAATCGTAAACCAGCGTAGTAATCACTGATTCACTCGAAACGCTTGCTGGTTTGGTCTTCACTTGCTGGGTAGCTTTTTCTTCTTCAGTAAAGTAATTCATCCAAAAAGGCGGTGCACCGTTTGGCAGGTCTTTCCACCTGTCCACGTTGTCCCATTTGGTATTAGTTTCCGGGGCGAGCGTAGGGGCCAGAAGGGCGAGAATAATCATTGAAATTATCAACCCCAGACCGATCATCCCAGTAGTCTCTCCCCTGTACTCCCTGAATACGTCCCAAAAACCCCGGAAAAGGTCCTTTAACTTTTTCCGTATCATTTTATCACCTAACGCATCGCCTGGGAACTACCGACTTCTACCCGCGGGTCGAGTAGACCGTAAAGCAGATCCGCCACCAGGTAACCAAAGATGTATAATGCGGAGGTAATGAACATCACGCCCATGACCACGGGTATATCGTTCTGCATGATCGCTATTCTAGTCAATAAGCCGATTCCCGGCCAATTGAATATAACCTCGGTAATCATCGCCCCACCGATAGACATAAGCAGCGAAAGTAGCGCCGAGGTTATAACCGGTGGCGCCGCGGTCCGAAGGGTATGGCCGTAAATAACCTTTCGTTCCGGTACCCCTTTAGCCCTAGCCGCCATTATGTAGTCGTCCTGCAGTACGTCGGTAACGATATTTCGCGTTACCCAGGCCCTGGCACCGAAGATGTTGAAGACGATCGTTGCCAGCGGCAGGGCCAACCTGTAAAGAACGCCGAAGTAGTAATCCAGCCCCGAAGTCTGAGGTAGAGGCATGGCAGTCGAAGGAAACCAGCCAAGCTGATATGCAAAAACCAGGATTGCTAGCATACCAAGCCACCACATGGGCATGCTGGAGGAAGTCATGCCAAAAATCGACAGAAACCTGTCCAGTTTACCCCCGGCAACCTGAGCCGCCTTTAAACCAACTACAAGCCCCAAAAAGACGTAAATAACCGCCGCGGTCGTAAACAAAAGTATTGTCCGGGGCAACCGAGACATAATTATGTCCATTACCTGCCTGCTCCCCCCGGGTGCAGTCATCATAAAGGACTGGCCGAAGTTGAGCGTCATCTTGTCCCATGCATCCGTGAATATCCGCTTCCAGACGGGCTCGTCCAGACCTCTCCTCTCCCTCAGCTTCGATATTTCGTTTTCCCGCCACTCTTGAAGCTCTTCATCGGATAGTTGCTGTAATTCAGGGTTGTTGCGAACCTGAGCAGTTACCGACTGACGGATTCTAGTCTGCATCTGCTCCTCCGACACGCTGTTAAACAGGGCGGAAAGGATGAGTATTACTATACCCAAGGTGATCAGGGCCTGAAAAGTCCTGGAAACGAGGTACTTCAACCGAGCTGGCATTTCTTTACCCCCCTGGCGAAAACGGGTTTATCGAACAAAACCATCAAAAAGATCCTCTTAATGTAGTTCCTTTCATTACCTTCTATTATACCATCTATTATAAAACCCTCAGGACTTTACTAACCCTCTTACTTTCCTTCAGCGGGCGGATCAAACCACCACCGAAGGACCTCTCCCCGAGCAACTATAAAATGAAAATAAGTCAGAGAAAAGAAAAATTCAAACAAATTAGAGCTTTTTATCGTATTCATTTCAATCTTTCATCCTCTTTCCCGGTTCCCGAAAGCTACTTTTTTACTCAACGTTCTCAATCAAGATTCAACCTATCCGGTCCAGCATCGACCAGCAAAAGGAATTCTCGGTCCTGATGAAAAAGAAAAGCCAGGGCAAAGGGCTCGTAACCCTCTACCCTGGCGAAAAATTTCGACTGATTCTATTCGTATTAATTGCCTCGAGCAGTTATACCAGGACTATAGTACTCGTCGCTTCTACCAGGGATGCTTCTTGTCCGGGCAGTGAACCGACGACCTTTACCTCGTAGGCGCCTGCGTCGAGGTCCACGGTGGCATCCGCGGGCATCGTAGCCTCGAACATTCCGGGTTCCGAAAGTTCCGCCTGGACCGAGTGGATGAGTTCACCGTCCGAGAGCAACCTGACTTCGACGTTTCCTTCTTCGGCAGGAGATGATTCCTCCGTCGGATAGGTCTGAGTCCTCTCCGCGCTAATGCTAACTTCAAAGTTGGACCCTCGCGGCGTGTTGGTGGGAACCTGAATGTTACCGATCGTCAGGCTGACGAACTCCATGTTTTCGCTCCAGTAATCCCAGCTGTACGGGTAATCCGGGTTCTCGACGACCTGATCGAACCTATCGAAGTTCATGACCTTGTTCTCGGCATCGTAGTTGGTCAAGACAAACGGTCCCTGTGACGCGTAGAAGTGACCGTACTCATCGTAGAACTCGACTACGCTGTCCACCTGAGAACTCAATTCGTCCTCGCTGATCGGCGCCGGTGAGTTATTTTCTTCCTTGAGATAGGGAGGAACGTTAAAGTTCTCCTTCATGCTTTCCAGCTTGGCCTTGAAGTCCTTACCCTGGTTTTCACTGATGAAGTGAATCCATTTCGAGCCTTCCGAATCCTCCCAGGTATAGGACGATTCAAGTACGGGTGAAGGTTCTTCCGATGCAACTAACTCACCCGCGGCGTAATTGACCTCCCAGGGTTTGTATACATCTATGTTGTAGTACATACCAATATGGGAATCGGCCGGGAAGGTGTAGTCGCCGTAGACGGTGAATTTACCGTCACCGTGCCAGACGACACCTTTGACCTTTTCGTAGAAAGGTTTAGCCTGGCCGGAGAAGCCACTATTGAACTTACGATCGTTCTCTCCATTCTTGTAGGCCCATTCCTTATCTAACGCCCACGAGGCAACTAGATCCGTATCGTCCATCATGCTGCCGTCGTGGAACTTCGAGAACTTCCACTGATAAGTGGCACTGGTCGCCGCCATTGTACCTTCTTCGACCTTTTTCCACGTTTTGTCATCAGTATCGTAATAGACGGCGTCATCCGGAACTTCCAGACCTCTTTCCAGTTCGCCATCCACGTATTCGAAGTCCTTATTGATCTCCGTCCAGTCACCGCGAAGCGGTCTATTCAACCCGGTTTGCGGATCCGTCCAGTAAGAAGGATCCCGCATAAGCCTCAGCAACCGGGTGGAATAGGCGTCGGTCGAACCCCCGATGTAGTTCCAGTTATCCATGAACAGGTTACCCTGACTGGCGAATTCGGCGGTCTCCAGGACGCCGTCCACCGTCTTAATGGTCCTGGCAGTCCATATACTTGACCAGCCGATTTTGCCGTCGGGCACGAAAGAGGTAACCTGGTTTTTATTATAAGGGTAGTAGTCAAAGGTCGTTGTCAGGAAGACCCTGACGCTCTCTTCCAGACCGAGGTCGATACATTCCTGGAAGGTTTCCCAGTATTCCTCCTCAGAAGACAGTTTTCCTTGCTGTATTTTCTGACCATACTTGTCAAGTTCCTCGTTCTTGTACTTCCAGGCGGTCTCGCCGGCAAAACCTCCCGGCATGTAACCGTAAAATGGAGCGTACATCTGGAAGGCACTGAACCTTTCAAAGAAGGAGTTACCGGAGGCAATCCATCCTCCAGTGTAGACGTGCCATTTTAGGGCCTTGGGGTCAGTGTACCAGGCGTTCTGGATGGCCTTTCTCCTGTCCCACTGCTTTCTGTCCGGCTTAATACCGACCTTCTCCAGCTGGTCGCAGTAGTACTGGCCTATCTGCTTCCTCGCGTCCTCGACCCTGATCATGACGATCGGGCTTATCACGCTGAATTCTTCCTCGTTCGGACCTTTATAGGCCCACCAGTAACCGACTGGAGAATCATCGGATTCCATCTTCTTTAATTCGCCCTGGAGCTCGGAATCCTCCATCGCGGATTCCATGGCAGCCGTAATCATCGTCTTCGCCTTCTCAAAATCGCCAGTCGGCGTAACACCGTGTTCCTGAACTACCGGCTGGACGTATTTGTCGTAAGTAGAAACGCTTTTGGCTACGGAAGTAGGCCTGACCTCCGCGTAGCCGTCATACATTTCCTCGACGATCTTCTGCCTGTCCACCAGCCAGTTCATCGCGTAGCGGAACTTCTCGATGGAAAACGGGTTGAATTGTCTCTGTCCTCCTACATCGGAAGTGTACTTACCGGTAGCTGCAGGGTTGAAGTAAAGGTTGTTATACGCACCGGCACTTCTGATCCTACCCAGGTTTGCCCGCATGCTCTCCGAGATTCCTTCAAATTGTTTACCCGGTACCCCTTGCATGAAGAGATCGAGAGTGCCTTCAGCAGTGTCACCGATACCTGTAGACTGGCTAGTTCTCACTTCCAGGTTAATCTCCTTGACCAGCTCTCCTTCTTCGTCCTGGGCAAGAACGGTGGCAAATGAAGCCAGAACTAGCAACAGGGCAAGTGAAATTACTATTGCACTTTTATAATTATAGTTCATTTTACCCTCCTTAGTTGAGTTTTTATTCCGATGAAAGCGTTAACTCAGAGATTTTCATCTGACATCAACCAGTCGCAGTTAGATCTTTTGAACCTTTTAGTTTAATCAAAGGGAGAGCCTACCACCTCCTCGCAGGTTTTTGGGTATTAGAGATTCGGGCAGACTTAGCCTTTTTACGTTATCTGAATAATTCACGATCTTTACAACCCTGATCTAGTTTCCGTAAGTAGTTTGAAGATGTCACGGTTTGCTCAGTTTTTATGATATATATAAAGATCAAAAATGTCAAATTCTTTGGATCAAGTTCTAACCGCTAAAGTCACCGCCCAATAGCACTCAAATCGGTAATCCGCGCGGTTGAAAACAATCGAGCTAAATTGGAAACTAAAAAGGTACTATGAGAGTGTAGTATTTTGATCGGCATTAAGAGAGGATCCAGGCTCCAGATTAGATTCAAGGGGTATAATGAAACTAATCGTTTTTTACATTCTGTACTTTCTCGGATTGCCGGTAATTCTGCTTTATTTCTACTTCAAATTAAGGCACCAGGCGGGATTAGTGGATTTTCTTGGCGGAGTAAACGACAATCAGGGCAATGAGGGGTCGGAAAGAACGGAAAAGGCGAAGCAAAAACGCCGCAGGACACAGGTCGCCTTCGCCGTAGTCCTAGTCCTGTTTCTCCTTTCCTGGCACCTGATTACTTCGGATCTGGTCGATCTCCGGTTCAAGGGAGAAATAAAGTCCGGCCCCGCAGGGATGTACACGGAAAACCCCGTTGTGGTTTCTCTGGGCCCGACTTACGACGTCAATGAGACCGTCCAAACTATTCAGGAGGACGAAAGCCGGTGGCTGCCGAACGAAGTCGAGCAAGTAGTCGATTTGGACAAACTGGCTAACAAGTGGGGCAGGATCGCGGTGTACAGAACCTACGACCAGAGGTACGTCATCACATTTACCTATCTCGCTCCCTGGCCGGTCGTCAGGAGTTACGGTTTTCAATACGTCGAAACTGAGGACGGGAAAAAGAAGATAATAAAGAAAGAGCGTAAGACCGTCTTCTACCCGCTTGACCCGGGAATAGTCGACGAAACCGCAAAATTGTGATCGGGGAAACTAGCACTTCGTAGGTTCCATTAACCTTAGTAATTGTTCTTTTTCTAGCTTCCTGACACTTCGCCTCTTTCAAGATAATCGATACCAAAACCTGAATTAACCGAAATAGAGGATAATTATCTCATCTATTAGCACAAACTAACTACCTTTTCGAAAGGTACGAAACTTAAACCAGAAACCTCCTAGTAATGGGCTGATATTTACTGTTAAGTCTTTTTTAGGTAATTTTTCTCCAAAAAACTTTTTAAATTCCGCTCAACCTCGCCCAGCCAATTACCTATTACCCTGTTAAGGGAAAGTGAAAGGGAGTTATTGCCTCCAAGGGGAGTTGTCAGATGCCAAACTCTTCTAAACTTATCAGCACCGTATTCTTCAAGAAGGTAGCCCACAAAAGCTCCGGCCTCAGAAAGTTTTACAGCTTCTGCCCCCTCAGCAAAGACCGTTCCCTCCAGAGAGTTCCAATCTCCTTCTGCAAGTATTTCACCGGCCATAGACAAAACTTCCTGGTTTGACAGGTAATGCTCCAGACCGTTCCGTAAAAGACCCGAATAAGTCGGGGTTTTTGAGACCCTGTCGACCACGAACTCCGAAACTTCTCCTACCAGGGTTTCAGTTTCAGTTCCCCAAATGACCGTCTCCGGGGTTTCCAACTCCCTCCAGAGCTTTACCCGGTCGGAGTCGTGCAGCAAAAATATCTTTACCCTCCCCACTTCCTCGCTTAGCCAGGGAAAGGCATCGCTGGTTCTCTCTAAGACCGAGGAAAGGGATTTCGACGAACCGGTTTTCCTTCCAACCCTTTCTGTAAAAAATACGGGTACACCCCCCAACTTTACTCGCATAATCGGGCCAAATTTGCGGATTAACTTGAGGTATGGCGAAACTTTTTCTCCAATAACCGAACCCTGCTCGGAAGAGATGGTCTTCTTAAAGTGTTTTTTTGCCCGTTCCCATTCACCCTGGAAGAAATTAATCTTACCCTTTAAAACCTCAACTTTCTCTTCTAACTCCTTTTTTACTTCTCCTTCAATATTCCGCAAAGGTTTATCAGCGCTCGATAATCTCCCCTGACCGAACAGAAAACGAGCACGATAGTAATAATAGTCCCTGGATTTCCCCGCGATGGATTCTACGAAATCGTTCCACTTATCATCCATAGCCTGCAGCGAGACTCCAAGGGATTCAGCAACACCTCCCCTGAAACTATTCGCTTTCCATACTGACCTGACCTCCGGAACACCGTACTTTTCGAGCAGGAAGGAAACAAACGAAGCTGATTCCAGTTGAACTATTTCCTGATATGGTTTCGGACCTCCCTCCGACCGGATCAATGACGAAAACAGGGAAAGACTCATACCGGCAGGAGCGTCCGGTGCGTCGAAGTAATCATATATCTTTTCCTGGGCCGTGATCGGTATCCTATCAGTATTTTCCAGTTTCGAGACTTCCGAGAGGGTGAAACGGTTCTCCTTCAGGGGGGCAGTTCTCACGTGGGGGTGTTCAAATTGATCAGTCAAATTAGCCTGAAGCCCCTTTCGGAGGAATTCGGATGAAGGCGGACCCCAGGAAAATAGAGTCAGGGCACGGACCAGAAGTATTTCAACGTTTGAGCCGTAAACCAGATCAATCGTCACCAGAGGAGCACCTGCCCCTGACGAACTTTTCCTGCGGGCTATCGTTGATTTAAGCGCATTCAAGTCTTTATGAAGGTAAACGTGAACCCGGTCCGGAACTCCGCCGTCCAAATTCAGCCTCTTTTCTATCTTTTTTCGGTAGCTAGTTACTTTGGTCAGATAATTTTTCGGTTCCAGTTCCTGCAGGTCTTTTTCCAGGTAGTGAACGGCGGCCAAATCGTTCCTATCGACCTTCCAATCCGGTCCGGAATTACCAAGGTAAGAGGGTACTAGATAAAAAATCGAGACACCAGCGAGCCCAATCGCCAGGAAGAAAAAAGTTAGAACGATCGAAACCCGCCGAAGTGTCCCATGTCCGTTTTCTTTTATGCTCATCCCCTTTTAATATCTCGGTAAGTTACTCTTGAACGGTGGCAAACGGATCAGCTGCGTCTCTCAAGGCATCGCCGACGAAATTCATCGCAAGTACCGCAACTATAATGAACCCACCGGGAATTAATAACCAGGGATAAGAAGTGAGGGATTGGACGTTATTTGCTTGGCTCAACAATAATCCCCAGCTGGTCTGGGGTTCCTGAATACCTAATCCAAGGAAACTAAGGCTGGCCTCCCCCAAGATCATTCCAGGAATTGTCAGGGTTGAACTTATAATTAGATAGGAAACCGTATTCGGAAGGATATGCCGGAACATAACTCGCCAGTTACTTCCGCCAGCAGCTCTGGCAGCCATGGTATAGTCTTCCTCCCTAGCTGAGAGAACTAGCCCCCTCAGGGTACGAGCTGGAGTGGTCCAGTCTACAAAGGAAAACACCGCAACAATGAAAAAGAACCGCAACGATGAAGGAACACTTTGGAATATCATAGCCAGGGAAAGCCACAGCGGAAGTTTCGGAAAAGCCATTATTACTTCGATTATCCTCTGGGTAATCATATCCACTACTCCACCGAAAAAACCCGAAATTAAACCTATTGGGATGGCAATGATCAAAGTAGTAATTAAAGCAAATGGCCCGATTGCTAGAGAAACCCACCCGCCCCAGAGCGTCCGGGTAAACATGTCCCTACCGAATTTGTCGGTGCCAAATAGAAAGACCGGTGCTTCGGGTTCACCCGTGCCGAATAAGTGGATTCGTGATTCGAATAACCCCCAGAAGCTATACTTTTCCCCTTTGACGAAGAGCTTTACAGGATACTTTTCCCCATCTTCGTCCCGTGTAAAAACCTTTTTGAAGTTTTCGTTGAACTCGGACTCCAGTTTGTAAACGTAGGGCCAGGTTAATCCTTCTTCGTCGAAAAAGTGTACCTTCGTCGGGGGGGCGTGAGAGTAATCCCTGTGCTGTTCTTTATAATCGTATGGGCCGATGAAATTGGCACCAAATACAATCAAGGCAAGAACAAGAATTACTACACCACCAACCCTGCCAGCCGTGTGGCGTTTAAACCGCCGCCACATCCTTGCCCACTGTGATTCTTCCTCTTCCTCCTCGACTTCGAGTTCTAGCTCGGACTGTTCAGTCACCTCGTCCTCCTCAGTCATAGCGAATCCTCGGGTCGTTCCAGGCAAGTAAGAAATCCGCAACAAGGTTACCAAAGAGCAACATCAACGCGAAAAACGTCAGTCCAACCATTATGACCTGCTCGTCCTGCTGGTTAAGTGCCATCCAGTAAGCTCTTTCAACCGTAGGTATCCCGAGAACGATTGCAGTAATCAAAGCCCCCGAAACGAGCCGGCGAAAAGAATAGCCAAAACCAGTAATCAGCGGGTTTATAGCGTTCCGGAAAACGTGTTTGTAAACTACAGAACGGTGGCTCAACCCCTTTGACTCTGCAGTCTGGGCAAACTGCCTGTTGAGGAATTCGAGCATCTGACCGCGCATCAGCCTTACCACTCCCGCCATAGAAGCCGTCCCGACTGCGATCACGTAAGGCCAGACGTGCCAGAAAAAGTTTCCGATCTTTCCCCAGTTGGGCATAAATCCATTAAACCACGGGGCCGAAATGTACTTTTGAATAAATAAACCCCCAATTCCAAGGTTCGGCCCGACCTGGAAAACGGCAGCTAGTAAATAAAGCAAAACCAGGGCCAGGAAAAAGTTGGGAACCGAGAGCCCTATAAAGGATAGTAGCGTAAAAAAGTGATCCGATGATTCGTACTGGTGAACTGCTGAATAAATCCCAATGGGAATACTCAAGGCATAGG
The DNA here is from genome assembly GCA_964506635.1 of uncultured Thermotogae bacterium. Taxonomy (GTDB): domain Bacteria; phylum Bipolaricaulota; class Bipolaricaulia; order M55B111; family M55B111; genus JAGXLP01. The sequence goes on from CAZDMI010000001.1 coordinate 36,614, forward strand.
TAAAAAACAGGGTTAAAATTCCCAGGAAGATCGTATAGCCGATCCTGCCTTCAAACAAAACCACCGAAACCGGAGCGTAATTTGCGAAGGAAAAGCCGAGCTGACCCTTTGTTACCACGTTCTTCACCCACTTCCAGTAACGCACGTAAACGGGGTCGTCCAGACCCAGCCTTTCCTTTTGCTTCTTGATCATCTCCCTGCTGATGGTCGGATCAAACTTATGCTTTGTCAAATAGTTACCCGGAATCATCTGAACTATCCCGAAGGAGATGATCGATATCAAAATTATGGTCGGGATCATGTAAAGAACCCGGCGTATCATATAAGAAAGCATAGTGAAATCCGGGACGAGGTAATCACTCCTCGCCCCGGGTAAACTTCACCTCAGTTTATAAAACTTCTACTTCTTCCACCAGATATATTCTGCGTGCCCCAGAGTGGAGCCAAGCGGGCTATAGGTTTCGGTATTCTGAAGCTTGTTTTCGGCAGCGTAGAGGTAGACTTCACCCGCCGTATAAATAACTGGTACCTGTTCGGATGCAATCATCTGGAACTCGTTGTAATACTTCTTCCGGTTTTCGTAACCGACGTGTTTTAAGCCTTCGTTGAATAGCTCCGTGACCCTTTTCTCCCATTCAGATGGATTCTTGGATGCGTTCAGGTGCCACATATGTAATGAACCGCTGCTCGACCATACGTTCTTGGCGCTATTAGGTTCGATTGGGTCCCCGACCAAACCAACTATGACCGATTCGTACTTGCCGCCCAGCAGCTTTTGAACCATGGGGTTGAAGCTTATTGGATTCAGATTTGCATCGACACCGATTTTCTTGAAGTCCGTTGAAACTATGTTTCCAACGTCAACTCGACGGGTAGCTCCTTTGTTAGTCATTAGTTCGAAGGAAAGATCCTTTCCGTCTGGCAGTTCCCTAGTTCCGTCGTCATCCGTGTCTTTAAGTCCGAGTTCGTCCAGCATCTTTCTAGCTTTTTCCAGGTTGAATTCTTTAGGATACGCTTCTTTCGCTTTGGAATTATAGTAAGGGGAGAGCTGTGATATTGGACTGACCTGAGCTATAGCAAGCCCATTGTATATATTATCGATAATATCTTGCCTGTTTACGGCATGAGACATCGCCCGCCGGAACTTCTTGTTCCTGAATACTTTAGCCAGTGCTTCACTTGAAGTATCCCAGTTGAAGGCAATAAAGTCAGTACCCGCAGGAGCTCCCGTTGAGGGTTTCTGGTTGATTTTTACGTTCCAGTTCTCCTTATCCTCATTTCGTAAGAGATACGGAATATCCTCGGCCCTGGCAGCAAGGACGTCAAGCTCGTGGTTCTTAAATTTGAGCATCTGTACGTCGGTATTCTTTACCTTGAGGAAGATAAGCTCGTCGAGGTAGGGAAGCTGCGTCCCTTCCGGATCCCTTTTATAGTAGTATGGGTTCCGCTTCAATACTATTTGTTGTGCGGGGGCAAAGTTCTTGACCATAAAGGGGCCAGCACCAATTATCTTTTCCGGATTGTTGGCAGCTACCTGTTTCCCCCAGGCGCTATTGAATTCCTCGCCGTCAAAATTAGGAAAGGCATGTCGTGGGTAGATCGGCGTATAACCAATTTGCCGAACAAAAGGTCCAAAAACAGTTGGTGTGGTAAACTGAACTGTGTATTTGTCAATCTTCTTAATAGATGGAAGTTTGCCTTCCACTTTTAGAATGCTTCGGGCATCCGCGGAAACTTTTTCGTTAAATATTATTTTCTTAAAAGTGAATACGACGTCTTCGGCAGTAAGTGGTTTTCCATCGTTAAACTTGACACCCTTTCTGAGGTGGAAAGTATACGTCTTCTTGTCCTCGGAAATTTCCCAGTCCTTAGCTATTGCCGGAACGGTTTTTCCGGTAGCGGGCGAGGTATCGGTCAACCCAGCCCCCATGATCATGTCCGTAACGTCGGTGGAAGACGTTTCCTGGGCAACTGCGTGGTTGAAAGTTTTAGGAAGACTTATACTTGCCAGAGTGACTGAACCGCCCTTCTTGCCCGAAGAGAGTGGCCCCATACCCCAGGTAGCGTTTTTATTGCCAATAGGTACAACCATCGGCTCCTCAACTTCGTGACCTGAAGCCAGACCAACCAATCCAGCACCCGTAACTAGTAGTGCCAGAGCAATGAACAAAACTGTACTTTTTCTAACCATTTTTATACCTCCCTGAATCAAAGTCAATTTGCAAGCCTATTTGCCAGCGCCCTGACGACAGCAAGCTTATATCCCTCAGAGGAGCTTTTCGTAGCTAAAGCCGCCATATCCATTAAATCTTCCTCGGTTTTATCCGAAGAAATAAGTGTTTCTGCCAGTCCTTCACCGGCTCCCTGTCTTACTGCCTTGGTACTACCGTTTTTGGCCAGAGTGGTCAATTTCTCAAGCTTCAGGTTCTCCGCAGCTAGCTTGCCAAAAGCGAGACCGGCAGCTTTCCTTTCTCCCGGGGTCAGTTCCTTGTCTTTCGCCATTTTCTGGAGCTCCTTGAACTTCATGCTGGGAGAAAGAGGACTACTGTAAAGAACTGATAGAGCCTCGTAAGCAGCTTCTTCTATCATCGAGTACTCAGCTTCCTTGATCATGCTTTTTAACTCTTCTGCCGACTTCTCGTTCGGGTATATCGATGCCAGTGCTTCAGTAACTGCAATTTGCAGGCCGGAAAACTCTACTTTATCCGTTACCACGAACCGCAAAGCCTCCAGGTCCTCGGTACTGTAGCCCTTGACTCCGTTGAGGTTGAAGGAAGTAAAGAAGGTAGCCAGAGCTTTTCCGGCCGCCTCTTTGATTGCGTCGGTTTCTCCGGAGACGGCTTTCTTTCTTACTTCTTTTGCCTTTTCCTGGGCTTTTTCTCTGGTATTGATATTGGAAACGTCACCATACTTCTCAACCAGTGCCGGTACTGCGGCTTTTCTCAGACCGGCCCTGTCGCCTTTTGCTATCGATTCAAGTTTTTTCAGACTGAGATCGGACTTTACGTACACTTCGGCCAGTGCCTCCACGGCGGCTTCCTGTACCAGACCGGGCACGGCTTCGGAAGTAGCAAGAGATTCTAGTTCAGCCCGTGGTCGTGCCACGGTGGCGAAAGTAAACCCAACCAGCAGTACTAATGCAAGCGAGATAACGGATAGCTGCTTTAAATTCGGTTTCATTTAGTACCTCCTTTAGTAAATTAGCTATTGAAACGAAAACAGACTAAAAATTCGCCCAAGAGGTCGATACCTCCAGCCTTTCATTACCACCTCCAGGATTAACATCTCCAACTTGGGAATTTATAACCAAGTTCGGCCTACTTCTCAATCAAGACAATTTCGAACTCAAAATCATTTGTTTTGCCCAGCAAACAGTATTAATCACGCTAGTGAACGATATTTACTGATTCACTTGGTAGACCACGTGGATCTTTATTTTGCCCTTGTTCGTTAACCCGCCTTCATCTTTCACCGTATAACTAGTAGAGAAATCACCAAGCCGAAGGTTTGACGTATAAATCGCACGTCCGGTGGTCTCATCCACTTCAAGCCTTCCCTCGGAAGGCTGACCGAAGGAAGTAACCGTCATTTTTTGCCCTTCAACGTCGCTATCATTTGCAAACAGGTAAAAGCTGGTTGAAAGCGACTCCGCAATATTTAAAGTCACTTCGTCGTTTTTTACAGTTGGTGGGTCGTTCACCTGTTTAATTTGCAAATTCACCTTAACTTCCGAGCTCAAAGCTCCGTCCGTAACTTCGTACAGAAAGAGATCTTTTCCAGCGTAATTACCCTCCGGCTCGTAATGAAAAGAACCGTCTTCATTGAGAGTTAGGGCCCCATGCTCGGGATTTTCCAGCAAGTTCGCCACTAACTCATCTCCATCCGGGTCCCAATCATTGGCCAGCACGCCGGGCGCTTTTACTCCCAGCTCGGAATCCTCCTTTAAAACGTATTCGTCCGGAACGCCTTCAGGTGGCCTCTCAAGTTTATGGGCAAGCCCTCCACGCAAACCGTAACTTAAGCTCTCGCTGCGCTGTTTCAGGTCCTCGTAAATTTGAAGCACTTCAGTCTCCGTCCTATCCGATTCTATAATTTGCCTTTTTAATGCTATTCCAGCCCCTTTTGCCAGCTGGATATGAGACGAACGTGTAAGTGTCAATAACTCTTCGAGCTTTACTTTTTTGACAGCCATTTTACCGAACGCCAGTGCTGCCGCCCGTCGCATCCAGGATCCTCTCTGTTGACTTTTTGCCAGTGATTTAATCTTCTTTAAATCAGTATTCCCGTCGTTGACGTAGTGTAAAGCAAGCCCTTCTAAAGCCGTAATTCTTTTTAACTTGTTCTCCGAGCCGGTCAATAGCTGCTCGAGTTCTCCCCGGCTTAACTTATGAAAAAAGATACTGGAAAACCCTTCTACCTTTACCTGCAGGTTACTAAAATCTATTTCATCAGTTAAGAGAAACCGCAAAGCCTCCAGGTCCTCGGTACTGTAGCCCTTGACTCCGTTGAGGTTGAAGGAAGTAAAGAAGGTAGCCAGAGCTTTTCCGGCCGCCTCTTTGATTGCGTCGGTTTCTCCGGAGACGGCTTTCTTTCTTACTTCTTTTGCCTTTTCCTGGGCTTTTTCTCTGGTATTGATATTGGAAACGTCACCATACTTCTCAACCAGTGCCGGTACTGCGGCTTTTCTCAGACCGGCCCTGTCGCCTTTTGCTATCGATTCAAGTTTTTTCAGACTGAGATCGGACTTTACGTACACTTCGGCCAGTGCCTCCACGGCGGCTTCCTGTACCAGACCGGGCACGGCTTCGGAAGTAGCAAGAGATTCTAGTTCAGCCCGTGGTCGTGCCACGGTGGCGAAAGTAAACCCAACCAGCAGTACTAATGCAAGCGAGATAACGGATAGCTGCTTTAAATTCGGTTTCATTTAGTACCTCCTGTAGAGGCAACAGTATATTTAAATCTCCTCGTTCGCGCAGGTAGAAGGTTAATATGTAACCCAGATTAAAAACCCAACTACGAATTTACAGAACAATTTACAATCGTTAGTGCTCCCGGATGAAGAAACAAATAACGTCAGATTTTATTATCGCAAAATTTATTCATTTTTCAACATAAAAGGCACAATTGAAAAGTGCAAAACCGCCTAAAAGTTCCACCACAACAAACCGCTGATAATGACTGACCGACTTTGGGGTAAAAAGGAGAAAAAAACAAAGACTTTCTCCCCCAGGAACCACTTAGCATCAGTACCTTTCAATCAAGTAAGTAAGGCTACTTCTATTCTCTTTCCCGATATAAAAAGCCAACGGCGTGAATAGAGACCTCATAAAGTATTATCAATGGAATAGCCATAAAGGCCTGAGAAAATAAATCAGTGGGCGTAATAAAAGCCGCGGTGGTGAAGGCAATAATGATTACGTACTTCCTGTTTGCCCTGAGAGTTTCGACTTCGACAAAACCGAGGCGGACCATGAGATAAATAAGTAGCGGCAGTTCAAATATCAGACCCATTGCGAAAGAAAGGAGGGAGGAAAAGGTTATATAATTACGGACGGTGAAACTGGATACGAGGTTTTCCCCTCCCACTCCGGACAGAAACCTAACCGTATAGGGAATTCCGACCAAGACCGCAAGTCCGATCCCGACATAAAAAAGAACTCCTCCCAGCAAGAAACCAAACCGGAACAGCCTTGCCTCGTCCTCCAACAGGGCCGGGACGATAAACTTCCACATCTGATATAGCAACCACGGTGTCGATAGGATTATCCCCGTTATAACCGCAAGCTTGAGGTAGGTTAAAAAAGCTTCCGTGGGATGAAGGTAAATTAAGGATTCTTCGTTAGAGGCCCTGAGAAGTAGTCCCAGGAGCTCAGTTCTAAAATAATACGCAGCTCCAGCCAGTAGAACGATCGCACCCAGGGAGCTGATTACCCTGCTCCTCAACTCCTCGAGATGCTCCCCGAGCGGACGTTCTTGGTCTTTCATTCAGGTACTATAATCCTCATTAACTCTGAGGTTCTTCCTCGTCGTCGGCCTCTTCTTCAGTAGACTTATCTCCGGAGCTTCGGTCGGACTTTCCGCCCCCGGTTTCCGTATCCACGTCAATTGCATCCTGAGTCTCTTCGTACTGTTCCTGAATTTTTTCCTTTTCCTTATTGAATTCTCGTACGCCCTTGCCGAGCGACCGAGCCAGTTCGGGGAGCTTGTCCCCGCCAAATATCACGAGGATGATCACCAAAATGATTATTAACTCAGTCGGTCCCAGTCCAAACATAGTACTTTAACACCTCCGAACTTCCGTGATCAAATCTTAACCCATCAGACGGCAAAATGTAATACCCGGGCTGACTGTATTAATCGGGCTCAGCTATTCCGGCAAGTACTATCGATAAACCGTAAAGTACCAGCAGAGGGCCCCACAAAAACATCTGTGTAATGGGGTCCGGTGGTGTCAGTACGGCTGCCAGAATCGCAGCCCCTACAAGCGCTATTCTCCACTGGCTGGTTAAAGTTTTCCGCCTTATAATGTTTAACTTCGCTAGTCCGTATGAGATTACCGGCATTTCAAAGAGGAAACCAAATATTAGGGTAAATGCCATCACAAAAGAAGCGTAATTACCCACTGTAAAAGTCGGGTCTAAACTCTCGCCACTTATGCCCCTGAGGAAATCAAGCGCAAACGGTAATACTCCCAGCAGGGCAAACCCGGCCCCCACGTAAAAGAAAAAGCTTCCAAACACAAATAACCCGAACGTGAAACCCCGCCCGAAACGATCGCTCTTGCTTAAAAAAGGCGAAACGATCTGAATTAGCTGATAAAGTAAATAGGGAGCGCTCAACAGGACCCCTACGAACAGCGATAACTTAATGTAGGTAAAGAAGGCCTCCGTCGGATGGATAAAAATTAGCTCTTTTTCCACCAGCGGCCGCTGCAGGAACTGGAGGACCCTGTCCCTGAAAACGTACGCGAGGATAGCGAAAGCGACAATTAAAATAAAACTCCTGATAAGCCGCCCGCGAAGGTCCTCGGTCCTTTCCAGTAAATCCTGTATAACGCTATCAGACACTGTATTTAAAAGTTACTAAAACCAATTTATTGAAAAGTTAGCGGTCAATCTTCCATCTGCTCTTCTAGTTCGTCCTTGTCCATATCCAGAGCTTCCGCCACTTCTTCCGTTCCGACGTCTTCTTCTACCTGCTCCGCCAGATCCATAAGCGCTTGCTTATTTACCTGCTCGTCCAGCCACCTGTCTACCTCGGACTTCCTGATCTTGGTCTGACCGTTTAGCTCCATTGCGTCCAATTCGCCCTTATCAATTAAATCTTTGACGGCGTCGGCTTTCAAACCGGTATATTTGGCAACGTCCGATACCTTCAAATACGCTTCAACTTTGCTCATTATATCACCTAAACCTATCTACTGTTGGTAAATGTCTCGTAAAGCTTACCGGAAAGGTCACGGTTTTTAATGGGGTCAGGAGTTAACGCTCCAGTTGGTCCCTCCTTCCTGGTCTTTGATTTCTATCCCCATCCCTTTCAATTCGGATCTGATCTTATCGGCAAGCTCCCACTGCTCCTCCTCCCTGAGGTCGTTCCTGACATCCAGCAATAGCTTCAGTAGTCCTTCCTCGAGACCTTTGAGTCGATTTTCTCCCTTGCCCTGAAATAGTCCAAGTGGGCGGGAAAGCTCTCTGACCTTAGCTGCTGCCCCCTCTAGCAAGAACAGGTCCTCTTCTGGACCGTCGTCCCGGAATTTATTACCCCTCTTGACCAGGTCGAAGATTACCCCAAGACCGCCGGGGGTATTGAAGTCCTTATCCATTTCTTCCATAAAGCGGTCATCCGCCGATTCCAGGTAATTCTGGAACTCCTTCCCGCGTTCAGTGCTGACGGAACCTTCACCCTCGGAGCTTTCAATTCCCTCGACTGCTTCAAAGAAATCGTATACCTTTTTCACCGCACTGTCGGCGTCATCGAGGTTCTTTTTGCTGAAGTTCAATGGTTTGCGATAATGGGTGGAAAAGTAGAAGTAGCGTACGGTCTCACTGTCAAATTGCTCCAGGACGTCCCGCGCGTACTCGAAATTGCCCAGGGACTTCGACATCTTCTCACCCTCGAACCGTAGAAGCCCATTATGTAACCAGTAACGCGCAAACTGTTTTCCCGTCCGCGCCTCGGACTGCGCGATTTCGTTCTCGTGATGAGGGAAAATGAGGTCCTGGCCGCCTGCGTGAATATCGATAGTATCGCCGAGAGTACCCTGAGCCATGACGGAACACTCTATATGCCACCCCGGACGGCCTTCTCCCCAGGGACTCTCCCAGCTCGGTTCACCGGGCTTGGAACTCTTCCACAGAGCAAAATCCAGCGGATCTTCCTTCTTGACGTTTACCTCTACCCGGGATCCACTTTCCAGGTCATCCACCGAACGACCCGAGAGCTTGCCATAATCCTCGAATTCCCTGACCCGAAAATATACGTCCCCTTCGACCTCGTAACCATAACCCCTATCAATCAGTGCACTGACGTGATCTATTATTTCATCGACGTATTCCGTCACGCGGGGGCGGTAGTCGGCTTCTTTTATTCCCAGTCGCTCCAGGTCTTCAAAGTAGGCCTCCGCGTACTTTTTTGCCAGTTTGTCGGGTTCCATACCTTCTTCGTCCGCTCTATCTATGATCTTATCGTCGAGATCGGTCACGTTCTGGGTGAATTCGACTTCGTATCCTTTGAACTCCAGGTAACGTCTCAGACCATCGAACACTATAAAAGGCCTTGCGTTGCCTATGTGAAAGTAATCGTAGACGGTGGGACCACAGCTATAAAATCTGACCTTTCCTTCTTCCAGGGGGTCGAATTCCTCGGTTTCTCCGGTCAAAGTATTATAAAGCTTAAGCATGCTTTAACACCTTCCCTGAAAAAATGGGGCTTAAAATTCGGGGATGACGGTCTAGAGGAAATCTTCACGAAATAAATTTTTAAACTTTTTCCAGCGCCACTTCTGCCACCGTATTCAACCAAATTGGCTGCTACTATGTAAACGAACTTAATTCATAAACGCTAAGACAGTATAAGCAAGGGTCTTGCCGATGACAAGCAGGGACACCTAAGGTAAATTGTCTATGGAAACTGGTAAAAGTACGGCTAATTGCTTATACATACACCGTCTTGAATCAGTATCCAAGTACGTCCAAAGTTAGAAATAGAGGAACCCAGGCGTACCTGAAAACCGCAAAAGTAAAACGACAAAGAGAGCCAGTAATAAATTTAACCCGGAGGTACCTCAACAATGAGCAGGAAAAACCTCCCAAACTTTCTGACGCTGTTCAGGATAATTGCCGTTCCTTTCGTGATTTTCCTTCTCCTGATCGGCAACTACCTGGCCGCACTGGCGCTTTTTTCTTTTGCTTCGATAACGGACTTCGTGGACGGATACATGGCCCGAAAGCATGGCCAGATCAGCCCTTTTGGCAAGTTTGCCGATCCGATTGCCGACAAATTGCTTGTGGCAGGGGTTCTCGTGACTTTTATTCAGCTGGACGCCGTAACTGCAGTTCCAGTGGTGGTTATAATTGCCCGTGGTTTCCTGGTTACCGGAATCAGGCTACTGGGTACCACGGAAGAAGAAGTGATTTCGGCAAGCTGGATGGGGAAGGTAAAAACAGTTTCACATATAACCCTGATAGTTGTAATAACGTTAAATCTGGAATTAGGTTTTAGTTGGCTGGATACAACAGTAAATCCGTTGATTTACCTGGCCATGGCAACTGCCCTGATTTCGGGGGTTGACTATCTTTATCAGAATAAAGAGTTAATCAGAAAAAGTTTCCGTAACTAAGTCGTGCAATTCTCCCCCCTAAGACCAAGTTCTAACTCTTGTTACGAGGAAATATCCCAACTATTTAAGAAACTTATTTTCTTTCACCCATTGGATGATATCTAAGGGGGTAAATCAAGTCGCTTTTCCAAGGTTTTCACCCAGCACCCAGATGAGCTCCGAAACCGGGCTCAAGGTCTTTAACTTAACACAAGTAAGGCTACCTCACTTGCTTAAACGTAAATCCTACTCCAAGTTACATATCTCATCTGGGTGCTGGACCAGTTCTTGCTGGCAGAATTGGTTCCTAACCAAAATATAATTTTCAATAACCAGGAAAGATCGCTGAAACTGGTCCGGAATTGAGGCGCGAGTGGCTAACCCTCTTCGGCCTTTTCCAGGGAAAACTCCCGGTCAACCCACAGGTCATCCAGGTCGTAAAAGTCCCTGACTTCCTCGTCAAATATATGCACCATCACTTCACCGTAGTCCAAAGCGACCCAGCTACCATCCTCGAAACCGTCTTTCCCAGACGGCTTACTGTCGAATTTCTCTTCGAGGTTTTCGGCGATTGCCCTCACGTGTTTCGGGTTGGTTCCATTGGCAAGAACAAAAAAACTGGTCGCGAGGGAGTGGTCACGCATATCTATAATCCTGGCTTTTTCACCTTTTTTGTCCTCGATCAAGTTAAGTAAAGTTCGAAGGTCCTCTCTTTCTTCTAAATCACGAGACAAAGCTAGGGGATCCCTTTCCCATTATTAAAAGTAAGTTCGTCTCCTCGGGTAAACTTACACCCGAGCTTTCCAGTGCAGCCATGGTATCCTGGAAGTTATCCTGGCTGACGGTCTCCAGGTTGAAATTAAGCTCCTGTTTCAGGGAATCAGCCATTTCCCGACCTTCCTGGTTCAGCGTTACAAGGTAGCTTGTTTCGTAATCGAACCTGTTCGCGTTGTCCGTACCGGTCACCTTAAAGCCGAGCCCAACCAGCTTATCCGCAGTCTTCCGGGCAAGGTAATTTGCCCCTTCACCGTTTAGTACATAAACCGCGGCGTCCACTTTGCTCTTTATACTCAAGCCGTTAATTTCCTGTGCAACTACCCTCCTGGTTTGTACGATACGGGGAAGGAGAACTGCCTTATTATCCACCCGTTCGGGCTTGCCGGATAGCGTCACCATGTTAAAATCTTCCATCCCGAGGTTTTGAACCGTCCTTCCAAGGTCGTACATATCCATCAGCGAGAGGTTGGTCTTCGTATATTTCCTTCCCGTATCTATCAAACTTTTTATCTGTGACCAGCCCTCCATCTGGACTCCCCCCTCGAGAAGCGCCTTCAGGAACTTCTGCTGCCGGCTAATGCGCTGTAGGTCGCTTTGACCGGCCCTGTACCTGACGTAACCCATCGCCTCCTGGCCATTCAGCTTCTGCTGTCCGGGGTCGATATCGATGTTCAGGCCAGCCGCCTCGTCAGTATACTTAAGTCTTTCTTCTACAGTGAGCTGGACACCACCCATGAGGTTCACTATCTCCTTGAAACCCTGGTAATCAACCACCAGGTGAAAATCTATCGGCACGCCAAGAAAATTGGAAACTATTTCCGTGGCGAGTTTGGGGCCATCAATGGCGTAGGCAGCATTTACCCTGCGGAACTCTTCATCCGGGTACTTGAGGTAGAGGTCTCGCGGAATTGAGACTAGACTGGCCTCGTTGTTTTCAGGGTCGATGCTGACGACCATCATGGTGTCACTGCGTCGGGCCGTTGCTCCCTCAATATGGTCCAGGCCCAGAACGAGCAGGTTAACCCGCTCGCCCCTTTCAACCAGCTCGTTTACGTTGCGCTGATTCAGGACGTAGATTCCTATCCCGGACCCAATAACCAGGATAACTAAAACGACTGATATCGTTATCTTCCATTTCATCTCGGCATCAAGCTTAACATAACGCATCCTGCTCGACAAGTCAAGAATCGGCTTTCTACCGACCCTGCTTTGAATAAGGGGGGTTTTCGGTCTATAATAAGGTGTTATGGAAGATAACTACGTAAAATTAGCCAAGAAAGCTGTTAGAGAGGCCGTTACGGGAGAGGAAAGCGACGAGACGAGTGAGCTAAAGGAGAAGCTACCGGATTCGCCCCAGGGCGTTTTCGTCACGCTAAAGAGACACGGAGAGGAACTCAGGGGCTGCATAGGAACCTACACTCCGGCGACTGGTTCACTTGGTGACGAGGTGGTAAGGAACGCCTCTTCGGCCGCCCTGAATGACCCGCGTTTCCCTACCGTAAAAAAAGAAGAACTTTCCCAGCTTACGGTATCGGTGGACGTACTTACCGAACCGGAACCCTGCGAAATCGACGACTTGAACCCCGAGAAGTACGGTATAATGGTAGAGAAGGGCGGTAAATCGGGGCTCCTCCTGCCTGATCTGGACGGAGTAGACAGCGTGGAAAAACAGGTCGAGGTCACCAAGAAAAAGGCCGGACTCTCCGCAACGGACGATGATTTCGAACTCAAACGCTTCGAAGTCGAGAGACACGAGGGAGAGGAACCAATTGGCAATTAAAGCCACTTCACGAGAATTCTTCAGCCGATACCTTCGATAATATGGCTACCAGGATAGCGTTTTATACGCTTGGCTGTAAATCCAACCAATACGATACCGAGATAATGAAAAAGGAAGTGGAAAAGAGGCCAGGTTATCGAGTGGTTTCCTTTGGCGAAGACACGGACATATCAGTGATTAATACCTGCAGCGTCACTACGGGGGCCGACAGGAAATCACGAAAGTATATCAGAAGGTCGAACCGCAGGGGAGAAACCGTTATGGTTACCGGGTGCTACGTAACTATAGACGGCGACGTGATCTCCGACATAGAAGGCGTGGATTTAATTTTCCCGAATTCACACAAGTACAAATTTCAACAGGTCCTTGATAAACTAGAGAATGGGTACGAGGGGATGATCGATAGCCGAAAAGGGATAAACTGGAACCTGGATAGCAAAACCATCACCCGGGACAGGAACCATACCAGAGCCTTTGTAAAAATTCAGGACGGGTGTAATAATAATTGTTCGTTTTGTAAAGTCCGCTACCTGAGGGGCCCGACCAGGAGCAAATCTCCCGAAAAAGTCCTGGAAGAAGCCGAAAGGCTCGGGGCAAATGGGTTTGAGGAAATCGTACTAACCGGGATAAACCTGGCAGAATACGGAGAAGAGGGCTTGAATCTACCGGATCTTCTCGAGAAACTGACAGGGGTAAAGGCCATCAGCAGGATAAGGCTGAGTTCGATAAACCCTGCAGGGATCACGGGAGAACTTTTAGAGGTTTTTCAACGCTCACAGAAGCTCTGTCCGTATTTCCACGTGCCGCTGCAATCCGGGTCCAGCAGTATTCTGGATTCAATGAACAGAAATTACACCCGGGAAGAGTACTTAGGAAAAATAAATCTGGTCAAAAAAAAGCTCGAACACCCTACCTTTGGCACAGATATTCTGGTAGGCTTTCCGGGAGAAAAGGATATAGATTTCGATAGAACCAGGGAGATTATCAGGGAAGTAAAATATTTAAACGTGCATGAGTTCCGTTTCACCCCCCGAGAAATGACCGCCGCCGCCGATTACGGTGAGACGGTGCATTCGAAAGTAAAGAAGGAACGGGCAAGGAAGATAAGAAAGCTGGCTTCAAATGTCAGCAAGGAGGTCCGCAGGAGCTTCGAAGGAAGCACCGCAAAAATGGTTCTCGAGGAACCCAGCAAAGTACTGGACGGGTGGAGAGGTTACTCGAAGCACTACCTGGACATTCATATATCGGCAAGCGAGATCGGGGAAGGGGTTGGAAAGGGTGATACTGTAACCGTGAAGCTGGATCAAGTCAGGGAAGATTTTAACCTGGCGAAATCGCCGGAGCTCATGACTATAAATAGTAGTTCTCAAAATAATTAAAAAGAGAATACGAAAACGGTGCCCTTTCGGGGCCGGAAGGTTTGTTTTTAATTGAACTTTTTCACAGAGGTCGAAAGGTTCTCCAATAATTTTTAAGGATATTTCGTCCAATTATGGCGAGGAGTGATAACATCAGCAACGGAAAAGAGATTGAAAGGGAACTGACTCTCAGGGACCACGATCAGACAGTGACCTTACTGGGACAGTACAATAAGAACCTGGACTACATCCGTGAAAACTTCGAAGCTAAGATCATTGTTAAGGACGGCTCAATAAAGATTAAAGGGCGCGAGGAAGAGGTCAAGCAGGTAAGGTCCCTATTCGACGAACTGCTCGAAATGATAGAGAGCGGTCAATCGCCGAAGTTCGACGAAGTAAAAAAATTAGCACAGATGGTCAAGGGCGGGGAAGAGGAGGAGCTCCAGGGGGTACTATCGGACGTCATCCAGACAACCTACTGGGGCGAACAGATCAAACCAAAGTCCCTTAACCAGAAGCAGTACGTCGAAGCAATTCGGGAAAAGGACATAGTATTTTGTATCGGTCCGGCAGGTACCGGTAAAACCTACCTGGCGGTGGCCATGGGAATAGAGTTCCTGAAAAAGGGCAAGGTAAAGAGGATGATACTGACGAGACCGGCAGTCGAAGCGGGCGAGGAGCTTGGTTTTCTGCCTGGGGACATGCAGGCTAAGGTAAACCCTTACCTGCGACCGCTATACGACGCAATCTATGACATGATTCCGGGCGAGGAGTTTGAAAGGTTAAAGGACGAGGGTAGAATCGAAATTGCGCCCCTTGCCTTTATGCGGGGCAGGACCTTAAATAACTCCTTCGTAATTCTTGACGAAGCACAGAACACTACTTCGACCCAGCTCAAGATGTTCCTCACCAGGCTCGGCTTTGACTCAAAAGCAGTAATCACGGGTGACATAACTCAGATTGATCTACAAAAAGACGTTTCGGGACTCAGCCACGACAGAAAATTTCTGGAAAACATACCCGGCATCGAATTTATTTACCTTGATAAAGCCGACGTAGTCAGACACGACCTCGTAAAGGAAATTATAGAAGCTTATGAACAGGAAAAACAGGAATAGTGACAGGGGGAACAGAGGCTTTCTTGATTCCGCGGTCGAGAAGCTCTTGAGCGAGCACGCGAAGGAGGGGCTCTTCTCGACCGGATACCTGCTATTGATTTCGTTCCTATTTACCTTCAACCTGCAGATGAGCGAACCCTTCTTCGTATTTTTACCGTGGAAGAAAGCACTGGCCAAGGGTCTCGTTCTAGCGATCTCGGGGGTTGCGGTTGCCTCCTACATTTCGATAAGAAAAGAGAAACTTAGCCAGAACCGCAGAAAGGTATTTTTTCTGCTCGGATTAACCCTCTTTCTGCTATTGACCATAAAAGGTTCCTCAATTGTCTCTCTCTACATCGTTCCTGTCGCTTTCACTACTTCAATGGTTGCGATATTTATCGACTTTGAAACCGCCCTGAGCATCAACCTTTTCCTTGCATCAGCGGTGGGAGTACAGCTTGGTTTCAGCGGAACGATCGGGCCAACCATCGTCGCGTTCGTCGGCGGTCTCGTTGGAATACTTGAATCAAAAGACATTGGAAGGATGTCGGATCTAACAAATATCGGATTATCCGTCGGTCTCGTCAACGTGGTACTGGTATTCGCCTTCCGCTTTCCAGCCCTTTCCACGCCGTTCATCGTAAACCTGGACTGGGCCAATTATATCTGGGCAGGGTTGAACGGTTTTATCAGTGCCCTCTTCATTGCAGCTGCCGTACCTCTGGCGGAAAAGGTTACACAAATTACCAGCCCGATTGGGTTGATGGAATTACTTAATCCTTCTCATCCTCTGATGGAAAGACTGAGGACCGAGACTCCGGGTACCTACCACCACAGTCAAAATATAGCCAGTCTCGGTGAAAACGCCGCAAGGTCCATAGGGGCCGATCCCTTACTAACGAAGGTGGGAGGTTATTACCATGACATTGGCAAAATGGTTCGGCCCGATTTCTTCATAGAAAATCAATCGGAGGACTCGAACCCGCACGACGAACTAACCCCCTCGATGAG
Organism: uncultured Thermotogae bacterium; assembly: GCA_964506635.1. Taxonomy (GTDB): domain Bacteria; phylum Bipolaricaulota; class Bipolaricaulia; order M55B111; family M55B111; genus JAGXLP01. Next base: position 52,454 of record CAZDMI010000001.1, read on the forward strand.
CAAGATCGTTCTTACGTCACACATAAACCAGGGGATAAAACTGGGAAAAGATTACGGGTTGAGGGACGACGTACTGAACTTCATTCCGACCCACCACGGAACCTCTTTAATCCGGTACTTTTACCTGAAAGCTCTGAGAGAGCATCGCGACGAAGTGGAATTTCCCGAGGGCGACTTTCGTTACGAAGGCCGACTTCCCCAATCCAAGGAAACGTCCATCATCGCTCTTGCCGACCCGGTAGAAGCTGCTTCCCACACACTTGATGACAGCGGGCAAAAACTGGAAGAAATGGTTGAGGAGCAGATCGATAATAAAATCGAGGACGGTCAACTGGATTACAGCCCGTTAACCCTTGGTGATATTGCCAGGATAAAGGAAGCATTCACGGAAACCCTCCGGGCGATGGATCAGCGACGTGTACAGAATTACCCCGAGGAGGGTGCGGAAAAACTCGAGGTGGGGGAACTTGAAGAAGAGTGAAGCGAAAAAAGAGATCGAAAGTCTACGCGAGGAAGTAAGGCAACATAATTATCGCTATTACGTCGAGGACAACCCTGCCATCTCTGACCAGGAATACGACAAGCTACTGCGGCGCTTGCAGGAACTGGAAGAGAAGTACCCGGAGTTTCGCACGGAAAACTCTCCAACCCAGAGAGTCGGGGCTTCTCCTGCCGACGAGTTCGAATCGGCCGACCACAGAGAACCGATGCTTTCCCTGTCAAACGCCTTCGAAGAAGAGGAGCTAGCCGAGTTCCAGGACAGGCTGTGGAGGAACCTGGGCAGGAACGAAGAGCTTACCTACTTCGCGGAACCAAAGCTGGACGGGTTGGCGATAGAACTGATTTACGAGGACGGCGAATTAACGGAGGCGCTCACCCGTGGTGACGGTCGGACCGGCGAGGTGGTAACGCGAAACGTCAAGACCATCAGAAGCATCCCGCTGACCCTCAGGGAGAACGGTCACGAGGTACCGCCTCTGCTGGAAGTACGCGGGGAAGTCTACATGGAGAAAGGTAATTTCGAGGAAATGAACGAGAGACGGGCACGGGAAGGCAAGGACCTCTTCGCAAACCCGCGAAACGCGGCTGCGGGTTCCCTGCGACAGCTCGACCCCTCCGTAACTGCGGAAAGACCGCTAAGTGCCTTCTTCTACGATACAGGCGTCGTCGAAGGTCTGGAATTTCGCACCCAGGAGGAGCTGCTTGATTACCTTCCGAAGACCGGCCTCCGGGTCAATCCCTATACTGAGAAATGCGAGGGAATAGACGAAGCCAGGGAGTTTTACGAGCGCCTGGAGGAGAAGCGGGAGGAAATACCTTACGAAATCGACGGAATAGTTATAAAAG
>CAZDMI010000002.1:0-49313 GCA_964506635.1 uncultured Thermotogae bacterium
GAGATAAGATAGCCAAGTCCTGGCGGGGCCTTTTAGGTAGTACCGATCGCCCGTTGCTGATCCGGACGATCGGTGTTAAAGCTCCCAAAGTTACAAATAGGTCTTTTGGTACGGGGGCAGGCGTTCGTAATTTCGGAACGAATAACTGCCCTCAAAGCCTGTCACACCTTTCCACGCGCGATCAATCGTGCGTGTCTCCGTGGTATATCTACTGGGGCTCGGCCCTCGTTTATTCTATATAGTGCTCCAACGAACGGACCTTACATTTAGGCATCGGCAACTGATCGATCGTCACGAACCCGGGTTTGGCATTGATTACGTCCGGAATCCGGTTGACGATCTGTGTGCTCGTTCCGAGAAGCGTCGGAGGATTCTCGTTTCGCATATGTATGTCCGGTGTTCCCTTTATAACCCATTCGTTGTAATCCTGGTCGCCTTCCTGATACACTTTCGCCGTTTGAGTCCCCTTAAACATAATACCTTCCTGGGTCTCTACCTCGAACGTAATATCCAAACCGATCAAGTCACCAGCGGGAATCGTCTCGCCTAACGCCTCGCTTTCGAGATCTTTATCCAGAGTGATCGGTTCAACGACCTTATTGAAGCTCTTAGTGGTAAGGCCGAGGGCAGAAATCTGGTTTTCGAGGTCCATGAAAAGGAAATCCACCTCGTCGCCCAGCGGAAAATCTTCTCCAGCCTCGATCATCTCTCTGATTTCGTCCTCGTCGCGGCCTACCGCGTAGAAGTCAGCTACCATCTCTCCGAGTTCGTCCACGTTGACGCTCAACCGGCCTTCGACGGAGTCTATCTCTTGAGATGCCCCTGTGAGTGCCGTAACGAGGTTAGCCCAGAAGAGATCCTGCATGCCCGACCCCGTTACCGTCACGCCATTCTCCTTGGCAATCCTGTCCAATTTCGCCGTAATACCCGGCGCTGTGGACCAGGGATAGGAAGCCTCCTCCGAAGAGGTGATGACATTAAGCCCGGCTTCAAGGCACTTTTCTATATGGGGCCCCACATTTTCCATCTTAGTTGCAACTGAAATCAGAGCAATGTCCGCCCCGGTTTCATCCAGCACCGCTTCCTCATCGTCGCGTATTTCCACGTTCAGATCCCGTTCGATACCCAGCACATCTCCGAGATCTTCTCCGACGTTCTCGATGTCTATGGCGTCAGTAATGACCACACCTTTATCCAGCATAAACCGAGCTACATCCTGTCCGATGGTACCTGCACCGTACACAACTGCTTTAATATTATCCATAGTCCCTCCTTAAAAACTTATAAAGTTCAAAATGAAAAACTTGGAGTGATTCTACCTTCTAACTGCATAATTGTCAAACAAATTCTCCAATAGGCTATATTCTCCGGCAAACATAATTTCAACCGCACGCACCCGCCTACTGGGCCTTGCCAATTACTTACATTATCATATTGCCCTTTCGACCCTAATCTCTGCCCTTTCCGTTTAGCCGAGTTGTCCCCATAGCAGTAATACAACCCAATACGCAAGGTTTTGCAGCCTATATCGTTTCACATACCGTTTTTGACTTCTCAGTGGTGGATTAGTCTATCGATCAATGCCAGAGCTAGGGAGTCTCTAAGGGTGACCCCATTCGTTTAAACTCTTTTTTGAAGTAATGATCGTCGACTTCTCTTCGGTACCTGCCGGCAATTAATTTGTACATAAAGGGGGCTAGCTCCTCCTTTAACGGGAGGTAGCCAAACTCATCCAGTATCATAAGCTTTTCGAGGAGTTCGTCTTTAGTGTCTTTCCTTTCCGGTCTTTTCAGTTCAACTGCTAACGACTGGGCGTTTTGTACCGTTTCGTTAGTAATCGACTTGATTGATTACTTGGAAGAAACCGCCTGTAAGTAGTTGAAAAAAAATATAAAAGGTTATATTATGAGTTTACGTGATGGGGGTAACCTTTTAAGGTTTCAGGTAGCTTGGATCCTTAATTGATTCTCTAGAACTGGGTGGTAATTTTGCTTTGTACGAAAAAGCATATTTGTAGGATCATTTACGGATTCATCTAGGAACTTGGTCGGAAGGAGAAGAGTTTTTTTGTCCGGATCTATTTTTATCTGGTAGGTTCGATAAACCAGATAGTACAACTTGATTTGTTTGATTTATTCATTTCCAGTGAGAATCAAACTCATTTAATCCGCTTTTCGTGCTCGACTACTCGTAGCTTACTACCGTTAAGTTCCCAGTTCTTTTCTTTTTCCAGTTCTTCTCGTTCTACCTCCAGCCGTTCTTCTATTAAGTATACTCAAAAGGTCATGATTTCGTGTTTTTCAATAAATATAAAACCCCCGGGGCTTCTAGATCGCTCCTCTATTGGTAATTTCTCCATACATATCAAGATTCTCGATGGCACATTTAGTTCAAATGGTTATCTATATGAAAGTTTATTCAAAAATAAATTGCAGCTGTAATACAGGAGGTGCATTCCATGGATTGGCATGGTTATCAAGGGAAGTATTTAAGGGTTAACTTGACGGAAGGTAGTGCCAAAGTTGAGGAACTCGAAAAGGAATTTGCAGAAACTTATCTGGGCGGTAATGGCTTTGGTGCTAAAATTCTGCATGACGAGGTAGGACCAGATGTTGAACCTCTTTCATCAGAAAACAAATTGATCTTTTCTAGCGGGCCTTTAGTTGGAACTCAGTTTCCAAGTTCGGCTAGAGGCGAGGTCGTTTCGAAGTCACCATTGACCGGCATTTACGGGGATTCCAACGTGGGCGGCATGTTCCCGGCATTTTTGAAGATGTCCGGTTTTGACATGGTCATAGTAGAGGGAAAAGCTTCTCGTCCTGTTTATCTCCACTTAGAGGATGGTGAAGCTGAGTTAAACCCTGCAAAGGATCTCTGGGGGTTGGATGCCCTTGAAACGGAAAAGGAATTACAGGATACCCACGGCAAAGCTACGAAAGTAGCAAGTATAGGTCAGGCCGGTGAAAACCTGGTCCGGTTTGCCTGCATCATGGCAAGCCCAAGCAGGAGTTTCGGACGTACCGGTATGGGTGCCGTTATGGGCTTTAAAAACCTGAAGGCTATCTCGGCTTATGGTACAAACAGGCCATCACTGGCAAATCCCGATAAGTTCAAAGAGGTCGCTGCTGAGATGAGGGAAAGAGTTACCAATAACGAGGTATTTCCTACCCTTGAGACCTACGGAACCCCAAGTCTCGTCCCCTTAATGAACGAAATCGGTCGTTTTCCCACAAAAAATTTCCAGTACGGAAGTTTTGACGAAGCCGAGAAGATAGGACCTGAGAGGCTGCATGAAGATTACTGGGTTGAGGACATGGGCTGTTTTGGCTGCCCTGTACAGTGCGATAACCTGTACCGGGTAGAGGAAGGTGAATTCGCAGGAACGGAAATCAGCAGTGTAGAGTACGAAACATTGAGCGCACTTGGTTCTGGCGTGATGAATTCGAACCTGGCATCTATATTAAAGGGTAACGAACTATGCGATCGTCTCGGGATGGATACTATATCAACCGGAAGGACCATATCCATGGCAATGGAGCTCTACGAAGAAGGCATTCTGGACAAAGAGGATGCAGATAATACGGATCTGGAATGGGGAGACTATAACACTGTACTGGAATTAATTAAAAAGATCGCTCGGCGAGATGGTTTCGGTGACACCCTGGCCGACGGCGTAAAACGGATGGCAGATTCAATAGGCAAAGACGCCGAAGAGTACGCGATGCACGTAAAAGGCCAGGAGATCGCGGCGCAGGATGGTAGAGCCCAGCAATCCATGGGGCTGGCTCACGTCACATCAACCAGGGGAGCAGATCACCTAAAAGGCTTTCCGGTAATCGACGAAACCGGTAATCCAGAAGAGGCGGAGAGGCGATACGGCGAGGACTACCTTCCCGAGATGGCTAACCCTCAAGCGACAAAGCATAAACCTCTTTTAGTAAAAGACGGGGAGGACTTTGGAGTGGTAGTTGATTCCAGTGGCCTCTGTAAATCGGCCGGAAGTTTTGTATTAGCGGAAATTTACTGGGACGCCGTTTCCGATGGAATTACTTATGCTACCGGGTTAAATTTCTCCAAAGCTAAACTCAAGGATATCGGCGAGAGAATCTATAATTTGATGAGGATCTATAATTCCAAGCATGGCATAGACTCAGAAGACGATATTTTGCCAGAAAGATTTTTAGAAGAAGAATCCCCTTCCGGCAGAGCAGAAGGAAACGTATGCAGGTTAGACGAGATGATCGACGAATACTACGAACTGCGCGGGTGGGATAAAGAAACTGGTCTCCCCACCGATGAAACCCTTGAGCGGCTGGGGCTAGAAGAACTGAGGCCGGAGGTATAAGGAGCCCATAATTTTGGAGAGAATCTTCTGTGCGTGTATCCAAAATCAAAAGTTGAAGTTTATAGTTTGGCTATGAACTTCAATTAGGTGGCAGTTAAATATTAAAAGGTTGAGGTTTACCGATAAGCTTGTTAAACTGTCTAACAAGTTTATAGGTAGTTTCATTGTTATATAGCTTCCAACTTTTAATGTTCAGATGCAGTATACACTTCTGGGTCCCCATTGAAAAACCAGAAAAGCACTTATTTGACCGGAACAAGGGGAGATATAAAGTGCAAATATCTTTGAAACACATTACGGAGGTGAACTTTGAATTTAAACCCTAAACCGAACGGTATTCTGACCGTAGATGTAGGTACTTCTTCTTTGAAAACCGCCCTTTACAACCAGGACGGCACCGTACAAAGAAAAGAGATAAGTCGTTACTCCTATAATTCTCCTCAATCCGGCTGGGCTGAAGGAGACCCTAATGAATGGTGGGAGGCCTTTAAAAAAAATCTTTCCAAATTGAAAAAAGGGGCTCAAGGGATAAGGGATATCGGGGCTATTTCTTTTACCGGTCAGATGCATACCGGAATACTTTTAGATAAAAATAAGGAACCAATTAAACCGACCATATTATGGCTAGATCAGCGGGCGGACCAGGAAGCGGAAGAACTAAGGAACGAACTGAACCTTCCCCCTTATAAGATTAGCAGTGCTTATACGATACCCAAGCTGCTCTGGTTGAAGAAAAACCACCCAGAAAAACTAGAAAAGACGGAAAAAATATTATGGCCCAAGGACTATCTACGATTCAAACTAACCGGAGAAGTACTGACAGACGTCACGGAAGCTGGCGGTTCGGGTATGCTCAATTGGCAAAGCAAAGAATGGGAAGAGGAAAGGGTAAAAAAGGTGGGCTTGAGAATGGATCAGCTTCCCCCGTTAAAAAATCCGGAGGAGAAGGCAGGGGAGATCAAAGAAGAATTTTTAGCAGAATTCGGTTTGAGCGACGATATAGAAGTCTTCACCGGGATCGGCGACGTTGCGGCATTAATGGGCGGTGCGCCTCCCGATGAAGGAAGAGTCACCTGTACTCTCGGCAGCTCCTCGATGATATTTATGTCACTGGGGGAAGAGGATGAAGTAATAAAAGACTCCGACGACCGCTTATACACTTACCCATTATTCCCGTACTTTAATTTTTTTGGGGGAGTTTCATCCACCACCGGGGCTGCCCTCGAATGGGTACAAAATAAAATTACGGGGATAGAAGAGAGGGATAAGGAGTTCGAAGAAACCATTGAGGAGGCACTGGACGTCGAACCGGGATCAGATGGGCTAACTTTTATTCCGTACCTGAGCGGGGAACGGAGCCCGTTCTGGAGCGATGATATAAAAGGAGGGTTTTACGGCTTCAGGCTAAGTCACGACTATCGTCATGCCATAAGGGCCGTTATGGAAGGCATAGGTTTCAGCCTGCGCCATCTTTTGGAAATTTACAATGAACACGGACTACAGCCCGAAAAGCTATCTCTTGCAGGTGGAGGGGCTGACACGAAGGGCTGGCCTCAAATTATCGCGGACGTAACTCAGATGGAAGTGTCTATTTTCGCCGGACGCGGAAGTGAGGCAGTTACACGTGTACTATTTGCACTCTCGAGTTCGGAAATGAACGAAGAAAGTTTCAAGCGAAACTTGGACAAAACATATGCGGACCCGGAGATCGTTCAACCAAGGAACGAGTTAGAGGGCGTATATTCGGAAGGGTATCAAACCTATAAAGAATTAAGTAATTTTGCCTTAAAACAATCCGAGAAGCTTTAATTGTTTCGAAATACATTTGCTGTAGTAGATAGTTAATAGTTTGTTTTGAGAAAGTGATGACTATATCAATTACGAAAAGAGAAAATCAAGGTTCAAAGGAGAGCCAGTAATTATAGCTTTAACATTAAAAAAACAAAGGAGAGGTAACCTAACATGAATGACAATCGCCGTTTAAAAAGGTTGTTTTCTGGTCCAAACGATACCTGTTTACTTGTACCCATGGATCACGGTCCCTGGCTTGGACCAATCGAAGGCATCAAGGAGCCAAGGGAGATTACTGAAAAGGTAATTTCCGGAGGTGCATCCGGCCTACTGGTAACCCCCGGTTTCGCTGAGACAATTAAGCCCGTTTTAACTCCAGATGTGGGTCTGGCACTGAGGACAAGCATTACTCTGGGTGCCAGTGAAGAAGCTCAACAGGAAACTCCGGTGGCATCAGTTGAGACTGCCCTGAAGCTGGATGCAGATGCCGTTGCTGTGTCGATATTTTTCGGCCGAGGAGCGGAAACCGGTGTTATGGAGTACCTGGGGGAACTTACCGAACAAGCACATCGTTACGACATCCCAGTACTGGCGGAGATGATGCCCACTGGTGACGAACAGTACGATGCAGAATCCATAGAGCACGTCGCCAGAATTGGCATGGAGTTCGGGGGGGACATCGTTAAGACGAACTACTGTGGTGACCCAGCTGACTTTTCCGAAATCACGACGTCAGTTCAAAGGCCGGTAATAGTTGCCGGAGGGCCCAAATCCGAAAGCGGCTCTTCGCTTGAAAATTTGGTAAATGGTGCCGTCGAAGGTGGAGCTGCAGGGGTCGCAATTGGAAGGCGAGTCTGGCAATCGGATGATCCGGAAGCCACCGTACGGCAAATAAGTAACTTATTATCCTCCTAATAAATCAATTATGAGCCAAAAAGTCGATCTCTTGATCCGGGATGGGGCCATACTGCCACTGGATGACGAAGAGGCGTCGGACTGGTCCGATACCCTTATTACGGACGGAATACTGGCCGTCAACCAGGGTGAAATAGTCGATATAGGACCATCAAACGAGGTTGGTGACCGGTACGAAGGTAGAGAGACTATAGACGCTTCAGGCAAGCTCTTAATGCCGGGCCTCATAGATACCCATCATCACTTCCTCCAGAACTTTCTCAAGGGATCGCGCGATGACCTTCAGCTAAGTGAATGGATCGAGGAAGTATCTTCGCCCGTCATAAATATGGCTGTACAGGATTATCTGAAAGGAGAAACGGAAATCCAGACCCAGGCAACCAGGCTCGGCTGCCTGGAAGCCCTTAAATCGGGTATTACCACCATTCTAAATATGGAGTGGGCTACTGATCCGGAGCTTGTATCGGAGTACGAGAGGTTCGGAATAAGGGTAGACCATACACTTACGTTCACGGATTTGGATGAGTGGGACAACCCGGAGATGTTGCTTCCTTTAGAACAGGGCTTTGAACTGGCCGAGGGTTGGATGAACCGATGCGACAAACTGGAACACGACAGAATAAACTTTAGATACGGTTTAGCTGATCCCATATCCTGCAGCGAAAACCTTATAGGGGAAATCAGGGACAGGGCGGAAGAAGAGGAAGTTGGGATCCACACCCACGTAGCTGAAACTGAATACGAAGCAACCGAAATCAAAAAAAGGCATGGCCTCACGCCGGTTGAATATCTACAGGAGCTTGATTTGCTGGGATCAAACGTCCTTGGAGCCCACGTCGTGTGGGTAGAAGACAAAGACATCCAGATACTCGCCGATTCAGAAACGAGTGTGGCCCACAACCCAGAATGTAATATGAAGCTCGCCGACGGCGTTGCACCGGTAAAGGATATGCTGGATGCTGGTATTCCTGTCTCAATTGGGACGGATACGACAGCAGCAAATGATAACATGGATATATTTGAAGCAATGCGAATTGCCGGGATGCTGCAAAAGGTCACTCAAAACGACCCATCCGTTTTACCAGCATACGAGGCTCTAAAGATGGGAACCCTTGGAGGGGCGCAAGCTCTTGGAAGAGATCAGTCAATAGGGTCACTTGCCCGGGGTAAGAGAGCCGACGTAATTTTAGTAGAACTCGGTGGCATCCATATGCAGCCAATCAATAACCTGATTAACAACCTGGTTTATTCTGCAAGCGCCGTTAACGATGTGGAAACAGTCATCGTTGACGGGGAAATCATAGTGAGAGAAAACGAGTTCGTAAGTATCGACGAAGAAAAAGTTCTGAAACAGAGCAAAGATTTTGCTCGTAACAGGTTTTCGGAGGAAGGAATTGAACTTCCACGCTATTACTAAAAAATTCGGAGGTATAAAAACTTATGAAAGCTGCTCCGCTAAAAGAACCATATGAGTTTACTATTCAGGAAAAAGAGATCCCGGAACCGGGTCCAGAAGAAGTTTTGATTGAGGTTTCCACCTGTGGGATATGTGGCACCGACCTTGAAGCTTACATGGGCAACGAACCTTCAAGCTGGAACATCGAGTATCCTTTCCAGATGGGCCACGAACTTTCAGGTACCGTAAAAGAAGTCGGAACCAACGTACCTGATCTGGCCGAGCTAGAAGAAGGGGATGCCGTAGTACCGGATGGTCGGGTTGTATGCAATGTATGTCATTACTGCCGCGAAGGGCAATATAATCTCTGCGAGAACCAGTCCTACATCGCGGCAGGGTTCTCACAATACGCGGTTTACCCGTATGAAAACCTGATTTCCGTCCCGGAAAGTGTTTCACTGGACGAGGCCGCTTTTACCGAACCCCTTTCCTGCTGCATCAACGGAAACGAAAAGCTCAATGACGTACCCCTGGGAGGAATAGGTGTCGTTATTGGAGCCGGCCCAATTGGCCTTCTACATATGCAGTTGTTGCAAAATAGAGGCCTTGGAACAGTTATCGTCGACCTAAACTCCAGGAGACTCCAGGCGGCGAAAGAGCTGGGGGCTGATTATACGGTGGAGGTCGAGAGTCAGGGCGAGGTAAATCAGGATGTAGTAGACCTCGTGAACGATGTCTCCCACGGTAGAGGTGCGGACGTAGTGGTCAGTGCGGCAGGACATGATCCTTCAGTCCTTCAGGAAGCAATTGATATATCTTCCAAAAGGGGACAGATCGTTTATTTTGCCGCAACGATGAGTGATCCCGTAACTCTTAACCTGGATCCAATTCACTATGAAGAATTAACTATTGTGGGAAGTCACGATTCTACCTTTGGTAAATACGAAACTGCTCTAGAAGTTATTGAGAGGGGTGTCGTAGACGTAGAGCCAATTATATCTCATCGCTTTCCTCTCGAAGAAATCGACGAAGCATTTGAAGTAGCCAAGAAGAAAGAAGACCTGAAAGTCATGGTCGATAATCCAGAAGCACAATAAACAAATTCAGGAGTGATGTGAAATGAAGATGAACAGTGTAGAAATTAAGGACACTTTTGCAGAAGCATGGGAACTAGAAGTTGTTAGGTTGGTAATAACGGCTATTTCGGAAGATATTGCCATGGAAGCCGCTCACCAATTCGTCGGTGCTGCCGGTTCCAGCGAATTAGGTTCAAACGTTTCCGGTGGAATTGAAGGTGCGGTCAGCCCTTCCGAAACTCCGGACGGTAGATCAGGAGTGGCTGTTCAGTTAACCATGCCACCTGGAGAACACGAGCAACTAGTAGACCAGCTTGCCCTGAGGGTAGTACTATCAACTCTCGTTCCTTCCTGTGCAGTATTCGATTTCCCGGCATCCGACGTAGAGACGGAAAGTATCGACCTTTACGGCGAAACTGAAGATAACTGGGAAGGGCACGACTGCGAGGAAGTAATTAGCGGGCACGAAATGGCCGTCACTCCAACGACTACTGGCAGTTTTAAGTACGAGAAAGAGGTAAGCTACTCTACGGAAGGTACTGATGGCCACTTTGTATGCTATGCCGATAACGAATCAGAAGCCATCTTCGCCGTAAAAGCAGCTAAAGCAGCAATAAAGGATATCGACGGTGTTTCGCCAATGGGATACGGACTCGAACAGGTGTACCGAGAATGGGATTACGTACCCGCCCTGAGGGATGAGATAGAAGACAGTAAGGTTCCGGAAGACGTTAACTCGATACTCAACCTGTTGATGTTTGGATCCTCAATGGACAAAATGGAGAACGCAATGGAAGCTGGCCTTCGAGCAGCAACCAATTCCGGAGACTTAATCTCCATTGGTGCGATGAACTTTGGCGGTGAGTTCGGCAGTTACGAATACCACCTTCACGATCTACTGGAAGCCTAAAAGAGGTGACCTAAATGCGTTATCGAAAACTTGGTAGTACAGGCTTTAAGGTGTCTGAAATAGGATACGGCGCCTGGGGAATAGGTGAAGGTGAATGGAAGGGGAGCTCGGAAGAAAAAGCATTCGAGTCACTAAACCTGGCAATAGACAACGGAGTTAACTTTATTGATACGGCTCTGGGCTATGGCGAAGGAAAAAGCGAGGAAATAGTGGGTGAGGCAGTAAGAAAACGGGACGAAAGGGTATACATCGGCACTAAAGTTCCGCCAAAGAACGATGAATACGTGCCCGGCCCCGAAGTACCTGTGGAAGAGGCTTATCCAAAGGACTGGATCCTTGAAGCAACCGAGAAGAGCCTTGAAAACCTAGGCCAGGACAAAATCGATTTTCTTCAACTCCATGTCTGGGTGGACGAGTGGGCAAAATCGGACGGTTGGAAAGAGGCGGTTTCAGAATTGAAAGATAGCGGGATGATCTCCTCTTTTGGATTGTCCCTGGTGTTCCCGTTTCCAGAAGAAGAGCCGAATTACCCGGCCAGAGCTATCGGAACGGGTCTAATAGATGCATGTAACGTCGTCTACAACATTTACGAACAGGAGAAACCACAGGAAAACCTTTTCCCGCTCGCAGAAGAGGAAGAGGTAGGGGTGATTGCGAAGTCTCCCCTCGACGAAGGAGCGTTGACCGGTAAGATTACCCCGGAAACGGAATTTCCGGAAGACGACTGGAGAAACTGGTACTTTAGAGAAGACCGGAAAGAAGAAGTTTATCAGCGAGCTCAGGACCTGGAATGGATGATAGAGGAAGGGGAAGTAGACTCACTCCCCGAAGGTGCACTGAGGTTCGGGCTCAGTCACTCAGCAGTTTCTACGGTCATAGTTGGTATGCGGAGCCCGAAGCACGTGGAAGAGAACGTTAGCACCTCGGACAAGGGACCGCTACCCAAGAGCTACCTTGAAAGACTAGAGGACCACGCCTGGCATCACAATTACTGGGCTTAATTAATAAATAACCCCCGGGGTAAAAAAGTTCTCTACCCCGGGGTAAATTTTTCTTTATGTTTGAACTCGTCATAAAAAACGGAACTATAGTGAATCCATCCGGGCGCTTTCGCGGTGACATCGGAATCAATGACCGGACCATCGAATCAGTATCGAAGAATCTAGAAGGAGAAAGCGAGATCGATGCTTCCGGTTGTTTTGTCGTTCCAGGTGGGGTAGACCCGCATACTCACTTAGAGATGCAATCGGGTGACCTGGTGACTGCCGATACATTTCATACCGGAACGATTGCGGCAAGCCACGGGGGGACTACCACAGTCATTGATTTCGTAGAGCCCGAGGAAGGCGTGTCATTGGAGGAGGCCTTTGAACGTAGAAAGGAAGCAGCGAATAACGAAGCTCAGCTGGACTATAGTTTCCATATGACGATTCCAAGCTGGCATGCAAGTCGGGGAATAGAGGAGCGGGAAATAAGGGGTTTAATGGATCAAGGAATTACCAGTTTTAAGTTATATCAGGCTTACGAGGGCTTAAAACTTGATGACGATCAACTTTACCAAGTCTTGAAAACACTGGGCTCTTTAAAAGGCTTACCAATAATCCACTCCGAAAACGGTCCTCTATCTAAGGCCCTCCAATCTGAAAAACTGGAAGAAAGCAAGTGTGAGCCACGATTCCACGCCGCGTCCAAACCCCCATTACAGGAGGCCGAAGCAGTAAGCAGGGCTATCGTTGTAGCCAACCTGGCTGACTCCCCCCTGTACGTAGTGCACGTGTCAGCGAAAAGATCCCTTCACAAAATACAAAAAGCAAGGAAGCGAGGCGAGGATATATACGGCGAAACCTGCCCGCAATACTTGCTCCTGGACAAAAAACTACTTGAGCAACCCAAAGGAGAAATGTACATTTGCTCTCCCCCTTTAAGAGAAGCAGAAGACCAAGAAGCTCTCTGGCAAAGCTTAAATTCTGGAGCTCTTCAGGTTGTGGCCACGGATCACGCTCCTTTTACGGAAGCAGAAAAGCTCAGCGGTAATGACTTTACTCAAGTTCCCGGCGGTCTTCCTTCAATAGAAGGCAGGTTAAGTTTCATTTATGATGCCGGGGTGAAAACTGGCAAGATTTCTCTGGAGAAGTGGGTAAGCATTACCTCAACTCGACCTGCTAGAATCTTTGGTCTGGAAAAGAAAGGGTTGCTTGAACCGGGATACGATGCCGACATAGTTGTTTTTGATCCTCAAGTTAAACGGGAAATATCACCCGAGAATCTCCACGAAGACGTCGACTGGTCCCCTTACGAGGGGCTTCAGGTGGAAGGCTGGCCCAGGACAGTTATAAGTAAGGGGGAAGTTTTGATTTCAGAAGGAGAATACCTCGGTAAAACTGAGAGAGGAGAGTTCGTCCAAAGAAAAATTTCGTCGGTATATTCAGACTTATAAATTAAACGGTGTAAAATGAAATTATTACTCGGTAATTATTTAATAAATCCTCGTCAGGACCATCTCAAAAAAGAGTGTGGGGTCGCGATCGAGGATGGGATGATCAGGAAAGTAGCTGGCAACGGGAAACTCCAGGAAGAGTATCCAGAGGCCGAAGTTATAGATTTAAGAGACAAGATCCTCTCTCCTGGGTTTATCAACTCTCACATGCATTCCTACGGTATTTTATCCCATGGAATAGAGACCCCAGAAATTGGCAGTTTCAAGGACTTTCTCGAAAAATTCTGGTGGCCAGAAGTGGAGAACCAAATAGACCATGGGTTAATAGAAATTAGTACCAGGGCAGCCGCCTTAGAACTTATTAACAGTGGCGTTACAACATTTTGTAACGTTATGGAAGCACCCAATGCCCTCCCTGGAGCCCTTGCGACACAGGCAGAGGTATTAGACCAGTTAAATGTCAGAGCCGTGCTGTCTTTTGAGGCTTCGGAAAGAATAAGCAGGGCCAATGGAAATAAGGGGCTCAAAGAAAACGTGGATTTCTCCCTCGAAAAGGAAAACGATTCCTTGCTCTCCGGTATGATGTGTGTCCATACCACTTTTACTTGTTCTCCGGATTTTATCGAAAAAGCGTCCGCTCTGAGCAAGGAAAACGGGCTCTCAGTTCAAATGCACCTGAATGAAAGTAGTTATGAACCCGAGGTATGCAAAGACCGGCATAACCTGGCCCCTGTACAGCTTTATCGAGATTTGGGGTTCCTGGATAACCACGTTTTGGCCTCTCAGGGGGTTAAGCTAAGCGAAGAAGAAATTCAGATTTTAAAGGATAAAGGAGTCAACCTCGCGCACGTCCCGCTGTCTAACTGTGAGGTTGGTGGGGGCATAGCTCCGGTTCCAGATTTACTCGAGAAAGGGATAAACGTTTCTTTAGGTACCGACGGATATATTAACAACTTCTTTGAAGTCATGCGCGCCGCTTTCTTGATCCACAAGGGAAACCTCGAGACACCAGACGTAATGCCCGCCAGAAAGGTCTTACAGTTAGCAACGGTTAACGGGGCAAACGCTTTTGGACTCAACAAGTTGGGACGTTTGAAAAAGGGGTATCGTGCCGACGTGATTGCGCTGGATGCGGATTTCGAAACTCCTTTTCGGGACCACAATTATTACGAGCAGTTAATTATGAGGCGGAACCCCAAACACGTCAGAGACGTCTTCATCAACGGTAATTCAGTAATGAGGAACGGCGAATTCACTTACACTTCTGTGGATTTGAAGTCGGCCAGAAAGGAATTAAACAAAGCAGCCCATAAACTTTGGAAAGGGTGATATCTTAATGAATTTAGAAGTCTCTCTCCTTGGAAATACCCTAGAGAACCCGTTTGTTTTGGCTTCTGGCCCTTTAAGCTATAGCGCAGAAGGTATTATCAAGGCCGACCGGGCCGGGGCAGGGGCCATAGTAACTAAAACCATTCGCCAGGAGGCTGCGGAAAACCCTACCCCGCACATAGTTGAGTCGGACAATAATTCTTTGATAAACGCAGAAAAATGGTCCGACCTCCCCCCTGAACGATGGATCGAAGACGAAATACCCAGGGTAAATGACATCTCGGCCATGTTGATTGCAAGCATAGGTCACACTGCCGCCGAAGTAGAAAGCTTTCTGGAGCCAGTTGAAGAAGCTGGAGCCGACGGGTTTGAACTCGTTTCTTATGACAGGAACACACTTTTGCCCATGGTAGAAAAGGCCCGTTCAATTACGAATAAGCCCGTACTCGTTAAGGTCAGCCCAAACTGGGATTCCCCGGTCGAAACTGCCCTGGAAGCACTTGAGGCCGGAGGAAGTGGGGTGACAGTAATGGATTCTCTGGGTCCGGTCCTGAAAATCGATATCGAAAAAGAGAGTCCACTGCTGGGTAGTGAAAACGGAACTGGGTGGCTCAGTGGAGAAGCGATCAACCCGCTGATGCTAAGATACGTTGCACAGATCGCGAGTTCAACCGAAAAACCCATCATCGCCACTGGGGGGATCACCTCGGCAGAAGACGCAATGGAAGCCTTGATGGCCGGCGCCGCTGCGACAGGGCTTTGCTCTGCCGCGATCTTGAAGGGAGTGGAGTACTTTGGAACCCTCCGACAGGATATGGAGGATTTGATGAACTCCATGGAATATGAGACCCCATCGGAGGTAACTGGAGCGGCTTTGAAAAACGTAACCGGCAAGGAACATTCAAACGAGTTGTCCTTCAAGTTCGATGAAAATAAATGCATAAACTGTGGCAGATGTGTGACTGTTTGCTCGTATGATGCCAGAAGTCTGGAAAATGGTAAGATGGAACTAAGTAAAGAGAGATGTAGACACTGCGGTCTGTGTGTATCAGTGTGTCCTACCGAGGCTTTAACTCATGAATAAGGGAAAGATTTTTATACCCAAGGAGGATTCAATATGGGGCTAACCGCAGAAATTAACCTTTCGGAAAATCAGGTAAAAGTTAGAGAGACCGAAAAGGAACTCTATTCTAAATTTTTAGGGAGCAGGGGGTATGCAGCAAAAATACTCTATGACCGTGTTGGTCCCGAAGTGGATCCGCTAGATCCCGAGAACCTGCTCATATTTTCTACGGGGCCTCTAACCGGAACTCCCTGGCCAACTTCTGCTCGATACACTCTAACAGGAAAATCCCCTCTGACGGGAATATATGGATACTCTAATTCTTCCGGATATTTTGGCCCGGAGCTAAAAAAAGCAGGCTTCGACGCGCTTGTATTCTCAGGTGAGTCCTCCGAACCACAGGTTTTATTCATAGACAACCAGGACCTCCAATTAATCTCAGCTGATGAATACTGGGGTATGACTACAAAAGAAGTAGAGGATGAGCTCAAGGAAAGGTTTTCCGGAGTAAAAGTCGCCTCCATTGGACCCGCCGGAGAGAACCTGGTTAAGTTCTCTTCCGTAGTCAACGACTATAGCCGAACGGCAGCTCGCTGTGGTTTAGGAGCTGTTATGGGCTCTAAAAATTTGAAAGCCGTTGCCGTACGCGGCGAAGGTGAAGTCGACTACAGTTCTGAATTCGCGGATATTGCAAAACGGATGATGCAAAAAGTAGGGCAACACCCAGGTTCAAAATCCTTAAGAAAATGGGGTACTGCCCACTTAATAGGGCCCAAAAACGTCCGGGGAGATTTACCCACGAGAAATCATCAATACGCCCAGTTCAAAGACGCCGATCAGATAGACGCAAAGAGTCTGGATGAGTACGTTACGAAAAACTCGGGCTGTTATTCCTGTCCCATTGCCTGTTCTCGTCACTCTAAAGTGGATAAAGGTAAATATAAGAGTGAAGTCGAGGGACCCGAGTACGAAACGATGGATTCCCTGGGGCCACTGGTGGGGAACGGTGATCTAGAATCCATCATACATGGAAACCTCTTATGCAATCGCCTTGGAATCGATACCATTTCTACGGGAGTAGTAATCGCCTTTGCAATGGAATGCCACGAAAATGGTTTACTGGATAGCGAGGACTTAAGCCTCGAATGGGGGGATAGCGAAACTGTTATCCAGCTAATTCAGGATATTTCTCACAGGCAAGGTTTAGGTGAAACACTGGCAGAGGGAGTTCAAGATGCCGCCAATAAAATAGGAGGCGGCGCTTCTTACTACGCTATGCACGTAAAAGGAATGGAGATGCCCAGACAAGAACCGAGAGTTTGTAAATCCTATGGCCTGGCTCATTCTACTTCTAATAGGGGCGCGGACCATCTTTACGCCTTACCTACAATAGATTTAACCAACAACGAGGAAGTCGGAGAAAGCTTCTTCTCCGAATGTATGCCCGAGGTCCTTGATCACGTAGATGAGACCTGTAAGCCCGATATGATCGTCTTTACTGAAGCTTTTAACGCGATATCCGATGCACTGGGCGTCTGCAAATTCTCAACAACCGAGAACTTTGCTCTTTATCCCGAGGATCTCGCAAGAGGACTCAGTACTTTTAAAGAATTTGAGCTTGACGGAAAGGCTTTGATCAAGGCAGGAGAAAGAATTGTAAATCTAGAACGGATGTATAATCACCGTCATGGTATAGATAGAACGGACGATCAATTACCCGAGAGGATACTGGAAGAGCAAATATCGGTATACGACATGGACACCGGAGAACAGGTGGAAGAGGGTTTGGAAGTGGATTTAGCATCGATGCTCGACCGGTATTACGAATTGAGGGGTTGGACCGAGGACGGAACACCCAAAGCTTCCAAACTCGAGGAATTAGAACTGGGTAGTCTAATTGAAGACATATAAACAATGAACCTGACAAATTTTCAAAAGAAATAAAAGTAAAAATCAATCTGTGAAGAAAGCAGAAGTAAAAACTGAATTCTTTTTTGTTGCACGTATTACCTAACTTAAGTAAAATAATGATCCTATTGATAATTGTATGACAGCTTTACAAAACATAAGGAGGAAAAGTATGCCGGACGATCAAATATTGGTGAACCTGCAAGAAGCGGTGAAAGAGATGGACCAGGAAGCCGCAGAAGAGGCGGCTCAAAAAGTGGTTGATGAGGATAGGGATATCCTCGAAGCAATAGAGGCTGCTACCGAAGCAATAAGAGAAGTGGGGGACTGGTTCCAGGAAGGAGAGATATATTTACCTGAACTTACCTGGGGAGCAGAGGCCATGCAAGGGGCAATGGATATTCTTAAACCACATTTAGAGGACAAGGACGCATCAGAAACTAGCAAGGTGCTCATTGCTGCAGTCAAAGGGGATATACACGACGTTGGTAAAAACCTTGTCGACATAATGCTGGACATATCCGGCTTCGAGATAGAAAATATCGGTACAGATATTCCTTCCATGGATATAATCGATAAAGCCGAGGAGATGGGCGCAGATATCATCGGCTTATCCGCCTTAATGACTACTTCTATCCCTTACCAAAAAGAGGTAATCAATTTACTAGAGGATATGGATAAAAGGGAAGAATTCTACGTAGCTGTTGGTGGTGGGCCTGTCTCAAAGGAAATAGCCCAGGATATGGGGGCTGACATCTGGGCTAAGAACGCGGCAGGTGCAGTAAAGGCATGTGAACGAGCACTGGAATCACCTTCGAAACCTTCAGAAGATTTCGTCTTTGAGGAGGATTAATATGTCTATTGATAAAGATTGGATGTTAGAAGTTCTAGACAGAACCAATACGGGAAAAGTGGTGAAGGAAAAGAAATGGAACAATCGTATTATGCCCCAGACAATCATGGAAATAGTAAGGGAATACGACCTTAAGGGCACCTGCGATCCCGGGAATCCGATAAACCAGGACGATGAACTTGCCGATCGTTATTTTGAAGCTGGCCTCGCTGCTGCCGAAGAACTGGGAATGCTCTGCACTGATACCCACAGAGTCGTGGATTTTTCGAAAGACGAAATCCTGGAACGTATTGATAAAGCACCTGCAAGCTTTAATCTTGGCGGGGGCAAAGAGGAAGTAGAGTTTAAGACCAGAGATACCGAGGACGAAGTCCAGCCAAAAATGATAGCACCGTTAAGCATAGTGGTTAGCGAGGAAGACTTCGTCCCGATGGTTGAAGCTATAGCCAGTGTGGATGAAGTAGACGTTATGGAAGGTCCTTCGCTGGAAACAGTCTGGGGTAGAGAATTGAAATCAGGTGTGCCTCATGAGCTGCTTGCAGGAAAATACCAGGCCGAATTAATGAAAGAAGGACTCGAACGAGCTGGTAGAGAAGGCCTTGGTCTATTCGCCGTAGGAAGTTCAACTACGGAATACGGTTTTCTGGGCGGTTATGGCCTAACTGGAGGTTATAAACCGGAAAGAGACATCTCCCTCATACTTTCTCCGGCCGGAGTGAAAACTTCTTACGAATCTCTATTCAAACTCGCTCAAACTTATAATGCCGGGGGAGAAAATATATACGCGGGGTCCTGGGTAATGTTAGGAGGTTATGCTGGAGGACCGGAGGGCACCACTGTGGCAGCAATAGCCAACAGTCTTCTTTTGTACACGGTATACCAGGCCTCGAACGGAGCCTGCTTCCCGCTCGATATGCATTACATGGGGAATACCGATGGTAAAAACCAGTGGTCTCTGGGGCTAACGTTCCAGGCCCTGAGTAGAAATACCCACCTTGCCCTGAATTCAGTTTTAAATCAGGTCAACGGACCTTCAACGAAGGCTTTACTCTATGAAACTGCCGTGGGTATGATGAACCTGGCAGTATCAGGGGCTACTTCCTGTACGGGAACTCGATCAGCCGGTGGGAGGTTAACCAACCACTTAACTCCTCTTGAAATCGAATTTGCCGGGAAAGTCTTCAAATCCGCAGCCGGGATGAGTCGTTCGGACGCAAACGAGATCGCCAAAGAGATAATCCCAAAATACGAGGACGGGCTCGAAGATCCTTCCGACGGCCAGAGCTTTAAGGAATGTTACGATCTTGAGAATCACCAACCGGGTGAAGAATGGAAAAGGAAATACGATGAGGTCGTGGAAGAGATCTCTGACCTTGGTTTAACTCTGGATTAACAGATCACAAAGTTTGTAGACAGAAAGGATGTCGGAGAGAGGAAATTCACATTTCTCCGACATCCTTATACAATCACCTTCCTCCCAATTTTGCAACCCTTAATGAATGAATAATCGCAAGGGGGAGTTTTGTTTAACAAAAGGAAGAGACCTGGAAAAATTGCCATGGCAAGGAACCAAGAGGTCCAGGATTGAACCTTTCTTAATTGCCTTACCAAATACCCCCCTTCAGAGCCCATATAAGCTAACCCCTCTACCTTTACCGTAATATTACTGAAAATCCCCGGACTTCAGAGCTGCCCGGGGATTTTCGTGATATTGGAAAAAATAGTTCCTATCCAGCCATATAACCACCATCTGCCAAAACAAAAGAGCCCGTTACAAAGGACGAAGCATCGCTCGCCAGGAATAGGGTGATTTTTGCAACCTCTTTCGGCGTCCCAAGCCTACCCATTGGATTGCTCCCCGTTCGAACTTGCTCTTCGGCGTCCTCCACGCCGGACTCTTCCATGTCTTCTATTACCTGGTCCATCATGGCTGTATCTATATGGCCCGGCACCACAGCGGTGACGCGAATGTCATCATCAACGTATTCCAGAGCGGAAGTTTTAGTCAACATCAAAAGCCCGGCTTTGGAAATGCAATAAGGAGATGCACCCGGGAAAGGGCGCATGCCCGCAGTTGAAGCTACGTTTACTACTTTTCCCCCGCCGACCTTTTTCATGTACGGGACTGCATGTTTGGTACATAGCCATGGCCCAGAAAGATTCACATCCAAAGTACGGTTCCACTCATCAACTGAAAGCTCGTGAGCTTTTTTATCGGGAGGCGCAAGCGTCCCGGCACTGTTGACCAAGATATTTACTTTGTCAAATTCATCTACAGTACGCTCGGTTAATTGTTTAACCTCTTCTTCGCTGCTTACGTCCGTAGGCATACCAACTAAATCGTGTTTCGATACTCCCTCGATATCACTGGCCTGGTTAATGGTTTCCTGGATACCTTCTTCATCGATATCCGCCACTGTTACCCTGGCACCTTCTTTAGCAAATAACTTAGATATAGCTCTACCCTGACCTGACGCTCCACCAGTTACTATGGCTACTTGATCTTCAAGTCTCATGGTTTTAATCACCTTTGCTCTATATTTTCTACTTTTTGAATTTTGCTTTCGAAAGCCGACTCGGATGCAGCCAGCACGGAGCACAAGTCGCGGTATGCATCTTCAGCCCGCATCTCCGGTTCTTTATCCTCTTTTAACGCATAATAAAAATCTTCAAATTCTTTATAGAAACTGGAACGTTCGCCTGATTCAAACAGCGTCTGGAGGCTCCCCTGCTGATGCTGGCTTACTTCGTCGGGACTAACAACCAACGTTTCTCCCGGAGTCCACAGGTGAATATGGCCAGTTCGTTCAGTAGCTGATGCAAAAGACCAATTTACCGAACAAAGATTACCCGATTCAAATTTCAGGTTGAATATAGCAGTATCCACCCCACCCAGGTGTTCCTTCAGATCTTGCCCAAACGTATGAACCAGATCAATCTCTCCCATAAGGTAACGAACCACGTCAATCATATGAACGCCATGATCAAGAAGGAAACCGGAGGCGTGCTCGGGATTTTCCCGCCATGGCCGGCTCGCTATTTCGTCGTCCTTTCCCACGGGTTGCATCCATTGATAGGTCATCAAAAAGGGATTCGCGCTGGACTCTTTTGAAAGAAAATCCCTGGCAAACTGAATAGTGTCTTCGTATCTAAAATTCTCAGCTACAAGCAACTTTATTCCGTATTTTTCCTTAAGCTCCAGCATTTTTTCGGCATCTTCCAAAGAAGTCGAGATTGGCTTCTCACAGATAACGTCCTTCCCCTGGCTGGCAGCTTTTGAAGCAACCTCGTAGTTCATTCTCGGAGGAAGCGCTAGATCTACTACTTCTACGTCATTACGATCCAGCAATTCTTCGTAATCTTGATAAACGTTTTCCGTGGCTAGACCGATTTTTTCGGCAAATTTAACCGCCTTACTCTTGGTCCTGTTTGCCAGTGCTACGATCTCGTATTTGTCCTTCAACTGTTTCAGTGCCGGCCAGTGCAACTGGCGAGCTGCTACACCAGTACCGATAATACCTAGCTTTACCTTGTTCATAATTTATTCAACCTCACCCCTTCTAAATATACTAATTAAATTTTGGGTACTCCCTCGTCACTACGAATTTTTCTGGTTCTCTGAAAAACCAATTTCGTTTAAGCTTAACTTACCAACTTTTGATTAGGATTACCCTTCTCTAAGTTCTTCAAAGACCTTATGTCCAGTTAAAAAACCAAAATTAATAAGTAAGATATCTAAAACAGTTTTGGGGAAGACCCCATTTGAAATAAGTAACATCTTTCTTGGTGCATCTTCTCTACGGCTCTGCAATATTCTGATATACAATTAAAGTCTGAAAATTTTAGCCTGCAAAGTAGGTTGCCTGGGCCCTTTTAAGTTGTAAAACAAATTACTCGTTTCTGGATTAAAAGTATACTGCAGTCGCGATACTTGTTTATAAGGTACTATTTAGTTAAGTCTGTTGATTTTTCCATACACGAGCGGTCAAAAGATAGACGGCTCAACTTATCGAAGGGCTGAGAAAGTGTATGAATTTTTTCTACACCCCCCTACATTTTATTTTTCCTGGTTTACGGAGGTGAAGTAACCTGTAGAAGCATCACATTCGGAAATACTATAGAAATTACGAGTAACTAACACCACCCAAATCGGGAGAAAAAAAAGAAACACTACTTCATAAAGCGAAAAAGATATAATATAGCCGATGATGATTGCTGGAATAAATGTGATTATGGCAGTCCGTTGAAAGTTTTTCCACGCCATATCAAAAGATCTCCTGATCCCTTCAAATACCCCCTTTTCCGTTAGGAGGACAATGGGTAACAAATAGATGAAGAAGAATGGGTAAAAGGCAAGGGGGATAAACAGATAAAAACTGAAAAAATTTAGGAATAGGTATAGAATCAGAAGTCCGGCCGGGGTAATTAATATCATTGAAAAAAGAAGGCTGGGTAGGTTCTTTAAAACGTAGAGGGCATTATCCCCGAGTCCAAAATTAACACCGCTTGTAACCCCCCATACGTCTATGGCAGTCAGACTCACAGCTATTAAGGCAAAAAACCCAAAACAGGAGAAGAACGTACCCAGCACTACCTTGTTCGAGAAAGGGACCAACCTGACCGAAGCAACATATCCCCCCACCAGGAAGAGATAAGGTAAGGTCAGCCGGATAAAATTTTTAAAATAGATCTCTAAGGATTCTTTTAGGTCCGTAAGTATATGCAATTTACCAATACAGAATTGAAGTCAAAATTCCCTAATCCGGTTAACACCGTCAATTTTGCCCCTAGTAGTCAAAATTTAATCCACCCCACCTAGCTGAAGTCCTGTTTCAAGATATTTTTGTCCAAATATTAAGATCAACAGCGTAGGAACTAATAGCAATATACCACCGGCCGTCATTACTCCATAATCAAGATTATATTGGGTACTTCTGACAGCCACCTTAAGAGCAGCTGGGAAAAGTCTCTTTGATGGTTCCTTTATAAAAGTCGCTCCATATAAATACTCCATCCATGCAAAACGGAACGCAAACAAGAATCCTGCTATCAGAGCCGGCTTGGATAACGGGAGGAAAATTCTGTAGAACCTCTTAACTGGTCCCGCCCCGTCGACTATCGCTGCCTCGACGATAGGGTCTTCCACTGTGTCAAAGTAATTGGTGAACAGAAAAGTATTCAATGGCATATTCGAGAGTTGATATATGAATACTATTGCCAGCCGGCTATTTAACCACCCCAGTTCGCTGAACACCGAGTACATTGGGATGATGTTTAGGGCTGGGGGAAGTAAAAGTGTAATAAGAACTGCCCCGAAGAAAAACTTCTTGAAGGGCATCTGTAACTGAGAAAAAACGTAACCGGCCATTGAGCAAACCACTACTGAGACAAATGCAGAGAGAGTTGCTACCATCAAGGAGTTCAGTATGCTGGTAACTATATTCGATGTAGTTAACAAGTCAACGTAACTTGAAATCGATAGGTCCGTGGGTATGTAAGAAGGTGGGAAACTCACTTGCTCTTGCACGGACAAGTTAGCTATCCAGTATATAGGTAGCAAGGTAAACAATGAATAACTAATAAGAATTAGTATTCGAGTCTTTTTTTCGCTCATTTTTCCTCCTTAATCTGCAAACTCGACGCCGGAAACTTTGATGTATATATATACCAGTATCAAATTCATAGCCAGAGCACCAAGGCTTACTGCTGATCCGTAAGAAAACTCACCCAGATCGAACGCCGCCTGGTACCCATGGAGCGGGAACACTTTCGTCGCATTCAAAGGTCCCCCATTGGTAAGCAATAAAATCAAGGAAAACTGGTTAAACGCCCACACAGTAGTCAAGATCAGAGCAACTACTAGAAATGGAAGTAAAATAGGTAGAGCAACTCTGGTGAAAAATATCCATTCAGAAGCTCCATCTATTTTCGCCACTTCGACCAACTGTGGAGAAATAGATGTCATTCCTGAACTCAAAAGTAGTATTACAAACGGGGTTCCCCACCAGACGCTGGCAACGATAACCAGGGTCATCGCCGCAGTGCCATTCCCCAAGAAATTAATCCTTGGAAACCCAACAGCCTCGATTATCCTATTGATGAAGCCGATATTTTTCGCTGCCATTAATCTCCAGCTGAAAGCCGCTACCACGACGGAACTCAACCAGGGAATGATAATTATGGGCCGGAAAAACTTTTCAACCGCTGAATCGGCCCTGTAGAGAAAATAGGAAATTGAAGTACCAATAAACATCTGAAGCGTTACGCTCCCAATAGTAAAAATGGCGGTGTTCTTGAGGGAGGCTAAGGTTGCGGGGTCAGTAAAAACCTCGACGAAGTTCTGCAACCCGACAAAATCCCACTCCTGATGAAAATTCATCAGAGTAACGTCATGCAATGCGATATTCAGGTTCCACGACCATACGAAGAACTGTAAGAAAAACAGTATCCCCATGGCAGGTAATAAAAACAACAAAGGAACAAGCACGCTATATCTTCTCATATAATACCCCCGTAAATATAAATAAGAAGTGGGGGTAGAATCGCCCACCCCCACTCCCATTGCTTGTCAATTTTGTTAAGGTTAGTCCTCTTTCATCATTTTGTTGACTTTATCTGCCGCCGTGGACAGGGCTTCTTCCGCTGTTGCCCTCCCGGCAATTACCTTCTGCATAGCGGTCCAGAGTTCCTGCGCTACGCTCGAATACTCGGGGACGTAAGGTCTCAATATTCCTCCAGAGACGGCTTCCTGGAATTTGTCGTACCACTCGTCCGGCATCCTATCGAGCATACCTTCCTGGTATGTCTCGTTGTTGAACACCTTTTCATTGGTCGGGAACTTCCCTTGATCGAGAAGCATCTGGGCGTAATTTGCTTCGTTACTGAAGAGGTGTTCCATCATTATATCAAAGGCCAGATCACCGTGCTTGGCAGCTTTCGGTATTACCATCATAAAGCCGCCGGTGAGGGTCCTCATGTCCTTCCCTTCAAAGGTAGGCTGGGGCACCATGCCTACCTCGACCTGGATCTCTTCGGGTGTCTTGTCTGGCCAGTGAGAGTTTAGATCGGATACGTTCCAGCCGCCTTCGAAGGTCATTGCGTAACGTCTATCCAGGAAGTTTACCAGATTGTACTGCCACGTACGCTTCAGTGTTGCACCGGCTTCGTCCAGCTTCTTCAAGTAATTCAGGGCTTTGTAGCCTGCTTTATTGTTAAAGCCAGCCCTCCATTCTCCGTCCTCGTTCTTCTCGAGGATTTTTCCTCCAAGCTGATAAAGCCAACCGTACCAATAACCTACGGCACTCTTTCCGTCAAAGTTGTATTCCAGGGCTCCTTCCATATCGAATTGTTCCTTTGCAACTTTATTGATTTCCGGAAGTGCCTCGAGTAGACCCTCTGCAGTCCTGATGTCTTCCATCGTGTAACCGGCAGCGTGCAGGACGTCCTTCCAGACCCAGAGCGCTCTGGAATCGGTGGACCTCCAGATTCCATAGAACTTCCCCTTGTAAGTTGATCCATCTCTGAAGCCCGGGAACAGGCCGAAGTCGTCCGCCCACTGTCTGTATTCCTCGGAATACTCGGCCGAGAGACCTCCACTTTCTGCAAACTGGCCGAGCCACATGTGATCCATGACCATTATGTCATAGGCTTCTCTGCTGGTCAGAGCCAGTATTTCCTCTTTCCTCAAATCCGAAAAAGCTGGAATGTAAAGGTCGAGGCTTACCTTCTTATCTGGATGAGCTTGATTGTAACTTATCAGGGGAAAGCTATTGAAGTGTTTTTCGCTTACGTTTTTTTTCGCCTTGGCTGGGTCCTCCGGGCCGAAGAAAGTTATACGCTTGTAAGGAGATGTAAGCCCACCAATGGCTCTCAGCGTTATCTCTTCCTGGTCCTGAGCAAATGATTTAGTAGAGAAGAATCCTAACCCTACTACCAGACTTAAGACTAATACACCAATGGTTAATTTTTTCATATAATCCTCCTTTTAAGGGTACCACTTATTCAAATGGTATAAAAATCTTTTAACTCCAAAAATTTTCTAAAGTTACCACCTATCACCTCACATTTCTGGGTCAGTGTTTTTAACCCGGCAATGACTTCAGAGGTGCTAAGAAATTGTTTAGAACAACAAAAAGAGCACCCCTCCGAAAAAACGATTTCGCCGGGTAATTTTTTAACTCTACTAACTTTTTTGTTCTTAGTCTCCATGCTTCCACCTTATACTGCAATGATTATATAAATGTAAGCATACTTGTCAAGTAGTATTACATATTTAAACTACGGGGTGTTGTTGCCGTAAATTCTTCATTGAAAATAAAACTCAATTCTAGCATAATATTTTGCTTCCGCCTTCTGCCAACATTAGACCAATAAGTGAAAAAGCCATATAATTTATTTTTAAACTCTTGTGTCAGAGAGTTTTACTTTGGAAGGTAAAACTACGGTCATCTAGAGTGCCATGAATTTTTTGGGACCCACCAAAAAGTTAAACTTATATTAATGTCACGGAGAATACCTTTGTTCATAATATTAACTTGAATAACAAATATTCCAATTTTTTCTGATACGATGTTTTGGAGGTTACATTATGAATAAATTCAAATCGACTCTGAAAAAACGAGCGGATAGGACTGAGGATTTATTAAAGGATCTACAGATAGGAATTTACAAAGATATTAATGAAGTCGGCACGATGGGTTTTTATAAAACCCAAGGCTTTTTAGAACCGGAAGCGGTAAGAAAGAAACAGTTTAGACGATGTAAAACCGGCTTTCAATGGGAAAGAAATAAAGAAAAGGGCGAAAAGAACCGCCTCGGTGCCGGTGAATCAGGTGCGGATTTAACATCGGGTGCTGAACTGCCGGCAGATCTTTCTGTAGGAGATTCCGTCTGGTTTAACCTTGATTTTTCTATACCGGAAAATATGGAGGGTAAGCCGACATACCTCAAGTTTGCAGCCCGCCCTTCCGGGACTCCCAAAATGGAACTCGAACAGAGAAGACCAAACCTGGAGGCACTTTGCTATAAAAATGGGGAACCCTGGCAGGCTTTCGACCAGGGACGAGAAGAACTTTTATTAGACAAAAACGCTCGTGCCGAGTCTTTTGATCTACTCGTAGAAGCGGGTACCACTACACTTTGGGGTGGGCTTGACGTCAATGAATTTACTCTAGAGGCCTGTGGAATTTATACACTCATACAGGAAGTCAGAGAGCTTTATCTAAATGTCAAACTACTCAATGATTTGCGAAAGGATATAGAGGAAGGGAAACCGCGCTACGATAACATCTTAAAATCTCTTAACGAAGCCAGAAAAGTCTTCCCTTTCCAGTCGGATAACAGCGAGGAACTGGCCGAAGGAGCTCGTTATGCACTTGAAAAACTAGAAGACGTCAAGGAAAGCTGCTCGGATCTGAGTGATTATAGCCTGGAAACTGTAGGTCACGCTCACATAGATACTGCCTGGCTCTGGCCATGGAGTGAAACCGTAAGAAAGACCGGCAGGACGTTCTCAAATACGTTGCAGTTGATGGAAGAGTATCCGGAACTTAAGTTTCTCCAATCTCAACCGCATCTTTACGAATTCGCGAAAAACCGTTATCCGGAAGTTTTTTCTCGAATAGAAGAAGCTGTAGAAGAAGGAAAATGGGACCCAACAGGTGCCTTCTGGGTAGAGTGCGACGTAAATATTTCCGGAGGCGAGGCTATAGCACGCCAGTACCTAATGGGTAAGAGATACTTCCGGGACGAGTTCGACGTAGACCCCAAGGTCAC
This sequence comes from uncultured Thermotogae bacterium, assembly GCA_964506635.1. Taxonomy (GTDB): domain Bacteria; phylum Bipolaricaulota; class Bipolaricaulia; order M55B111; family M55B111; genus JAGXLP01. The sequence continues at coordinate 27,798 of CAZDMI010000002.1, forward strand.
CTTCATCCCTGACGTATTCGGCTATCCACCTTCACTGCCATCGATAGCTCAGGCAGCCGACTGTCCTTACTTTTTCACTCAAAAATTGAGCTGGAACGAAATAAACGAGTTCCCGCATCACGCTTTTATCTGGGAAGGTATAGACGGGTCGGAGTTACTGTCACACTTTCTACCCACAAATACCTACAGTGGCAGGGCAGAAGTAGAGGAAACTAGAAAAGCAGTAAACTCCTTCTCGGAAAAAGACGAGCTAAATGAGATACCTTACTTGATTGGATGGGGAGACGGGGGAGGGGGCGTAACCAGAGAAATGCTGGATAAAGTTGAAACAATGAACGAAATCGAGGCTTTGCCCGACATCGAGTTTTCATCACTGAAAGACTTCTTCGAAGAACTGGATGAGAAAGACGTGGATCTACCCAGGTGGGTGGGCGAACTATACCTCGAGCTTCATCGTGGTACTCTTACGACTCAGGCAGATACGAAAAAGAACAATAGAAAGGCCGAATTAGGATTAAGAGAGGCCGAAATATGGGCTACAACGGCGTCTATTCGCAAAGAAATGGGTTACCCGAGAGAAAGCCTCGAAAAGGCCTGGAAAATTACTTTGTTCAACCAGTTTCACGATATTTTACCCGGTTCATCCGTACGGGAAGTCTATCAGGATGCGGAAAGGGATTACAGAGAAGTATTCAAAATAGTAGAGGAGGAAACCGACCGGGCCCTAAGAGACCTCACCGGAGAAGGGGATCGTGAAGTAATCAGACTGAGAAATTCGCTTTCCTGGTGGCGAGATGAAGTTGTTGTGATTGACGAACTCGAGGAGAAAGTAAACTCCCTGAAGGACGAAGATGGAAATAGTTACCCGGTTCAAGAATCTCATTTAGACGGGGAAGCACTGGTAGACGTAGCGGACCTTCCACCACTGGGTACGAAGACTTTTGAACCGTCGTCGAAATCTTCCGAGCCTGAAAATGAATTCGAGGTAAGCAAAAAGTCGTTTGAGAACTCGATGTTAAGGCTGAAATTCGACGGAGATGGCTACCTGAATTCTATCTTCGATAAAACCGAAGGAAGAGAGGTTCTCCTGGAAGAAAGAAAGGGTAACGAACTTCGCTTATACAGAGATATACCGCTGCGGGAAAGTAAAGAAGCGTGGGATCTGGACGAGGACTATTACGACGTCTGGGAAAGTTTACCCGAGGCCGAAACGAGAATACTGGAGGAAGGCCCAATGAGAGCCGTAATCTCTCAAAAAAGGGCTTTCAATGATTCGGAGATTGTCCAATACGTGATCATGTACCGGGATTCCAGACGCGTCGATTTCAAAACGGAAGTAAACTGGTACGAGGACAACAAGCTCCTCAAAGCTCATTTCCCACTTGATCTTCAGACCGACGAAGCGACTTTCGAAACTCAGTTTGGACATTTTTCCAGGCCAACTCACGACAATACTTCCTGGGATGCGGCTGAGTTCGAAGTTGCTCAGCAAAAATGGCTCGACCTCTCCGAGTACGGTTATGGTGTCTCGCTACTGAACGATTGCAAATACGGCGTTAGCGTTGACAGGACTGACGTGGGATTATCATTGCTCAGGGCCACTCCGTCACCTGACCCCGAAGCGGACAGGGGAGAACACACGTTTACTTACTCCCTGTTGCCTCACCAGGGGTCTTTCCAGGAAGCGGGAGTTATCGAGCAATCCTACCAGCTGAACGTGCCCGTGGGGTCCGAAAAACTGGAGATGGATCACTCGACGTACTCTTTGATGGAAATAGAGGACCCTGGAGTAATCGTAGAAGGAGTCAAACGGGCCGAAGACTACGAAGACAGGTATCTGTTCAGAATTTACGAAGCTTACGGCCGGCGAACTAAGACCGCAATCAAGCCCGGCTTCTCCTTCGGTAAAGCGTTTTCCGTCAATCTCATCGAGGATATCAAAGAAGAGCTGGAGCCGACCGGGGATAAACTGGAGCTCGAATTCGACCCTTTTGAGATAAAAAGCGTTCTGATAGAACAGAAATGACTATTAAACAGCAGTAGAACTTGCTCAACCACCCGGCGGTCTACAGGGAGAGAAGTTATGAACGTAGATCGCCGGGGTTCTTCTTTGTTTCCAGTAGTTCCAAAGACTTTATGGGCCCGTTCTGGTTGATAAACTAGTTATTTGCTCTGGTTATTGGTAGCTTGTCCCGAATCACCAAGGTATCCTTGTACGTCATTAAAGGAAGAATAACCTCCCAGTCCGACTATCGCCTCTTTTTCTATGCCTTTTTCCCTCAGGGGATTTACGATATCACTCTTGAGATCGGGCACGAAACACTTGGCCAATTTGCAGGAAGGTTCCGGGTTTATACTATAATCCCCCAGATAAGCGGGAATTAATACGGTATCCCCTTTGACAATGAGTTCTTCTCCGCCGGAATAGTCTATGGTCCCTTTTCCTTCTAAGGCGGTATAGAGATAGAATTTATCTTGATCGGAAGAAGTATGGTACTCCTCCTTAAGCCTCAACAATTCAAGGGCAAATTTCTCGCTTGCATAGCGATACTCCCTTTCGTTCCGACCCAGGTTGACTGAAACTGGAGTTATCTTGGCTTGATCCCTGGGTACCTGTTCGACGATCATCTGGTCGATAAAGATATCGGCCGCATCCGAGCCCGTGTAAAGTTCGTATTCCTTATTGTTAATGCTCTTTTTAACTCTTCCGGGTTCAAAAGTTACATCGGCATTTTGCTGCAATTCAAGAACTATAATCCCGTCGCCAATTGCGTGTATCCATCGGTGGGGGATTGGAATGGTATCGCCCGGTTCTACAGGCACTTCCTGGGTAAGTTCTAGCCCTTTACCTGCACGAATTGCCTCGGCCATCTCCTCCTCGGTCACTCCATCCTTGACTCCCCAGTGGATAGTGGAATCTTCTCTAGTTTCCAGCACGTGGTATACCTCTGCCTTGCCATTATGATCCAGATGATTTGCGCGTGCGTATTCGTCGTCGGGGTGGATCTGTACCGCCAGTGTTTCGCGAGCGTCCAGAAGTTTTAGGAGGAGCGGGAAGAACATATTGAATGTATTAAAGACTTCGTCCCCGAGGAGCTTTTCTCTTAGTTCCCATATGAGCCCGCGGAGGTTTTTGTCTCTCCAATCACCGTTTTTTACTATGCTGATGTCTTTATCGTGGTCAGAAACTTCCCAGGTTTCAGCTATTTTTTTGTCTTCTGGAAGGTCTTTGTTGTACTTATTCGGGATCTTTCTCCCCCCTACACCGTAACTTCGAATTATCTCGTGGAATTTCAGCGGATACAAATCTTTTCTATTCATAAATCTAATCGACCCCCTTTCAGTCTGAAATCTTACAGTCAAAGCAAACAGAGCCAACTTCTACTTTGTTGCTACAAGATAATGATTCCGGGACTAAGAGCCGTCTCCAAATTTTTCTTCGCTTAGATGGCTAATCCAGAGCAACCAAACTCCTTAAATATCCGATCCGTTTTTGCAAATTTAGCCAAATGACTCCCTGCATCAACTATGAGTTTTGCCTGTTACTGTTACTCAAAACTTGTACCATTATGGATCTCACGTAGACGGCGGCCAACTAGGATGAGTAATGCAATTTGAGCCTGGTAAAACGCTCAATAACGGAGACAATCCTACCACTCTAAAGAAAATTATAACCATCTCTACGATAATATACGAACTGTTCTGACCAGTTATCAATGGTACTCGCTCCAATGGAGCCAATCTTAAAAAGTGTTAGGAGATAAGCAGTGGCAATACAGCTACTAGCCGAAGTTCAAATCAATATTGTTCATTGAAACCCTGAAAGGAGATAGCAAAAACGTGTAAATAGCCAATACTGACAACCTCTACAGCGCTTCCAAACTGGAAAAGTGATCCAAAATTTTAAGCGAGGGCATTTGATTAAGATTGTGAGACAAGTACGATAGACTACCGTGGCTTGTATTTGTTCTAGATTAAAGTTGCACTTTCTTGTCGTGTCCAAGAAGGTTAATTTTAGAAATTAGAGATAAGAACCAGTAGAAGCCATTTGAAATATTCCTTTACATTAGGAGGGTGAAGATTATGGAAAAATGCATTTCTAGTTTTGCAAGAAGAAAGAGAAGCCAATTTGGAAAAACGGGTAGGTTTTTATGAGTTCCAGTAACCAGAATGATACTGCCGCCAGGACACACGAGACCTCAATTGTCATTGATGCACACAACGATACCGTCTTGAGGCTGGTCGAGAAAGGACCTTTTATAACGGAAACGAGAGGAAAATTCGACAATATCGGTGATAAAAACAAGTTTTTAGGGCCTCACTTGACCCTCTCCGAGGAATCGAAATCTTCCAGGATAGACCTTCCCAAAGCCCAAAAAGGTGGCATAAACTGTTTAATTTTCGCCTGCTGGGTTTCACCCAGGTATTCTAATCCACTCTCAAGGCTTTTTTCTTATCTAGATACTCTGGAGTCCGAAATACAAAAAACTGAAGGAATAAAGCCGGCTAAAGATTACGATGGATTACAAAATAATATTAAAAACTCGAAAATATCTGCCCTGATTTCCGTAGAAGGCGGCCTACCACTACACGAAAACCTTTCAGTTTTACGTATGTTAAACAAGCTAGGTGTAACCTCTTTAACGCTTACACACCTTCACCGAAATGCACTGGGAGACGGTTCAGCATGTGAATCCGATTCTCATTTAACCAACTTCGGCAGGGAGGTCATAAATGAGATGAACCAACTGGGGATGATCGTTGACCTAGCTCATATAAACAGAAAAGGTTTTTTCGACGCTATTCAGGAGAGCAGCGACCCCGTAATTGTGTCTCACGCTAACGTCAATAGCTTAACCTCCCATCATCGGAATTTAACCGACAAACAACTCGTAAGATTAGCTGATAATGGCGGTGTAATTGGGTTAAGTTTTGTTTCTAATTTTCTTCAGAATAGTGAAGGAAACGAAGAGTCCACTGCTTCTATAGATGACCTACTGGATAACGTGGATTATTTGAAGGATTTAGTGGGCATCGATCATATAGGTATTGGCTCCGATTTCGACGGAGGTGGTGAACTTTCGGATTTGCATGATATAAGCGATTTACCCAAAATAACTAAAGGACTGGTTCAAAGGGGATATTCTTCGGGAGAGATAGAAAAAATACTTGGTGAAAACTTCATGAGGTTATTCAAAGAAGTACTAAGTTAAACAAGCAATTGAAACACATAAGTGTAAGTTTGAAAGAGGAAGACTGGAGACTTGAAAGTCGCATATTGAAAACTGCGAGATGTCAGCAATTTTAGAAAGTAACCCCGATCCAGTTCTGGACTAACACGACTGGAAAGTTTTTATAGGTCTTAGATGAGTAAAAAAATGTCTTGATTTACAAGATTTGTTTTTTGATAATCAAACTAATATAATATAATAACTTTTTTTAAATATTGTTGATCCAATATGCAAGATTTTAAATTAGATGGAGGAAATCTCAATGAGCGAGAAAACGAAAAAACGTGAGGGCAATTTTAACTCAATTGTAGATTCCAAGAGCAAAAGTATGAAGGTCGCGGAACAGATCATGGAAGCCATTGACGAAGGGAATTATGAACCCGGAGACAAACTACCCTCTGAAATTAAACTGGCCGAGGAAATGGGTGTCAGTAGACCTTCTATCAGGGAGGCGTTAAGTGGACTCAATGCTGTTGGTATAGTCGAAGCAAGAAAGGGCTCCGGTACTTACGTAAGCAATCCAAGTCCAAGGAATAGCTTAGCTGGAAGGTTCTATATCAGGGAATGTGGTACCCACGTAAGTGGCTCAGACTCTCAACAAATCTCGGACGTAGAAGCGTCTTCGGTAGGTAAGGTAGCTAATTGCTTAAAAATCATCCGCGCACGGGAAAGTTTAGAGCCCACTGCTCTGGAGTTGATAATTAACGAAGTAACGGAGGATGATTTGAACGAACTAGAAGCAATATTAAATGAATTGAAAAAATATTCAGAAAGTGCAGATCCCGAAAAATACTTGAGCGCTGATCACGATTTTCACCGACGGTTAATTGATATCAGTTCCAATGAATGGTTGTGTGAGGCGATGAAACCGCTGGTTTCGTCAATGAACCGAGAGGCCTATCGGGAATTAATACTGGACTATTATTTGACTAACAAGGACCGAATACAAAAATGTTACAGGGTCCATAAATCAATCTATGAAGCGATAGCAGAAAAAGATTACTTTGCCGCCAAGAGCGGAATGCACCACCACTGGTCGCTCGTTAAGGAAGCACTTGAGGTCCGTGATTTCAACTAACGACTCAAGCTGGCACGTTCTCGCACTTACACTTTGGTTCTCTACCAAATCCGCCATTTAGGGTAGAATATAGGTTGAAAAGTTGAGTCCCTGGTTTCAATCGAGTAGTGGAAATAAAAGTTAAAAATATTACATATCGACGCTCTTCCCTTTTTCTTGATAGGATGTCAATATTTCTCTCAAATTATAAACGATATCCTGTCTTTCTAACCATAAGTTATCCTTTTCTCCCGGGTCTGCTTCCAAATTGTATAATTGACCCTCGGGCTCACCGGGTTCTGGTTCGGGGCTTTCCGGCTCCGTAAATCCTCCCGAACCCCTTTTTAGTACCATCTTCCAGGGACCTTTTCTTACCGCAAGGTGTCCCTGGCCCGACTGGTGAATGGTTGCCTCACGTATCGGACCATCAATATCACCGTCGGATAATAGCGGGCTCATATCATAACTATCCTCTCCGGCATTTTCTGGAAGAGAGGCTCCAGTGATTCCTGCTATAGTGGCCAGTAAGTCGCTCAAACATACGGTTTCATCCGAAGCAATACCGGCCTCAATATGTTTTGGCCATCGAGCGATGAGAGGTTCTCTGTGGCCACCATCCCATATGTCAGCTTTCTGGCCTCTCCAGTCGCCGTTAGTTTTATGGCCATAGTATTCGGAAAAGTCATGGCCGTAAAATGAAGAAGTTCGACCCCCATTATCGCTGGTGACTATGAATAACGTGTCATCCAGAACTCCGTATTCCTGAAGCACATTACGAACCTCCCCGACCATCCAATCAACCTGGTGCACCATGTCTCCCCTCGGCCCAGCATCACTTTTTCCTTCCAAAAAATCGGGAGGTACGCAGGGGCGGTGAGGCGCGGATGTCGGGAAGTATAGGAAGAATGGCTGGTCAGGGTTTTCTGTCAGGTGATCCGTTAAAAAATCAGTAGCTTTTTCAGTAAACCTTGGCCCAACTTCTGAGTCCTTCCAGCCTTCCACCATGGGGCCTTCTCTCTGTTGTGGATGATAAGGATCCTTTTCTACTTCAGGAATTCCAACCGTCCGGTCGTTTTCGATAAAACAATAGGGAGGCAAATCCAGAGAAGCTCGAATCCCGAAAAAGTAATCAAATCCACGTTTACAGGGCCCACCTTTTACCGGTTTGGTAAAATCAACTTCCCCCGCATCGTCTTCTTGCCAGCCCATTCCAAGATGCCACTTACCTATAGCGGCGGTAGCATAACCCTCGTTCTTAAGAAGCGAGGCAACAGTCATTCGGTCTTCATCTATCAGAGGGTCTTCGTAGTCGAAGACGACCCCATCCAGGTCCGTTCTCCAGCAATATCGGCCAGTTAGAATACTATAACGCGATGGGGTACAAACTGCAGAAGACGCATGTGCATCAGTAAACCTCACGCCCTCTTCGGCCAGCTGGTCCATATTAGGAGTGGGTATTTTAGATTCTTCATTATAGCAACCCAAATCTCCATAACCCATGTCATCCGCCATCAAAAAAACTACATTTGGCTGTTCGGGCGAAAAAGACTTTTCGTTACGCCTTTCATTCATATAAAGCTGAATACCTCCTTAAGATAAAAGCTTTAGTTTTTTTCGGTAAGCAAATAGCTTTTAAAAAAACATAGTAATTTATAGAAATACTCAGAAATTTTGCTAGATATTAAGCTTTTACCCAAGAGCCGCTCTTTTGCGACTTGATTCTTCGCAAACACAATAATATCTAAATTTAATATCTAGAATCGATTTTTAAAGAACCCGTCTAACGTATAACTATTTTTATCTGACTCACTAATTTCTTCAATAAGGTTCTCTCAATCTAGTCTTTAAGTCAACCCCCACGACGCCCACTTCCTGGAACCCGCCCAGCTCCATCACATGGTCGCGAACTTCTCTCTCAGGTACTCGTCCGGGACATGATTTCCGACCATCCACGAGAATACGGCGATAAAGCACGCTTCCGAGTGCATTATCAACAGCGATTTTTCCCACATACCCGTGGTCGACGAAAACTGCCAGGTAATCGGGATCGTGACCAGCGATAGTATCATACAGCTGGTTCGGGTCCAGCAGCCGATTCCCGGCACGGAAGAAATCGAGCCGGAGGCCTGAGTCAACCAAAGAATATAATCGCCACCCCTCACCGTAGTTTCCTCTATCCCTGGTATTCTTCGAGGTTTTTTACGGTTAGACCGCTCCGCTTCGAGTTTTTTATAGCCCGGACCGCCGCGTGTGCCGCCTGCAGATCGGTAATGTACGGGATATTCAGGTCGACCGCCGCCCGGCGAATCTTGAAACCGTCCCGGTGAGGCTTCTGCCCCTCGGTCGGGGTATTGATTATCAGATCTATCTCCTCGATCCTGTCGAGTACGTCGGGCGACCCCTGGCTGATCTTGTTGACCCTCTCCAGTTCTACATCATGATCCTCGAGGTATGAGGCAGTTCCATTCGTACAGAGCAATTCCAGTCCTGCCTCTTCCAGTTCTTTAGCAACAGGGATAATTTCGGCCTTATCGGCGTCCCGTACGCTCAGCATTACTTTACCTGATTCGGGTAACTCGTTGCCGGCTGCCAGCTGAGCCTTGTAGTAGGCTCGATCAAAACTCCCGGCAATTCCCATTACTTCGCCGGTGGACTGCATTTCCGGTCCCAGCAGCGGGTCCACTCCGGGCAGGTTCTCAAATGGAGGAACGACTTCTTTTACCGCCACGTGGCCAGGCGACCCATCTTGATAGTCAATATTTGCCAGGTCCTTTCCGGCCATCACCTTTGCGGCAATTTTCGCAAGCGGTATCCCCCTTGCCTTGCTCAGGAAGGGAACCGTTCTGCTGGATCTCGGGTTTGCTTCGAGCAAAAAGATATTCCCGTTCTTTACTGCAAGCTGGACATTTAGCAGTCCGACTACGTTAAGTGACTTGGCAATTTCCTTTACGTTCCTCTCTATTCTGGTCAGCAGCTCGGGCGATGTCGATTGTGGCGGGAAGACACAGGCCGAATCGCCGGAATGAACGCCGGCGTGTTCCACGTGTTCCATTATTCCCCCGATCAGTACGTCCTTATCGTCACATATCGCATCGACGTCTATTTCGGTACTGTTCTCCAGAAAACGGTCGATCAGCAGCCCGCCTTCTCCACCTTCTCGCATCGACGAGGCCAGGTACTCCGAAAGCTCTTCCCGGTCGTAGAGCACCTCCATTTCCCTGCCGCCGAGTACGTAGGAAGGACGAACGAGTACGGGATACCCTATCCGCTCAGCCAGTTCTCTTGCTTCTTCCTTCGTGTGGGCTATACCGTTTTCCGGTTGGGAAATGTTTAAGTCCTCCAGCTTCACCCGGAAGCTATCCCTGTCCTCAGCAACGTCCATCATCTTTGGGTCGGTGCCGAATATTTCCGTCTCTATGTCTTCTCGGCGATTCAGCTCCTGCTCCAGCGGGCTCGCCAGGTTAACCGAGGTCTGGCCACCGAACTGAACGATAACTCCTTCCGGCTTCTCCCGCTCAATTACGTTCATTACATCCTCCAGCGTCAGCGGGTCGAAAAAGAGTTTGTCCGAAGTGTCGTAATCGGTAGAGACGGTCTCCGGGTTGTTGTTGAGCATTACGGTCTCGTAACCTTCCTCGTTCAACCCCTCGAGTGCGTGGACGCAGCCGTAATCGAATTCTATTCCCTGACCGATACGAATAGGACCGGCTCCAAGGATCAGTACCTTCTCGTCGTCGCTCGAATTGGATTCTTCGTCGGGTTGCCCGGCCGTAAGCCGACCCTTACTCCTGTAAGTCGAATAATAATAAGGGGTTTCCGCACGAAACTCGCCGGCACAGGTGTCGACCATTTTGTAGTCAAGGTCCAGGACCTTTTTCCTGGTATTTTCTACCTCTTTCTCCTCAACCCCGGCAATATCGGCAATTAAGCTATCACTAAACCCTTTCTTTTTCGCTTTCGGAAGTGCTTTCCGCCAGTCATCCCTGAGCTGCTCTTCTACATCGAGGATATTTTGGAATCTGCGGATCCAGAAGCTATCGATTTTCGAGTGCTCCGCGACTTCTTCGACGCTCATCCCGGATTTCAACGCATCATAGATCGCGAACTTTCTTCTATCAGTCGGTCGCTTGAGAAATTCTATAATTTCGTCCCTGGACTCAAATTTGCCTCTGTTCTTCTCGACCAGACCTTCCTTCCCTATATCCAGGGAGCGTACTGCCTTGAGAATTGCCTCTTCCAGGTTGCGACCGATGGCCATTACCTCTCCGGTCGACTTCATCTGGGTCGTCAGCTCCCTATCGACGTCACGGAACTTCTCGAACGGCCATTTCGGTATTTTCACCACGGTGTAATCAACGGTCGGCTCGAAAGCGGCCGGCGTTTCTTCGGTCACGTCGTTAGGTATCTCGTCCAGATTCATCCCGATCGCAATTTTTGCCGCCACCCGCGCTATCGGGTAACCCGTTGCCTTCGAGGCAAGCGCTGAGGACCGGGAAACTCTCGGGTTCACTTCTACGACGCGGTATTCACCCGAATCCGGGTTAAGGGCGAACTGAATGTTGCAGCCCCCTTCGACTCCGAGCTCCCTGATTATGCGGATTGCCGCCGTCCGCAGCTTCTGGTGTTCGGTATCGGATAGAGTCTGGGATGGAGCAGTCACCATCGACTCTCCGGTATGAATCCCCATTGGATCCATGTTTTCCATGTTGACCACAGTTATGCAGGTATCGCTGGAGTCCCGAATGACCTCGTATTCGAACTCCTTCCAGCCTTCGACGCTCTCTTCCACCAGAACCTGGTCAATTCGGGAGAGCTTCAGCCCGCGAGAAGCTATCCCTTCGAACTCGGCCTCCGTCTTTGCCAGCCCACCTCCGGCGCCACCCAGCGTGTAAGCCGGTCGTACAACCAGCGGGAGTCCCAGCTTCGCCTTCGCATCCCGAGCTTCATCGAGCGAAGCGACCGGAATGCTCTCAGCCACCTTCTCTCCGATTGACTCCATGAGGTTCTTGAACCTGGCCCGGTCCTCGCTTTCGTGGATCGTCTCTATCGGGGTTCCGAGGACTTCAACTCCGTAGTCTTGCAGGACGCCGCGGTCCTCCAGCTCCGCAGTTAGGTTTAGTCCGGTCTGGCCGCCGAGCCCCGCCGCAATTCCGTCCGGCTTTTCCCGTTTGATTACTTTCTCAAGCGTATCTCCGGTAAGCGGCTCGATGTAGACCGAATCCGCCATGTCCGGATCAGTCATTATCGTAGCCGGGTTGGAGTTTACCAGGGCTACTTCGACGCCCTCTTCCCTCAATCCCTGACAGGCCTGCGAACCAGAGTAGTCGAACTCCGCTGCCTGCCCGATCCGTATCGGCCCGCTACCAACCAAAAGTACTTTGTCGATATCAGAACGCTTTGGCATGGTCCTCCTTGATGACCTTTTCGACTCGCTCGAAGAATGAAGCCTCGTTGTCCTCAGGCCCCGGCGAGGCCTCCGGGTGGTACTGAACTGCAAATACGTTCCTGTTCTCGTCGGAGATGGCTTCGACCGTGCCATCGATTGCGTTTGTCTCCGGTACCTTTAATCCCGTTCCATCCAGGGAATCCTTATCTATCGCGAAGCCGTGATTTTGTGCCGTTATGTTAACTACCCCGCTATCGTGATCCTTAACTGGCTGATTGGCTCCCCGGTGGCCGAACTTCAACTTGTATGTCTCTCCGCCCAGCGCAAGTGAGATTATCTGTGCCCCGAAACAGATCCCGAAGGTCGGTACGTCACCGAGAAACCAGCGCGCCGTCTCCTTCGGCTGGAGGGCGTTTTCCGGGTCGCCGGGCCCGTTGGTAAAAAAGATCCCATCCGGCTCGTATTTTTCCACCTCTTCGGGACCGGTATCATGTGGCAATAATTTAACGTCGAAACCCCTCTCCGCAAGGTCCTTCAGTATATTTTTCTTAACTCCCGTATCTATAACCACAACCGTCGGACCCGTCCCGCCCAGGCTTGCGGGCTTCTCCGTACTTACTTCGGGTATGAGGTCCTTTTCTTCTATCGGCGGCTGAGCCTTCGCAGCAGCCAGGACTTCTTCTCGGTCGTAATTACCGACTCCGACGGCCGATTTCACGGTTCCGCGCTCCCTGATTCTCAGCGTAAGTTCCCGGGTATCCACCCCGAAAATCCCGCGTGACCCGTTATCCTCCAGGTAGCCCTGCACGGGTTTCCCCGAATCCGGGTTCTCGGGCCGTTCCGTGAGCTCTTCCGCAACAATGGCCTCCGGCTGGATCGAATCCGACTGCGGATTCTTACCCTGAATCCCGTAGTTTCCGATCAATGGATAGGTGAACATCAGTATCTGTCCCTTGTACGACGGATCGGTCAGCGCCTCCTCGTAACCCGTAAAGGAGGTATTAAAAACCAGTTCTCCGGTTGATATCCCTTTTACCCCGGCTCCCTTTCCTTCGATTACGACCCCACTTTCCAGGGCAAGTAAAGCTTTATTCATGGTTAATATCCCCTTTTTATCCCTCGTTCAATCCTTTCTCGCCGAGGTTTTCCAGGGCCATTCGGAAGTTAGCCCTCCTGTCCATCCATTTCTTTTCCCTTCTTTTTAGCTCGGCTCGTCCCTCTTCCAGATTCAGGTTTCCCGGCCCGCCCTTGTGCTGTCGTGACTCGAGCGCTTCTCGGGCTTTCTCCGGGCTGACTTTTCCTTTTTGCTCCCCCTGCTTGGTTGCTTGCTTGACCTCTCTGTAAGCCTCTCTGAACGGTTTACCCTGCTTCACCAGGGAGAACACCCTGTCGGTGGCAAATACCTCCTCGCTGAAACCGGACAGCAGGTTTTCCTCGTTCACTTCCAGTTCCGAAATCAGCGGCTGCAGTATCCGGATACAACCAGAAACGGTATCCAATCCCTCCATCATTGCTCGCTTTGTTTCTTGCAAGTCGCGGCTGTAACCGGACCGAAGGCTTTGAAGCACGTTGTAGAGTTCGTTAATTTTGCCGGAAAACGCGGAAGCCCGACCCCGAACCAGCTCCAGTACGTCCGGATTCTCCTTCTGCGGCATGATTGAAGAACCAGTGGTAAACTCCTCGGGGATTTTGAAGTATCCGAACTGATCGTCGCTGAAGCTTATCAGGTCCTCCGCCAGCCGGGAAAGCTCCAGGGTTAACCCACCGAGCGCGGACAAAAGATGGTATTCGAACTTGCCCCGGCTGTTCATCACGTAGATCGCGTTGTTCTGTACCTTGCCGAATCCGAGCTGAGCGGCGGTAAGTTCCCTGTCCAGCTTTACGGGAACTCCGTAGCCCGCCCCGACGCCCAGTGGGGATTGATCGATTAACTTGAAGGCCGAGTCCAGCGGTACCAGCCCGTCAATCAGCGCCTCGGCGTAGCCGGCGGACCAGAGGCCGACGGAAGAGGGCATCGCCTTCCGGCTGTGGGTGTAGCCGACCATCGGAGTATCCGCTTCCTCTTCCGCAAAATCCAGAAGTGCTTCCGCCAGGTCAACTATCTCCTCGACCAGCTTGAAGACGTAGTCCTTTTCGTAGAGGCGGAGGTCAACCAGCACCTGGTCGTTGCGGGATCTAGCCGTATGTAATTTGGCTCCGAGATCACCTAGCGATTCCGTTAGTTTATTTTCTACCTTCGTGTGAACGTCCTCGTCCTCCGGAGAAAGCTGGATTTTCTCGTCCAGCAGTTTTCTCAGCTCCTCCCTGAGCTCGTCGGCTTCCGAACCGGACAGCAGGCCGATTTCTTCCAATCCGGTTACGTGGGCTATAGAGCCGTAAAGGTCGTAGTCGGCCAGGCGCTGATCGTAGCCCACGTCAGCGCCCGCCGTAAACTCTTCCGTCAGGTTCTTCAGGTCCGAGTGGCCTTCTCCGTCTACTTCCCAGATCTTCATCTCGTCAGACCTCGGAGTTTTCCTGGTTAAAGCCGACGCGCGTCGGGAGGCTCCAGATATCTATGAAACCCTCCGAGGAGGACTGGTCGAAAGTACTGCCCTCGTCGTAGGTAGCCAGGGAATAGCTATAGAGTCCGTTCTCCGAACTCCGTCCGGTAACGGTTGCCTTCCCTTTGAACAACTTAAGTTCTACCTCCCCTTCCACCTTTTCGTTTACCTTGTCAATGTAGGCATTGAGGTCGGACATGAGCGGGTCGAAAGCCAGACCCTGGTAGACCATTTCGCCCCATTTTTTATCGACCATCGGCTTGAACCCGTTTTCGTGGCGGGTCGAGCAATACTTTTCCAGTTCTTCGTGGGCTTTAAGGATTACCGACGCAGCCGGTGTCTCGTATATTTCTCGCGATTTCAACCCGACGATTCTATCCTCAACCATGTCTATCAGGCCAACTCCGTGCTTTCCGGCAAGCTCGTTCAATTCCTTGATCAGGGGGGCCAGGTCCATCTTTTCCCCGTTTAGCCCAACGGGCACGCCGTTCTCAAAGTCCAGTTTCACGTATTCCGCCTCGTCCGGCGTTTCCGGGACCGGATTGGTCAACTCGTGGACGTCCTCCGGCGGTTCCGTGCTCGGGTTCTCCAGCTCTCCACACTCCACGCTTCGGCCCCAGAGGTTTTCGTCGATCGAATAGGGCGACCCCTCGTCCACCGGAATCGGAATTCCGTTTTCTTCGGCGTAGACCAGCTCTTCGTCCCGACCCATATCCCACTTTCTGATCGGCGCCAGGACGTTTATCGAATCGTCGAGGGCGGTAATCGATGCCTCAAATCTGACCTGGTCGTTTCCCTTACCGGTACTCCCGTGGGCGATCGCCGAAATGCCTTCCGCGTTCGCGTACTCCACGGCGATTTCGCTCATCAGTGGTCTGGCCAGTGCCGTGCTCAGCGGGTAGCTGTCCTGGTAAAGGCCGTTTGCTTTGATGCTTGTCGCGATGTATTCCTCCGCAAACTGTTCCTTGGCGTCAATCACGAACGCGTTTTTCGCTCCGAGGTCTAACGCTTTCTCTTTAACCTGATCCAGGTGCGCTTCTCTCTGGCCGACGTCAACTGTAAAAGTCGAAACGTCGGCCTCGTACTGGTCCTGAATCCAGGTGAGCATAACCGAGGTATCCAGCCCGCCGGAATACATCAAGAGGGCGTGGTCTATTTCGTCCTTGAGTTCCGGATCAACTTCTAAACTCGATTCTTCACTTTTGGTCGTCAATTCAGTCGCCTTCCCAATTTCATCACCTCAAAAATATTTGATGCTGCAGATTTGGTATTTTAGTGATCAGTAAAACAAACTTAGATTACGGAAACCGTAGCCGGGGCCATTCGAAAGAAAATAGCTCAACCGGAACCGCGATGATTCCGTAAAGGTCCTGCTGCTCCAGAATGTAAAAGTGTAGATTATTTGAGGGAGGTTAGCCCTCTCCTGAGTGGAGAGATAGCAGAAATGAGGAAGCCAGTCAGGATTCTAAAAGAAAGTCTAAAAGCCTGTTTGGTATTGTTCATATTTTTGGCCACCTCTTGGACAGGAATTTACTCCAAATTGGTCCTAATTTCAAGGGGGGTTTTTGTCATTTAACTTTTTTGCGAGCTTTACGAAACACTTTCAACCTAATTGCACTAAAAGTTGATCCCCTTAAAAATTTATGTCGAAAACATTTAAATTCATGGGTTGATTTCTCGCTAAGGGTTCGTTAAACTCAGTTCTAATATAGGTGAAGATAGAAATGACGAATAATTATTTTGAGGTCCGCAGCGAAAAAATTGGAAAGATGGCTGAAAGCTCAGGCTTCGGCAGTAAACCGGGCCTCCCCCTTCTATCTTCCCCGATCCACTCCAGGCCGAAGGGGATTTAATCCCCTTTCATATCTAAACTACATTTTTTTCGTTTCCTTTTCGTATTTCTAAAGTCAAAAAAGAAAACCCAGATCGGGTTTATCTAGAAAACGCGCGAAAGAGGGTTTTCTTCAGGAGTACGAAAATTTCAATATTCAACATTCATAATAACACAACGATAAATCTAGGAGGTGTTTGCTATGGTCAATTGTCCTGAGTGCGGTACGGAAATCGATCTTCCGGAAGACACTATCAAGAACGAGATTCTGGATTGTCCTACCTGTGGCCTGGAGCTCGAAGTGGTGAGCCTGGATCCGGCCGAGGTAGATCTCGCACCCGAAGAAGAAGAAGACTGGGGTGAATAGAACTTGAAGGTGGAGTTAGGAGTTCTGGCATCGCGAATCCGACTCGAGGAAAAGACCCTGGTCAAGCAGGCCAGGAAAAGGAACGACGTTAATTTGACGATCGTCGATCCGCGCGAATTTACCTGGAGTGAATCCGACTTGCGGCACCTGGACGTTCTTCTGGATAGGGAGATATCACAATCGAGGGCTTATCACGTCATGGAACTGCTATCGGGAACGGGAGTTACTCTGGTTAATGACTTTAAAACCGTCCAGCTCTGCGGCGACAAGGCGTTTACCTCAGTTAAGCTCAAAAAGCACGGGGTGCCGACGCCGGACTTCCGGGTTGCCTTCGACAAGGAGAGCGCGCTGCGAGCGATAGAGGATATCGGGTACCCGGCAGTGCTAAAACCCGTCGACGGCTCCTGGGGCAGGATGGTATCCAAGATCGATAACAGGGAATCGGCGGAAGCCACGCTGGAACACAAGTCACAGCTGGATTCGCACTTTCACTCCATATATTACGTCCAGGATTTCGTCGAAACGGGAAACAAGGATATTAGGGCCTTCGTCCTGGATCAGGACGTCATCGGTGCCGCCTACCGGGAATCGGATCACTGGATAACAAACGCGGCCCGGGGCGGGGAATCCAGGGCTTACCCCCTGACCGACGAACTGGAGGAGATAGTCCAGTCAACGAGCGACGTATTCGGGGGAGGTGCCCTGGCCGTGGATCTGCTGGAAAGCGAACGCGGACTCCTGATAAACGAAGTGAACTGCTCAATGGAGTTCAAGGAATCAATGAAGGTAATCGACCGCGATATAGCCGCGGAACTGCTCGAATATACAGTAGAGCAGGTAAAAGTTTCCGAGGAGGTTACTCAAGACAGATGTCTAGCTTAAACATAGGACTCCTCTTCTCCCGGATAAGGGTGGAGGAGAAGAAGTTGATAAAGGAAGCGGAGGAGCGGGGTCACGAGGTCAGCCGGGTAGATAGCCGCGAGCTGGTCTTCGATTTCGAGGATAGCTACGATCTTGACGTCCTGCTGGAACGTGACGTTTCCCATTCCCGCGCTCTCTACATACTGAACCTGTTCGAGAACGTCGACGTCCCCACGGTCAACTCCTACGAGGCCGCCAGGATATGCGGTGACAAGATAGCAACGACCAAGGCACTTCAGGACGCGGGAGTCCCGACTCCCAAAGTCAAAGTTACCTTTACCAAAGAGAGCGCGCTGGAAGGGATCGAAGAGATGGGTTACCCCGTCGTGCTGAAACCTGTTACCGGTTCCTGGGGCAGGCTACTTGCAAAGATAAACGACAGGGAATCCGCCGAAGCCGTACTCGAGCACAAAAGCCAGCTCGGCTCCTACTACCACAAGATCTATTACATCCAGGAATACATCGATAAACCAAACCGTGACATAAGGGCATTTGTAGTCGGAGGAGAGACTATAGCCGCGATTTACCGCCAGTCGGACCACTGGATCACCAATACGGCTCAGGGTGGCGAGGCAAAGAACTGTCCGGTCACCGACGAGATTGAACGAATCTGCCGGGAGGCCTCGGAAGCGGTCGGCGGAGGAGTCCTGGCCGTGGACCTGCTGGAAGGTGAAGACGGACTGACCGTGGCGGAGGTCAACTACACCGTGGAATTCAAGAACAGCATCGAGCCGACCGGAGTCGATATACCCGGCAAGATCCTTGACTACGTCGAAGAAGTCGGGGAGGGCGGGGGCAGATGACGGACACTAGAAGAGCCGCGATAGTCGGCGGGTCGGGTTATACCGGAGGAGAGCTGATCCGGATCCTGGTTAACCATCCGAATATCGATCTGGCTGCGGTAACTTCCAGAAAAAACGAAGGCAGGTCGGTTAGCAAACTCCACCCGAATTTGAGGGATAAAACCGAGCTGAGTTTCGTAAAGCCGGACGAACTGACCGCGGAATTCACCGACCTCGACCTGCTCTTCACCGCTTTGCCTCACGGTAAATCGATGGAGCTGATGGAAGAATACCTTCCGCTTTCGGAGAAGATAATCGACCTCTCCGGTGACTTCAGGCTGAACAGCCCGGAAGAGTACGAGCACTGGTACGGAGAGGAACACGTGTCACCCGGGTTGAACGAGCAATTTACCTACGGGCTGCCGGAACTGCACAGGGACGAGATCGTCGGTTCCGATTACGTTGCCTCGCCAGGTTGTACGGCAACGGCAGCAATAGTCCCGCTATACCCGATCACCTCGGAACTGGGCGAGGGAATAATCCGGATAGCCGTCGATTCGAAGGTCGGCTCCTCCGCGGGCGGGGCAAAGGTCAATCCTGGAAGCCACCACCCGGAAAGGCGCGGTGTCGTCCGGAGCTACATGCCAACCGGACACAGACACACGGCCGAAATGGAGCAGGAACTCGGGACGACGGTATCCTTTTCACCGCACGGCGTGGAGACCGTGAGAGGGATTCTCAGCACGATCCACGTGCTTTACGATGACGTCCCGGGGCTCGGAGACGTCTGGCAGGCACTGAGAAAACACTACGAGGACGAGCACTTCGTCAGGTTCGTCAACGAGCGGAAGGGACTTTACCGCTATCCGGAGCCAAAATTGCTCAATGGAACCAATACAGTGGAGATAGGCTTCGAGCTCGGCCAGCGCGACGACCGGCTCGTTCTGATGGCGGCAATCGACAACCTGGTCAAGGGAGCAGCGGGCCAGGCGGTTCAGTCAGCCAACCTGTCCTGCGGTTACGAAGAAACCGCCGGTCTGGAACGAACGGGCCTGCACCCAATTTAAGGACGGAGGAAGTCATGCTAGTAGTAAAAATAGGTGGCAGCGACAAAATAGACTACGAAAGTTTTCTCGCGGACCTTGCCGGTTACGAGGACTGGATTCTGCTTCACGGTGGTTCGCACGAGCTGGACAGGATTTCCGAGGAGCTGGGCCACCCTCCTAGGTTCGTCGAGTCCGTTTCCGGCTATACCAGCCGTTACACGGACGAGGAAACGGTTGACCTGATCAACATGGTCTATCCAGGCAAGATGAACAAGTTCATCGTCGAGGAACTGCAACAACTGGGAGTGAACGCCTTCGGCTTCTCCGGCCTGGATGGCAGGGTACTCGAGTGCAAGAGGAAATCCAGTCTAAAAATTAAGAAGGAGGGCAAGAAGGTCGTCCTCCGGGGAGAGCACAGCGGGATAATCAAGCAGGTCAATAAAGAACCAGTTGAAGCACTGATCTCGGCCGGCTACAGCCCGGTTTTGACGATCCCGGCGGTCACATTTGACGGGGTCGCAGTCAACGTCGATGGTGACAGAGCGGCGGCCGAAGTCGGGAGCGCCTTTTCCGCTGACAAGTTGCTTCTTCTGTCCGACGTACCCGGCCTACTGAAGGACGTCGACGATGAAGACAGTTTAGTCGAACAAATCGATCAAGGCGACATTGAGTCCTATTCGGAGGATTACGCCGAGGGCAGGATGGAAAAGAAGTTAATGGGAGCGGGAGAAGCAATTGAAAACGGGGTCAGCTCCGTAATACTGGGCGACGGAACCGGGGAACAACCGGTCACCAAGGCCCTAAACGGCGGAGGAACGAAAATTTCATAGATAGAGGTAAATGGTGAGAAAAATGGACGTTTTCGAGAAGGAAGACAGGTTTTCGACCGGAGTTTACTCGCGCCAGGACCTGCAGCTCGTCAGAGGTTCCGGAACGAAAGTGTACGACGAGGAAGGAAACGAATACCTCGATCTAACCACGGGCATTGGTGTGGCGGCCGTAGGTCACGCGAACGAAAAGGTGGCCGAAGCAGTTAAGGATCAGTCCGAAAAACTGATGACGTGTTCACCGGCCTACTTCTACAACGAGGTCAGGGCCGAGCTTCTGGAGAAATTGGCAGAGATAACGCCGGAAGGCCTAAACCAGTCCTTCCTCTGCAATTCGGGTACTGAGGCCATAGAGGCCAGTCTCAAGTTCGCCCGTCATCACACCGGCAAGAAAGAGATAATAGCAACGATGCGAGGCTTTCACGGTAGAACGCTCGGTTCGCTCAGCGCTACCTGGAAACGGAAATACAGCCAGCCATTTAAGCCGCTGGTTCCTGGGTTCAGTCACGTACCATACGGTGACCTGGATCAGTTAGAAGAGGAGATCTCGGACGAAACGGCCGCAGTGCTGCTCGAACCGATACAGGGGGAAGGCGGAATTCATACGCCACCGGAAGGTTACCTGACCGGCGTCAGGGAAATCTGCGATCAATACGGAGTATTGCTCGTTCTTGACGAAGTCCAGACGGGATTCGGCAGAACCGGGGAGATGTTCGCCGGCGATCACTGGGGAATCAAACCGGACGTAATGGCTCTCGCCAAGGCCATGGGCGGCGGCGCTCCGATAGGAGCATCGGTGGTCAGTGAGAACATGGAGTTTTCACCCGGCCTACACGGAAGCACTTTCGGCGGCAACCCCTTAACCGCGGCAGGGGCACTGGCAGCTATTAATTACATCCAGGAGGAAAACCTCGTTGAACTCGCCCGGGAGCGGGGAGGGCAGTTCAAGGAGGGACTTGAAGAAATAGCAGAAGAACACGGCAAGGTGATCCGGGAGGTTAGAGGGCTGGGCCTGATGCTAGCGCTCCAGCTAAGAAAGAAAGCAGGACCCTACCTGGATGCTCTAATGGAAAAGGGAATACTCGCCCTGCCGGCCGGTTCGTCCGTGCTCAGGTTCCTGCCGCCGCTGGAGATCAGCCCGGAGGAGATCGAACGTGTTATTAAAACACTGGATCAGGTTTTAGAAGACTTTTAACAAAACATGTCGAATGCTCAAAAACGAGAGAGTACATTGTCGTTTAAGAGCATTTCAGTGACCGTCCAGGAAAATCCCGTCGGAGACCGAGCGGGCATGGTTCCGCCCTTTCTCCGAAAGGGCGGGGAGCGAGGTCGAGAGAGGAAGCGCTGATTTCCGCGCCGGGGAAATCACGCGCGGTTTTATCGGACGGTGACTGAAAGGCGATAAAAACCCGTAAAAAGATAAATTTAAGAAAATGACGTATTAAACCATTTTTGCCTGAATTTTAACGTGAAAAGCAAGGTACACTTATGGCCCAGTTTTAAATAGGAGGTCCAAAATGCACGACGT
>CAZDMI010000003.1:0-37632 GCA_964506635.1 uncultured Thermotogae bacterium
ACTTCTTTTCTCCACTTTACGGTAGAGATTCCCCTGCCAGATAAAATAGCCAGCCCCGGCCACAATTACTATGCTGATAAGATGGGCCGCCCTGATCGGTCCAATCCAGAGACTACCCGCCCGGTAGAAGCTAATGACCGACCGACCGACCGAATAGAGTAGGAAGTAAAGGGAAAGTATAAAACCCTTCTTGTACCCTCTCCGCCTCAACCGCCACAGTATAACAAATATCAGGAGGTTGAGTACGAATTCGTATAGCATGGTGGGGTGTAGTCTCTGCCCCGGGAATTCCGTCCCCGCTGCAGTATTTTTCGCAAATTCTATCCCCCATGGGGCGTCAGTCGGGTAGCCGTAGGCGTCCCCGTTCATGAAGTTACCCAATCTACCAATTGCCTGCCCGAGAACCAAAGCCGGTGCCAGGGCGTCGGCAAATTCCAGGATATCAACCCCTTTCCAGCGTGAATACAACACGAACCCGATCAAGCCTCCGATCAGACCGCCGTGAATTGCCAGACCGGCCAATCCAAACCTTCCCCCGCCCATCCCAATCAAAGCAAGCGGGTTATCCCTGAAGAAATCCAGGTAAAACAGGGCGTAGTATAACCTAGCTCCTATAAGGCCAAGTGGAAAAACGAGCAGGATAAAATCAATCAGGTCGTTCAGTTCCAGCTCAAGTTGTTTCCGGCGGGACTCGCTACTGAGCACGGCAAGAACTACCAGCAGGGCAACTGCGTAAGCTATACCGTACCAGCGAACCGTGAGAGGGCCAGCCCGGAAGGCTATTGGGTGCACTAAGGACCACCAAGCGTTAATATCAATATTTGAAGGATTCCTACGAGAAAACCTATTAGGGCTCCAAACCAGGTTATGGCTCTGAACTGATCGCCAGTTACATCCAGGACGAGTCGCTCCACCCGGATCATCGGAAAATCGTTAACCTCCTGTTTTACCACCTCTTCCACGTCAACCGTGTTCAAAAGTTCCGAGCCCTGACGGGACACGACCTCCAGGAGTTCGTCAACTATCGGTTCGGCAAAAGGAGTTAGTGTGTCCGGATCCACCCAACCCGACAGCCTGCCCATCCTTTTGTTCTTTAACTCCTCAAGTTTATCCGAGATAACCCGGCTCAATTCGTCCTGTACCTCGTCCGATCCGATCGTTTCAATCAAGTAACTGCTCAGGGATTTAACCATTGCCTTCTTTTCCTCTTCCTCCCCGAGATCGACTAGCTCATGGAGTCTCTTCCTTTCGGAGCTTTTCAATACTCTCATCAAACCCTGGAAAAAGAGGGACCTGATTTTCTTACTCCGCAAGATTGCAAGGGAGACGTCAGTAAGTATTCTCGCCACCTTTTTCGTCCCCGTCTCGGAGGAGATCAATTCCGATACGTCTTTTCTCAGGAACTTTTTTAAAGTTTTGACTCCGGAAGCAGCTGCTTCCTGTCTGAATTTCTCTTTTTCCATCAACTCCATGAGCCTCGGAATCCCTTCGTCAATTATCTCACTTACTTCCCTGTTCAATCTTTCATGAGGCATGACCACGGTCTCCAGAAATCCCCGTTTGACCTGGTCCCAGACTGAATCCTCATCAAATTCACCCTCAATCCTTTCATCCAGGAAGTCCACCACGACTTCTTTCAACCTGGAACGTAACCTCGGGCGATCAAGCAATTCCGCGCCCCGGCGGAGGAGGAACGGAACGTTGGCTTCAACCTGGCGAATCAGCAAGCCTTCCAATTCCTCTCCGAGATAATCCTCTAAGCTCCCTCCCTCTTCGCTAATATCCCTTATCTTTTCAACCCAGAATTCCTCCAGCAAATCTTCGACTTCTTCTCGTTCGGTAAGTTCGGACGCTACGTCCTCTAGTTTTATGGCAATCTCCTCGTATGAGGTTTGATCGACAAGCTCGCCTATTTCCTTGTTCGAAAGGGTATCAACACCACTTTCCACGAGACCCTGCAGGAACTTCTCCATTTCCTTTCCCGTGGTTATATCAGCAAGCCAGCCCTCTATTCGTCCCTTAAGTTCATCAAAAACATCTTCCAGTTCGGACCTGTGTCCTTCCGGCACGGTCTCCATTACCGAACCTCTATCTTCTTCCAGAAAATCTATCATCCAGTTTTCCAGGGTCTTTTCCAGCTGGTCCCTGACGGCGGGTTGCCGTAACCTCTCTTTAATTGCTTCAGGAGTCAATAGATGCTTACCTACTGCCTGACCGATGTTCTCGGCTATCTCATTACGCCTTTTTGGTATCAAGCCTGGGGTAAACGGCACCCTGATACCAAAAATTCTTTTTTCCTCAAGCGGTCGAAAGAGCATTCTTATGGCGATCCAGTTAGTTGAATAACCGATCAAGCTCGCCACTATCGGCAAGAGAAAAAGGTCATAGCTAAATGACATGTTTGCCCCAACTAAAAATTATATCCGCTTTTATTCCGTGACTCGCCAAAAAAATACCCAATAGTTCTCTTTTTTACCAAATAAGTCAAGAACTTACAAACGGTAACACTAACTTGATATTCTACTTAGGAGGTAACTAAAGTTTAAATTGATGGCACAGGTTATACAACGATCATTTCGGGTTTGCTAAAGTAGTTCGGGATCGTTAAAATACTTTAGCCATGATTAGTTTTTTACTGTTTTTGTTCGTATTTTTACGCTTCCATTGATAAAATAATTTCTTATAAAAATCTTGACCATGTTTCCCAGGAGGTCTCAACATGCCAGCCAAAAAATTGGATAACATTTTCAAACCGGAGTCGCTGGCCGTAATCGGGGCAAGCGAGAAGGAAGGCTCCGTCGGCGCGACTCTGATGCAAAATATAGTCGAGGGGTTCGAAGGGGATATCTATCCCGTTAACATCGATCGCGAAGAGGTAATGGGAATTGAGGCGTTTTCCAGCGTAAGTGATATTGACGGTGATGTAGATCTCGCCGTAATAGCGACGCCCGCCAAGACAGTTCCTGGGTTAGTCGAGGAATGCGGGGAAGCCGGTATAGATTCCAGCATAGTGATCTCCGCCGGATTTAGCGAGACCGGAAAAGAAGGAACGGAGCTGGAAAAAGAACTCGAGAAAAGCAGAAAAAAATACGACATGAGGATACTGGGGCCAAATTGCCTCGGGACGATCAGACCCGGTGCCGACCTCAACCTAACCTTCCTCCGCAAGGACGCCGCTGCTGGCAAGGTAGCTTTCCTGTCTCAGAGCGGAGCCATGGGTTCGGCGATTTTGGACTGGTCCACCAGGGCCAAAGTCGGCTTCAGCGCTTTCGTCTCAGTTGGTAACATGATGGATATCGACTTCGGCGACCTTATAGACTACTTCGGTCAGGACCCGAAGACCGATAGCATAATCATGTACATGGAAACGGTTAAGGACGCGGAGAAATTTATGAGCGCTGCTCGAGGTTTTGCTCGAACTAAACCAATTCTGGTGATCAAAGCAGGAAAATACTCTAAAAGCGCCGAAGCAGTTGCCTCGCATACTGGTTCCCTCGCTGGCGAGGATCAAATTTATGACGCAGCCTTCAAGCGAGTAGGGGTAACCAGGGTTTCCGACGTCGACGATCTGTTCAGCAGTTCCGAAACACTGAGTAAACAGAACCTGCCGGACGGGCCAAAAATGGCTATAGTGACTAATGCAGGTGGCCCGGGTATCATGACCACCGACGCCATACTTGACACCGGAGGGGAACTGGCCGATCTCTCAACAAAAACCGAAGAGGAGCTTACTGACTTCCTTCCCGATCAGGCAAGCGTGAAAAATCCCGTGGACGTCCTCGGAGATGCTGATACCGCCCGCTACGAAGGCTCTATTGCGGCCTGCGTGGAGGACGAAGACGTGGACGGAGTGATAGTAATCTATGCCCCGCAGGGAAAGGCTTCAGCAAAGGATGCGGCAAAAGCTGTTGCAAACGTTTCCGAAGAGACGGATAAACCCATAGTAACGTCCTTCATGGGTGCGGGAGAAGTCGATGAGGGACGAAAAATTCTTAGAGAGGAAAACGTTCCTACCAGGCCGACGCCGGAACAGGCGATAAGCGCCTTCATGTATATGCATCGTTACGCTCGTAACCTGGAATTACTTTACGAGACGCCGGAAGAGCTTCCAGTAAATAACCAGCCACCCCACCACCACCTGAAAGCCATGGTCAGGAAGGTCTTACGGTCCGACCGTACCACCCTGACAGAAATCGAGTCGAAGAAGTTCCTGGATACCTACGGTATACCGGTTTCAACAACCAAGGTAGCCGAATCAGCCTCTCAGGCAGCCAACCTAGCTTACGAGATAGGATACCCGGTTGCGCTCAAGATTCATTCTCACGACATAACCCACAAGACTGACGTCGGTGGAGTAGAACTCAACCTTCAAAATAAAGACGAAGTAGAAGAGGCTTACAAAAATATCGTTTCAAGCGCCAAGAGCCATAAACCTTCAGCGGACATAATCGGTGTATCCGTTCAAAAAATGGTTTCGGACGTGGATTACGAGCTAATTCTGGGCTCAAAGAAGGACCCATTGTTTGGCGCTTCGATACTCTTTGGCCGCGGTGGAACCGGTGTGGAGCTTTACAAAGATACGGCAGCCGGTTTTCCCCCGCTCAACCAGGTTCTCGCTCATAGGTTGATGGAGGAGACCAAAGTTTATCAGCTTTTAAAAGGCTACCGCGGCAGCGAGGGCGCTGACATAAGGCAACTAGAAAAGCATTTAATCCGTTTTTCACAGTTGATTATCGACTTTCCCGAAATCAAGGAAATAGACATAAACCCTCTAGCCGTTATTAACGGCTCGTTTAAAGCACTGGATGCCCGGATAATCCTCGACGAAGAATACAGGGACAAAAAGGTCGAGGAGTCACACGAGCACCTGGCAATTGAACCGTACCCGCGGAAGTACGTGGAGGACTGGCGAATGGATGACGGTAGAAGCGTCACGCTGAGACCGATCAAACCCGAGGATGAGCCGCTCGAATTCGAGCTTTTCGACTCTTTCTCAGAAAAAACCTGGCGTCAGCGTTTCTTCGGGCCGCGGACGGAGATCACTCACGAGGAAATGACTCGCTACACCAACATAGACTATCGAAGAGAAATGGCAATAATTGGCTTATTAGAAGAAAACGGCGAGGAAAAGATGATCGGTGTCGGTCGATTGATAATTGGGCCGAACCAGGATACCGGAGAGTACGCCGTGGTAGTTGGTGACCCCTGGCAGAGAATCGGGCTTGGAGAAAAGTTGACCGACTCGATCATTGGCGTTGCTGAGGACAAAAATCTGGAGAGTATTTACGCAACCATACTGAAAAACAACAAACCCATGTTGCAACTTTCCCGGAAAATGGGGTTCGAAGAAGTAGATAGGGATTCGGACACGGTAAAGATGGAAATGAGGTTAAGGTAGTTAACCAGATTTAAAAAAGTCCGGTACGCCTAATGACAGATGTTAATAAATTTGCAGGGTAGAGTGGGGTAGGTTAATATAAAAAACAGCATCCCCAGCAACACTAATCTAATCTACTACTTAACAGGAGGGTAAAAATTGACTGAACCGAAACAATGGGTCAAGGAAGATCCTGACAGAGAGGACGTATTTTGGCCCACGGAAGAAATGAAGGACAAGGCATGGGTCTCTGATGAATCAATTTACGAAGAGGCTCTCGACGATCCACAGGAATTCTGGGCAAAACACGCGGAAGAAGGAATTGACTGGTACGAAAAATGGGACGAGACGTACACCGAAGAACCGTATAACTACGAATGGTTCGAAGGTGGAAAACTTAATCTCGCTTATAACGCAGTTGACAGGCACGTTGAAAACGGGAATGGCGATAAAAACGCCATAATCTGGGAACCCGAGCCAACTGACGAAGAAACGGTCCGAATGACTTATTCGGAATTACAGACCGAGGTTTCCAAATTTGCAAACGTGCTGGAAGGCTTTGGCGTAGAAAAGGGCGATAGAGTCGGCATATACATGCCGATGATCCCGGAAGCTCTCATTGCAATGCTGGCCACGGCCAGGGTTGGCGCGGCACACAGTGTAGTATTTTCCGCCTTTAGCCCTGATTCCCTCAAGGATCGGCTTGAAGACGCCGATGCAAAAGTGCTCGTAACGGCTGACGGTTACTATCGCAGGGGCAAACCGTTAAATCTCAAGAAAAACGCTGATAAAGGTCTCGAAGGTTCTCCAGTCGAAGACGTCGTTACCGTAAAGCGGACCGACGCTGACGTAAACATGGAAAACGGCCGCGACCACTGGTACCACGATTTGATGGATGGCGCAGATGACCAGCACGAACCTGCCGTCATGAAAAGCAGCGATCTTGCATTCATCCTGTATACCAGTGGTACAACGGGCAAGCCCAAAGGGGTCATGCACCACGTGGGCGGTTACGCAGTTCAGGCCTACCTCACTGCGAAATGGAATTTCGACCTCCACGAGGACGACATATTCTGGTGTACGGCTGACGTCGGTTGGATTACGGGTCATACCTACATAAATTACGGTCCGCTCCTCAATGGAGTAACAACGGTGGTTTACGAGGGCGCACCGGACTATCCTGAATACGACAGGTTATGGCAGATAGTTGAAGACGAAGGTGTAACCGGCTTCTACACGGCCCCAACTGCAATAAGGATGTTTATCAAACAGGGCACAAAGTGGCCGGAAAAGCACGATCTATCTAGCCTTAGAGTCCTCGGTACTGTCGGGGAACCAATCAACAAGGACGCATGGCTCTGGTACTTCGAGAATATCGGAGGCGGAAGAACTCCCGTCGTCGATACCTGGTGGCAAACAGAGACGGGTGCGAACGTAATAAACGCCCTACCGGGCATAGGACCCTTTATTCCAACTTACGCGGGTAAACCGTTCCCGGGTATAAATGCCAGCCTGCTTGACACGGAAGGTAACACAGTTGGAACGGATGAAGGTGGCTATTTAACTCTGGAACCTCCATTCCCTCCCAGCCTTATTCGAGGAGTTTACAAAAGACCCGAAAAGTTCAAGGAAGAATACTGGAGCGAATACGGTCCGGACTACTACTTCACCAGTGACGGTGCCAGAAAGGACGAGAACGACAATATAAGGATTACCGGAAGACTGGATGACGTGATGAACGTAGCTGGCCACAGACTGGCAACCGGCGAAGTTGAAAACGCGCTTGGTAAACACGAAGCCGTAGCCGAACCTGCCGTAGTATCTCGCCCTGACGATGTAAAGGGCGAAGTTCCAGTGGCTTTCGTTATGCTGGAAAAAGACGCGGACATGGACTCCGAAACACTGCAGGAGGAACTTATCCAGCTGGTAGACGATACCATCGGTCCGACAGCCAGACCCGCCGACATCGTAATCGCGGACGAAGTACCGAAGACGAGATCCGGCAAGATCATGCGCAGGATTCTCAAGAGCCTGGTTAGAGGCGAGGACGTCGGTGACCTAACTACGCTAAGGAACCCCGGAGTTGTCGACGATCTTCAGGAGAAGCTTAGCGAATAAAACTCTATCTAATTTCCTATAATCGGAGTGATTAAACTTGGAGATCAACGACGACGTCGCCAATCCGGCTCCTTTGGGCCTGGGAGGCTTCGCGTTATCGACTTTCATACTTAATCTTGTCAATTCCGGTCTGGTTGAAAGCGGATCAATCGGCATAGTAATGCCAATGGCACTTGCCTACGGTGGGCTTGCTCAGTTACTTGCCGGTATGTGGGAGTTTAGGCGTAACAACGTTTTTGGTGCCACGGCGTTTTCCTCGTTTGGAGCATTCTGGATCGGGCTCGCTTCGTTTGACATCCTCTCCTGGGCTGGAATAATAACCGATGTTCCCAAGGAAGGCCTTGCGATTGCCCTAATCGCGTGGGGTATATTTACGTTTTACGCGACAATAGCTTCACTTAAGGAACCAAGGGCAATTACCTGGATATTCATAACCTTAACGATCCTCTTCTTCCTGCTTGCCTGGGGAGAATTCAACTCGACCATAGGCACCATAGCTGGTTACGAGGGACTTTTATGTGCTCTGATAGCCTGGTACTCCTCTGCCGGCGTACTGATAAACTCGATGTTCGGTCGTACGGTTCTCCCACTGGGAGAGCGCTAAGAAGCTTTATTTTTCGGAGATAGATAGTCGACGACGGCCATGAGTTCCAGGTTAGAACTCATGGCCGTTTCTTGATTTTACCGAACCGCCTGAGCCATAATTTGTGTGACGGTAGATTATAATTTTTCTCAAGGAAACCATTTGGATGGTAAAAAATGTTTGAAAAAGTAAAACAGGCAGTGGATTGGATTTTCGGGCAAACCAACGAGCAAAAATTATCCATGCTCCGCGATTACGTCGAACAGGTCAACGAACTTTCCGACGAGGTCGCACAGCTCTCAAAGGCTCAAATGCGGGAGAGAACTCAGGAATTCAAGGATAGGCTTGATAACGGCGCTGAGCTGGATGACCTAATTCCAGAAGCCTTTGCACTGGTCAGGGAGGTTGCGGAAAGGGAAACGGGGATGAGGCCCTACGACGTACAGATAATTGGAGCCGCAGCCCTACACCAGAGGAGAATAGCGGAGATGGCAACCGGCGAAGGTAAGACGCTGGTGGCCACGATGCCCGCTTACCTGAACGCCTTAGTAGGCCAGGTTCACATCGCAACGGTGAATGATTACCTGGCAAAAAGGGACCGGGAGTGGATGGGTCCGATTTACGAAGAGCTCGGTCTGGACGTATCCGTAATCCAGGAGGATATGGATACCGAAGCGAGGAAAGATGCCTACGAGGCCGACGTGGTCTACGGAACGGCCAACCAGTTTGGCTTCGATTACTTGAGAGACAACATGGTGCTCTCGGAAGAACAACGAGTTGGGGCGGATCGTCACTTTGCGATAATTGACGAAATCGACAGCATTCTTATAGACGAAGCAAGGACTCCCCTGATCATCTCGGGTTCCACGGAAGAATCGACAAAACTTTACAAGAGGTTTGCCAGCCTCGCCCCCCGGTTCAAACAGGATCACGATTACGAGATAGACGAGAAAAACCAGTCCGTCTCCCTGACGGACGAAGGAGCAAACAAGGCAGAAAACTTTTTAAACCTGGACGACCTTTACTCGCCCGACAATATCTCGATGCTGCATCACCTTAAGACTTCACTGAAGGCCAAGGAGTTCTTCAAGAAGGACGAGGACTATATAGTTAAAGATGGCGGAATCGTACTGGTTGACGAATTTACGGGCAGGCTGATGCCGGACCGCCGTCTATCCGACGGATTGCACCAGGCCATAGAGGCCAAGGAAGGAATGATGGTGCAGAAGGAAAACCAGACGTTTGCCCAGGTGACGCTTCAGAACTTCTTCCTCCTTTACGACGGATTGAGCGGCATGACCGGTACGGCAAAGACCGAGGAAGACGAGTTCGAGGACATTTACGACCTTGACGTCGTCGTAGTTCCGACCAACGAAACGCTACGAAGGGAACACAAACCGGACGTAATTTTCAAGACCAAGGAGGAAAAGTACGAAGCCGTCGCCGACGAAGCGGAGGAATTACACGAAAAGGGAAGGCCAGTGCTGGTTGGAACGAACGCGATAGAGAAATCCGAACGCCTGAGCCAGCTCTTGAACAAAAGGGGAATCCCTCACGAAGTCCTGAACGCCAAAAACCATGCGCGGGAGGCAGAAATTATCAAGGACGCCGGGCAGGAAGGAGCAATAACAATTGCCACCAACATGGCCGGCCGAGGTACGGATATCAAACTTGAGGAAGGCGTGGCAGAACTCGGTGGCCTGCACGTTCTCGGAACTCAGAGGCACGAGAGCCGCAGAATTGATAATCAACTCAGAGGTCGTGCTGGACGTCAGGGTGACCCGGGCTCAACACAGTTTTACCTGTCGCTGGAGGACGACCTACTCAGGATATTTGGCGGCGACCGCATAGATTCTCTCATGGATAAAGCAGGGATGGAAGAAGGTGAGCCAATAGAACATTCCCTTTTGACTAAAGCCATCCGCAGGGCGCAAAAAAAGGTGGAAGGTATAAACTACGAACGCCGAAAGAACGTGCTAAAGTACGACAAAGTCCTTGCCCAGCAGAGGAAGGCAATTTACAGCCTGAGGGACCACTTCCTGCTTTCGGAAGAGGGAGAAAGTAGCTGGGATGAAATCGACAGTTACTTGAAGCCGGTACTTGAAGACTATTCCGAAGACTTAATTGAAGAACACGGTTTTGAAGACGGGGGAGAAGAGGCGGACTTCGACGGTCTAGAGAGCGAACTATCCGAGTTCAGCAACGTATCCCTCCAGGGATACCTGGACGAAAACGGCCGTGAACTCGAAGATAGTGTGGACGAATTCGTAATTGAAAACTGGGACGAGCAGCTTGAACGCTTCAGGAGTACTGAAGGGGTAAAACCCGAAGTGGTAAAGTCAATTCTGATAAAGGTAATTGACCGCAAGTGGAGAGACCACCTTTACCTGATTGACGATTTGAAGTCCGGGGTTGGCTGGTCTTCCTACGGTGGCAAGGACCCGCTTGTGGAATTCAAGCGTGAATCCTACCGCCTTTTTCAGGATATGCGATCCGACCTCCGTCGTGAAATAGTCGACTTGCTGGTTAAAACTCGACTGGACGTCGAAAGAACTGACCGACCCGTGGAATCGGAAATGGACACATCGAAGTTTAACTTCCAGGGCGGAGAAGGAAGAAGTGGGCTGCCCGATAAGGAAGGAGGGAAAGCAGGTAACTCCGGAAGAGATGAGGCCGAAGAAGCTAAAGCAAACCAGGAACAGCGTATAGTCGAGGACGAGCCCGGGAGAAACGATCCTTGTCCCTGTGGAAGCGGGAAGAAGTACAAGTACTGCTGCGGCGCCGACGATTAAAGTCCTCGATGGTTTTATTGATTTATTGACTCATAGCGTTATAATAATTGTAGATTTTGGAGAAGGATCGGGATTATACTTCATATACATCAAACAAATAGGAGGTGTTTTAGATGGAACCTGTAACTGCTATGGTACTGGGTTTCTTTTGGTCAATGTGGGCAGTTGCCTTTGTGAACTTTATGGGATGCGGAATTTGCTAACTTTGTAGTAAGTTCGGGCTAGCTGCTTAAGATAGGTGATCTTTGTGTCAAAAAAGCGTTTAGTGTTTATCGGGGCTATTGCAGTATCGTTGCTTTTACTTTCGTCCCTGATAGTAACGGGGGATGAGGTCTCGGATAAGTTATCCCGGGTAATTAGTACCAGGTTGGGTCTTGAAGCCAATATATATCGGGTTATCGAGACCGAATACCAGGGCGAAAGGGTAATTTTGATCGCGATATTCGGAAACAAAAGGGCGTTAAATAGTTCACTGGGTTCGGATATAAAAACGGGAATCAGGAACAATTTGGAAAAAAACCCAGTAGCTATCTCCGTCCTTACCAGAAATAAAGACGCCCAATTTCACCCTTACGCCCTTAGGATCGTTCAGGGTGGAGAAAAGAAACGGCCAAAGGACATAATTGGAGTAACCAACAGTTTTCAGGAAGGGGC
Organism: uncultured Thermotogae bacterium; assembly: GCA_964506635.1. Taxonomy (GTDB): domain Bacteria; phylum Bipolaricaulota; class Bipolaricaulia; order M55B111; family M55B111; genus JAGXLP01. The sequence continues at coordinate 11,525 of CAZDMI010000003.1, forward strand.
CATGCCCGAAAAAGTTCCGATTGAAGGTGAGGTATTCTGGGGGAGCAAAGGAGTTGTTACGCTGGGAGAAAGTTTCGATAGCAGTTCCTCCTTCACTGTAGAGTACGGGACTTCAGGGGCCAGTTTCTCGTTAGCAGATCAGACAAAAGAGGAGTCGGAGCAAGTCACTTCTCAGGAAGAACGGCAAAAAGTGGAATCGGAGACCAAAAAGGATTCCCCCCAACAGGAAGGTATTAGTGGGTCCGGTTCTCAGATCGGTGGTTCGAAAACCGGTGAAGGAGCTGCTCTGCTAGCTTCACTGGCTACTCTACTGTCTATAACTTTTTCCTTCCTCTAAACAAGAGTTAATAAACATTAGGTAAAAAGAACTGGGGCAGGGTAACTCCTGCCCCAGTTGCTTTTTGAAGAAATCGTTATCCGGGCTTAAACGGCCTTCTAATCTAGAAAGTCTTCATACTCCGAACTATCCATAAGCGAGTCAAACTGTTCCTCATCTTTCAGATCAAGCTTTACAAGCCAGCCGCCTTCGGTCGGGGACTCGTTAATTTTTTCTGGCTCACCTTCCAAACTCTCGTTCACGTCTTCGATAGTCCCGTCAACTGGCGCTTCAACGTCAGATACGGATTTCACCGATTCAATTACTACCATCTCTTCCCCTTTACCGAATTCGTCACCTGCGTCGGGTAATTCAACGAAAACGATATCGCCTAATTCGTTCTGGGCATGATCCGTTATACCAATCGTAACCACGTGACCTTCCTTCCTTACCCAATCATGATTTTCCGTATACCTTACGTTCTCTTCTTTAGCCATTGTACCTCCTCTCTTTATTGTATTGTCGTTAATTGTATATTAATAAAGCTCTACCGAGCAACTTTAAGAGCAAGTATCTCTTTGTAATTATTTTCCTGAAACCTAGAGATCATTGCAACCTAGAATACGATTAATTATATTTAATCGGTGAAAATTAATGGATTGTGTAATACTGGCGGCTGGCAAAGGAACGCGGATGAAATCGGATAAGCCGAAGGTACTTCACGAAATCGGCGGTTTCCATCTCCTGGAACACCTGCTCGAATCTATTGCACCATTGAATTTAAACAAAACAGTAGTTGTAGTAGGTTACGGCGCTGACCAGGTGAAAAAATCGCTATCGGACAGGAACCTCGAGTTCGTTCTCCAGGAAGAACAAAAGGGAACTGCTCACGCACTCGAACAGGCAAAATCGGAGCTGGAATCCGACCGATTCCTGGTATTCCCAGGAGACCTTCCGTTAATTAAAACTAGTTCAATAAAGAATTTCATCGACAACACTGAAAAAAGCAACTTGAACTATTCGCTTTTCACCACGAAACGGGACGACCCCTCGGGTTACGGACGCATTAAGAGAGACGAAGCCGGAAGAGTTAAGGAAGTAGTGGAGGAACAGGATGCCACTCAGGAGGAAAAAGAGATAAAGGAGGTAAATACCGGCGTCTACCTCCTTGCCAATATAAATGAACTCTGGGCGGAGATCAACTCGATTGACACCGATAACGCTCAGAACGAGTTTTACCTGACTGATCTGGTTCAGCGTTTCTCGTCAAAAGGCAAAAAAATAAACGCTATAATCAGCAATTCATCTGAAGAATTCTTAGGGGTCAATACACGCCAGGAACTTGCCCGTGCTGGTGAGGTAATTTACGACAGGAAGGTAAAATCAGTGATGGAAGAAGGGGTAACGGTGATAGACCCCGACAGGACGATAATCGAGCCTGAAGTCACTATTGGCAGGGATACCTTGATAAGGCCTTTTACAACACTGAAAGGCGAGACCGAAATAGGTCATCGTGTCGAAGTCGGACCAAATGCCGAAGTAACGAACGCAAAGATTGGTGACGAAGCAGTTATTAGTCACGCCGTAGTCCGGGATTCGATGGTCGATGATGGAAAAACGGTTAAGCCTTTTCAGTACATAGGACCCGACATGGGTGCCGGTGAAAAATAAATCTCAAAAATGTCGAACTTAAAGAGGGGATCGTATTGGAAAACTTGAAGATAATTACGGGTAATTCAAACCGGGCTCTGGCAAAGGATATAGCTTCCAATATGGACAAAGAGCTCGCTGAAGCTACGGTGGACATGTTCCCGGACGGCGAAATTCATGTTCACGTAAAGGAAACCGTGAGAGGGGCTTCCGTCTTTGTAGTTCAGTCCATCGCGCCCCCGGTCAACAGGAGCCTGATGGAACTGCTTCTCATGATAGACGCCCTTAAGCGGGCCTCCGCAAAACAGATTGCAGCGGTAATTCCTTATTACGGTTATGCTCGTCAGGATAGGAAGCAAACGGGGAGAGTTCCCATAAGTGCCAAACTAGTAGCAAACATGATTTCGGTCGCAGGAGCCGATCGAATACTGACCGTGGACCTTCACGCCGGTCAGATCCAGGGTTTTTTTGACATTCCGGTTGATAACCTGCGAGGGGATCCATTTCTCGCTGACAGCATCAAAAACAAGATCGCTCCGGACCAGGGAGTGGTGGTAAGTCCGGACGTAGGAGGCGCCAAACGAGCCAGAAAAGTTTCACAAAAATTGAATATGCCCCTGGCAATAGTGGAAAAAAAGAGGGATAGCGAAAATGGAAACGTAAAAGTACTCAATTTAATCGGTGACGTTGACTGTAAACGGTGTTTGATCGTCGATGACATAATAAGTACTGGCGGCACTTTGACGGAAGTCGCTGAAATCCTGGAGGAGAGAGGGTGCAGTAACGTAGAAGCAATATGCACCCACGGGATATTTGCGGATGACGCCCTCGAATCAATCGAGAATTCACCTATCAATACAGTTACAGTGACGAACACTATTAAAAACAAGGAAGCGGCGGACGCGGACTTTATAAACTACATATCGGTGGGCAATTTGTTTGCGAAAACGATAAAAAGGATATATAAGGAAAAGTCGGTGTCGACTTTGTTCCCCCATTCCTAATATAATTGTAGGTAAAGGATCGACTTCGGAATAAGAAAACAAACAGAAAGGTGATATTAATGGAGACGGTTCAGGCAAGTAAGAGGAAATCTTCGGAAAACCCGAATACTCTGCGGCGGGAAGGGAAGTTACCCGCGGTAATTTACGGGCCCGAGCGAGATTCTGTAAGTTTAGCTGTCGACAAGAAGAAAATGAAGGAACTAATGAATAGGATTACCCGGAGCACCAGGCTGGAACTGGATATGGAAGACGAAACTCACAAGGTATTCCTGAAAGAGATTCAGTACGACCACCTTACCGACGAACCGGAACACCTGGATTTTTACGAAGTTCCGGACGATTACCCTGTTGAAATGGATATTCCTGTTGTCACGGTTGGAACTCCGGAAGGAGTGAGTTCCGGCGGTATCATGGACCAGCTCATGGACACCGTCACTGTTCATGGAGAAGCGACGGATATACCCGAGATACTCAGACTGAACGTAGACGAGCTCGAAATAGGTGACTCGATACACGTCTCTGACCTGGATCTTGGCGAGATAGAAATCCTTACTCCTCAGGACAGGACTGTGCTCTCGATTCTTGCCCCGCGGAAAGAAATCGAAATCGACCTCACTGAACCGACCATAGGCGAAGAACTTCTTGGCGAGGAAGAAGAACTTGCCGAGGGCGAAGAGGAACTGGAAGAAGAACTTGCCGAGGGCGAAGAGGAACTGGAAGAAGGCGAAGAAGAGCTTCCCGAAGGAGAAGAAGCTCCGGAAGCCGAGGAAGAAGAAAGCGCTGAAGTTGAATAGTTTTACCCTAAAATTAGTTGATTTAGGTAAGAATAGGTCCGGAAGTTTTTTCATTTTGACAACTATAATCTGCTTTATATATAATTTTGCCGGACGAGTAATTCTTGGGAGGTGAGCCAGGTGAGTAACATGTATAAGAAATTTTCAAAAAAATCGATGGAGATAATGGCCACGGCATACGACGAGGCGGAAAAATTAAACGATAAAGCAGTCTCGCCGGAACACCTATTATTGGCTCTGCTAAAGGCAAAAAATACAAGAGTATATAAATTTTTAAAGGACAATGGCCTGTCCTATCATCACGTCCTCAGGGTAGTCAAGAGAAACGACGAAGAGGAGTTGTCGTTGCCCTTACAGGACGAGCTAGAACCGACCTCTAAACTAAAAAAGATAATGAAGATGGGATACGACGAGGCAAGGTCTACCCAGGGCGAGAACAAAATTGAACCTGCTCATCTCCTGATAAGCATTCTCGAAGAGGGGGATGGAACGGCTTCTTCCGTAATCAAACAGTTCGGGATTACTTCTCGAAAGGCACGGTCGTACTTCTCAATGGTGAGAAAGGGCGACTCGAAGCAGGGAATGGAATTGAAACTCCAATCCACTGAGAAGGGTAGTAGCGAAGAAGGGGTTCTGGAAGAATTCGGAAGGAATCTAATAGAAGAGGCCAGGGAAGACGAACTAGATCCCGTGATAGGTAGAGAGCAAGAAATCGACCGTGTAATCCAGACCATAAGCAGACGGAAAAAGAACAACCCTGTCCTAATAGGGGAAGCCGGAGTCGGCAAAACTGCAATCGTGGAAGGTCTGGCTCAGAGAATCGCGAGTCAAGAAGTTCCACAACTACTAACGAACAAAAAGATATACGAAGTCGACATGGCTGCAATGGTCGCAGGTACCAAGTACCGCGGAGAATTTGAACAGCGGTTAAAGACTCTAATAAACGAAGTATCGAACCAGGACCAAATTATCCTGTTCATCGATGAATTGAGTACCGTCGTCGGCGCCGGTGGGGCAGAGGGTGCTATAGACGCTTCCTCGATCCTTAAACCGCCGCTCGCGTCGGGAGCAATCCAGAGCATCGGAACTGCAACGATAGACGATTACCGCAAATCCGTGGAAAAGGACCCGGCTCTCAAGCGCAGATTTAAGACCATAACCGTTGAAGAACCCTCGATAGAACATACCGTAGAAATACTTGAAGGAATAAAGGATAGGTACGAAAGCCACCACAACGTCAAGATAACCGAAGAAGCAATCGAGCAGGCAGCAAGGTTGAGTGACCGTTACATCACTGGTCAGTTCCTGCCTGATAAGGCAATCGATCTGGTCGACGAGACCTCCGCAAAGGTAAGGCTGGACAACTTCAACCTTCCGCCCGAACTGCGAGAGGTATCGAGGGAAAGAATTACAATCAAGGAGCGGGAAGAAGAGGCAACCGACGCTGGCAATTACGAGAAAGCGGCGGAGCTACGGGACGAACGGATGGAACTGGACGAAGAGCTGGAGAACTACGACGAAAAAGGGGAAGGCTCCCATAACGGCGACGGAATGGTCGAAGGAAAGGACATAGCAAAAATGGTCTCCTCCTGGACCGGTGTTCCCGTCGGCCGCCTGCAGAAGGAAGAGAGAAAGCGCATGGTCGACATGGAAAACGTAATTCATCAGCGATTAATTGGCCAAAATGAAGCAGTCAAAGCAATTTCCCAGTCACTGAGACGGGCGTACTCGGGTGTCAAGGATCCCAACAGACCAATTGGCTCCTTCATGTTCCTCGGCCCCACGGGCGTAGGGAAAACCGAACTCAGCAAGACTCTTGCCGAATTTCTCTTCGGTGACGAAGAAGCCCTCATTCGTGTTGATATGTCCGAGTACATGGAGAAATTCAATGTTTCACGCCTGACCGGAGCTCCTCCGGGATACGTAGGTTACGAGGAAGCCGGCAAGCTTACGGAAGCAGTAAGACATCGACCCCACTCGGTGATACTGTTCGACGAAATAGAAAAGGCACACAGCGACGTATTCAACATACTCCTTCAGGTAATGGAGGACGGCGTTCTGACTGATTCCCAGGGGAGACAGGTCAACTTCCGTAATAGCGTAATGATAATGACCTCCAACTTAGGTGGTAAGCTCATTACGGATAAAACCCAGCTTGGCTTCGGCTCGCAACAGGTCGACTCCAAGGAATCCTACGAAGAAATGAAGAACATGGTAATGGAAAAGGTCAAGGACGAATTCAGACCCGAGTTCCTGAACAGGCTGGACGATACGGTCGTTTTCCATCAGCTGACGGAAGAAGAAGTTTTCCAGATTGCCGATTTAATGCTGGATAGGCTGGAAGATAGACTGGAAGAGAAGCACGGCCTCAAGTTAGAGCTGTCCGAGTCCGCGAAATCGATACTCGTGGAAAAAGGTTACGATCCAAAATACGGAGCCAGGCCGATGCGGAGAACTATAGAGCGCCTTATCGAAAACAAGATCTCGGACCACCTGCTCAAGGACGATTTTGCCGACAAGGACGTAGTTTACGTGGAAAGTAAAGAAGGCGAAATAGAATTAGAGGGGGTAAGCGAAAAAAGCGCCGTCGGCGTCGGAGATTGATAGTGAATGGCTTATAAGTGTATTAACTGTGGGTTCACTTCAGTCGAGTGGCTTGGACGGTGTCCGAAATGTGGGGAGTGGGACGCCTTCGAGGAAGAGGAGAATTCTGAAGGTGAGGCCGACGAGGTTCTAACTGATGAGTCTCCCGTCCCGCTCTCCGAAATTTCTTTCGATCCGAAGGACCGGATACCTACCGGAATCGAGGAATTTGATCGAGTGCTGGGCGGTGGCTTAATCCCTGGCGAAATAATTCTCCTGGGCGGCGACCCCGGAATTGGGAAATCCACGTTACTTCTCCAGGCCGCGAACCACCTATCCAGTCGCGGTGAGGTACTTTACGTGTCCGGGGAAGAGTCCTCGAAGCAGTTAAAAATGAGGGCTGAACGGTTAAACTTATCCTCCGAGGACCTGATAGTTTATAGTGGCAGCAGCCTGAAGCAATCAATCCATCACCTGGACGAACTCGATCCGGTTTGTGTCGTAGTTGATTCGATACAATCGCTAAAAAGCCCGGATAGCTCCGCTTCCGTCGGAAGCACGAAACAGGTCCGAGAACTGGGCCGTGAATTTACCAGGCTCGGCAAAAAGAAGGAAATACCGATAATTCTCATTGGCCATATAACAAAATCGGGCGATTTCTCCGGTCCGAAAACGATCGAACACCTGGTCGATGCCACGATCTACTTTGAAGGAAAGCGCGACAGTAACGTAAGACTTCTGAGGCCCGAAAAGAATCGATTCGGCTCCACGGGGTTGCTTGGCCTATTCCAGATGACCGAAACGGGTCTGAAGGAGATAATGAATCCATCCCAGTACTTCGCCAAGAAGGATGGCAGTACGGATGATGGTAATGGTACAACCACCGTATGTACGGTCGAGGGGTCTCGACCCATCCTGGCGGAAATACAGGCCCTGGTTACACCCTCAAACTTCGGAGGTAGCCCCCAGCGGCGAACAACGGGTCTGGATTATAACCGAATCTCGCTTCTCTTCGCGGTTATCCAGAAACAGCTCGGTATAAATTTGCAGGAATTCGACATTTATCTTAACGTCATCGGTGGGTTTACTATCGAAGAAACGGCCGCCGACCTGGGTGTTATTGCGGCGATAATTTCAAGTTTAAACGAGGCCCAGATCCCTCATCAAACGGTAATAATCGGTGAGGTCGGCCTGAGTGGCGAGTTAAGACCGGTAAAGAGTCTTGGGGGACGGTTAAACGAAGCCGGAAAACTGGGGTATACCAGAGCGCTCGTTCCGGAAAGCAACCCAGCGCTGGAGGGAATCGATTCGGAACTGGAAGTTATTCCCGTCGGTGACGTTTCTGCGGCACTAAACGAACTTGACGTAAAGGGGTAATATGGCTTTTCAATCACTTGAAGAACTTCTCGAAAAAACTGCTCCGGGAACGAAACTTAGAGATGCCATAGATAGAATCGTTGAACAGGGTAACGGCGGTATGCTGGTTCTATCTTCGCTGGATACTGTAGAGGAATTGATTACGACCGGTTTTAGGATCGACTCAGAAATTACCTCACAGCGGATCAGCGAGCTGTCAAAGATGGACGGGGCAATAGTTATAGGCGACGACCTGGAGAGGATCACTTACGCAAACGCACACCTGTCCCCGGACCCCTCCATAGAGAGCAAGGAAACAGGCACCAGACACAAAGCCGCCGAACAATCCGCCAAACAACTAAGGATACCCGTTGTGGCCATATCGGAGCGCAGGAACAGAGTAACCCTTTACTTTAAGGATCAGAGGTATATTTTAAGAGAAATTTCCACTATTATGTCCAAGGTCAACCAGGCACTGCTCATTATGGAACAGTATAGAGGGAACTACGACGAAGCGCTTCAGGAGCTGACCGCGCTGGAGCTGGATGGAAACGTTCTCCCGTTTCACGTCGCAAATCCGCTATCGGAAATTGGTCAGATGCTCACTTTGAAGGATGAGATACTCCGAATGTTCGTCGAATTGGGCGAGGAAAAGGCACTACCCGGACGACAGCTGGATAACATGATGGCCGGGATAGAACGGGATCTGGAATTTATGATCAAGGACTTCCAGAAGGCACCCGAGGACAATTACGAGGAGATTCGCTCAAAGATCGTCGAACTCTGTTCCGATACCCCACCAGCGACCAAGCGTATTATGGCGCTCCTCGGCTACGACGAAGAAGACCTGGACGAATTCCTTGCGCCGCGAGGTTACAGGGTGCTGCACCAGATACCAAGATTGCCGCATTCGGTAATAGAGAGAATGGTCGAGAAGTTCGGTGATCTCGAGAAAATTCTGGAGGCTGACAAGGAAGAACTACAGCAGGTTCGGGGTATTGCAGAAACGAGATCGAACACGATAAAAGCCGGACTTAAACGACTGGAAAACAGAATTACTTTAATGGAGGAGTTGGAAACTTGAACAACCCAGAAGAAGTCAAAGAAAGCACCGAGTTCATCGAAAATATGATTTCATCGAAGCCGGAAATTGGGATGGTGCTCGGTTCCGGACTTTCCGAAACCATGAGCGAACTCGTGGAAGTTGATGCCCAATTTAGCTGGAATCGTGTTCCGAACTTCCCCGAACCGAGCGTAGAGGGTCACGAAGGCAGATTCATCTCAGGCAAAATTGAGGGAACACCTGTATTGATTCAGCAGGGACGACTGCACTGGTACGAAGGGCTTTCATGGGATGACGTAATCTATCCGATTAGAACCCACTATAACCTCGGCGTCGAGAAACTTTTTATGACCAATGCCGCCGGTGGGATCAACAGAAACTTTTCTCCAGGCGATTTATGCCTGATAACGGATCATATTAATTTTTCTGGAGACAACCCACTTAGAGGTCCCAACCAGGAAGAGTTCGGCCCCCGATTTCCTGACATGAGCCACGCTTATCCAGAAGATTTGAGGAATACCGCCAGGGAAGTAGCGGAAGGAATGGGAATAGAGCTAAAGCAGGGGGTATACGCCATGACATCCGGACCGAGCTACGAAACACCGGCCGAAATTTCCGGACTCAGGACCCTCGGAGCTGACCTGGTCGGAATGTCGACCGTTCCGGAGACCATAGCTGCAAACCACTCCGGAATGGAAGTGCTGGCTATATCTCTGGTTACCAATAAAGCAGCAGGCTTACAGGATGAGCTTTCGCACGAAGAAGTTCTGGAGGTAACCGAAAAAACAAATAAAAAATTGGGGAATCTTATTGCCGGTATCGTAGCTGAAGTCTGAACTATTCCTCTTCCTTTTTTTTAATTACTTTACGGTAACTTCCTATGTCCCGGTATTTCTCACGGCGCTGGGCAAGCAGTTCTTCCGGGTCGTAACCCGTCAGTTCATTCAGGTATCCTGACAGTGACTCGGAAAAGTTATCGGCCGTGGTTTCGAAATCCAGGTGAGCCCCTTTTCCACCTTCGGGGACGATTTCGTCTATAATGCCCAGCTCCCTGGCATGTTCCGCGGTCAGCTTTAGGGCCCGGGCCGCGTCGTCCGCTCTATCGCGGTCACCCCAGAGTATCGCTGCAGCCCCTTCCGGTGAAATCACAGAGTATATCGAGTTTTCCAGCATAATTATCCTATCGGCGGCCCCAATTGCAATAGCTCCCCCACTACCACCTTCGCCGATAACGGCGGCAAGCGTCGGGACCTCCAGGGAAACCATTTTCGATATACTCCTGGCAATCATGCCTCCTATATTTCTTTCCTCGGCCTCTTTACCCGGATAAGCTCCAGGGGTATCAATGATAGTCATCAGAGGAAAGTCAAACCTCTCGGCAAGGTTCATCAATCGCCTGGCTTTACGGTAGCCTTCAGAACGGAGCATCCCGAAATTGGTCTCCTGGGACTGTTCCGCGTCACCACCCTTACTCTGCGCAATTACCACAAGTGTTTGTCCCTGGTACTTAGCCAGACCTCCCTTGAGGGCACTATCGTCACCAAGCAACCTGTCGCCGTGTAGTGGGTAGAAATCATCAGTCAGATATTCCAGGTAGTCCTCGGAATCGGGGCGATCCGGATGCCGTGCGAGTTTGACCTTGTCCCACTCGTCCATTTCCTCTTCAGAAGGTTCCTCTTTACGGGCCGCCAGTTTTTCGGTTAAGGTATTTATTTCATCGGTAAGGTCCAGCCCGTTCCGTGAATCAAGCGACTTCAACCGATCTATCTGTTCTTCCAATTCTTCTAAAGTCCGTTCTTCACTCATGGTTACTAGAAAAACTCCAGTATGCTAGCAATCTCTTCTCTCATGGAATCCCTTTCCACTACGGAATCCACGATACCGTGTTCCAGTGCAAATTGGCTCGATTGAAAGTCCTGAGGAAGTTCTTCCCCGATCGTCTGTTCTATGACGTCCCTGCCAGCAAAACCTATCAGGGCACCCCTTTCCGCTATTATTACGTCACCCAGGCTAGCTATGCTGGCTTCGACGCCGGCGGTAGTAGGGTAAGTCATGACGGAAATAAAGGGCAAACCCGCCTCTGATAGTAAATCGCGGACGGAAGTAGTTTTAACCATTTGAAATAGCGATAGCAGACCCTCCTGCATCCGAGCTCCCCCCGATGAACTAACCAAAACGAAGGGGAGGTCCTTATCCGCGGCGAGTTCAATTCCGGTCACTATCTGCTCCCCGACCACCGACCCCATCGAACCACCGATGAAGCGGAAATCCATGGAAGCGAGAACGAGGTCCTGCTCCTTGACGGCACCGGTACCGACAATTATTGCATCAAACATACCCGTCTCAGCCTGGTTTGCCTCGATCTTCTCGGCGTATCCCTGGGAATCCACGAAATCGAGCGGGTCGTTGGACTCAATCCTCTTGGTCTTGTCCTGAAATGAGTTGTCGTCGGTCAGACTTTTTATTCTTTCCTTTGCCGTAAGAAAGAAGTACCCTCCGCAATTAGGGCAAACGTGGTTATTCTCCTGCAGCTTTTTCTTAAAAATCAGCTTGTCGCAGGATTTACATTTGACCCACAGGGCCTCGTCTTTTTCCTCTTCTTCCTCAAAATCCACCCTGAGGTATTCTTCATCTCTAAATAACGGCATCTTTACTCCTCTCCGGTAACCTTTGGTCCGACCTTATTATCGAGGAGCTTAGATGGGATTACAATCCCCATCGATAGGACCAACCTCAACCCCTCTTCTACAGTCAAATCAAGGTAAGTAAGGTCCTTCCTCGGAATAAATAAGGTCTTACCACTCAACGGGTTAGGAGTGGTAAATATAAAAATGGCCACGACGTCATCACCGATTATTTCTTCGATTTCACCCAGTTCCTCGTTCGTAACGAACCCCACAGCGTAACTACCCTCACGGGGAAACTCAAACATAACTACATCCCTAAAAGTATTGGACTCTCTACTCAACACTGCACTGGTGATCTGTTTCAGGGTTACATACATCTTGTTAACTACGGGAGTCGAGCCAATTACCCTGTCCATAAACGAGTAAACCTTTCTTCCCACGTATATTCTCGTAACCAAACCAACAAGAAACACCAGAAGCAACGTCAATATCGCACCTATACCCGGTAACCATTCCCTCCCTATGGCTAACTGAAGGAAGTCAGCAATGACCCCGCCCAGTTCTGATCCTTCCCCCGTAAACCTTAGTACGGTCTTGTAAATAAGCCAGAGGACGTAGAAGGTAATACTCAGGGGGAGGATGACAAGTAAGCCGTTTATAAAAGTATTCTTTACGTAAGCAAGTATTTTCTTCATTTTTAGGGTATCTAGAACGTCTTTTGGATAATTCTAGTACATAATGACCTCGCTTTCTAACTTCAGTTTTTGCCCATTATTCGAGCTGGTTTCGAGATGTCAAAAAGGAAAGACCCCCCTTGGAACACCGAATAAGCCGAACCACTTTAAAACCGAGGCGTTTTTCCTTTTAAAGAAGTATTCAAAATTCCTGTAAAAAGGATATCGAACTAAGTTTTGATAGTTGGAAGAACAAGTAGAGCTTCTATATAATTCCTTAAATGCGCAGAGTTAACTGGACAATTACTGAAAGACAACACAAAAAGTTACAGCAGTTGTCGCGTGAGACCGGGCTGCCAATATCCGAACTGGTAAGACGCTCTCTGGACAAGTACCTGGGATTAGTTGGTGAAGAACCTCTGGGCCCGGCGGAAGCCGACGAAGAAAAATCGGACGCAGAGGATTAGTTAATACGAGCCTAACCTGGATATTTAAGGGGGTAAATATTTTTAACGCAGCATCAGAAGAAGAAATAAAGGAAGGAAAGATTACGGACGTATACTTCGAACGCTCTCGAGAGATCCTCAAGAAAAACGATATTGACAAGAAGGTACGAATGGAAGTAAGAGCGAAATCCATCCCCGGCGAGGGTCCTGGGGTACTTACGGGAATGGACGAGGTAGTCGAACTATTCTCGGGAACCGACCTCACCATCCATGCACTTCGCGAAGGCAGCGTCTTTCTGCCGTACGAACCGGTAATGATGATCGAGGGCGGATACAGGGATTTTTCAGTGCTGGAGACACCACTACTTGGTTTCCTGTGCCAGTCAAGCGGCATTGCCACGAGGGCAAGAGTAGTCAAGGAAGCGGCCGAACGTAAACCGGTTTACCACTTTGGCTCCCGCCGGATGCATCCCGCGATTGCTCCCATGATTGGCAGAAGCGCCTACATCGGTGGTTGTGATGGGGTAGCAGTTAGCCATACTGCCCGTCAGCTGGATCTGGAACCGGTAGGAACCATCCCTCACGCCCTGATACTGCTGCTTGAGGACTCGACGACGGCTACCGGAATGTTTGAAGAATTATATGGCGAGGAAATAGATACGGTTGCACTGGTAGACACCTTTGGGGACGAGAAATTTGAAGCTCTCGAAAACGCGGACCTAATCGAGGGCCTTGACGCGGTTCGGCTCGACACTCCATCTTCAAGACGGGGAGATATGCTGGAAATAGCCAGAGAGGTAAGGTGGGAACTCGATTTACACGGATTCGAGGACGTCAAGATACTCGTCTCCGGCGGGCTGGACGAGGAAAGCATCCCCGAGTTAAACGAGGTTGCCGATGCTTACGGAGTTGGGACTGCTATTTCGAATTCTCCCGTTGTAGATTTTTCTCTGGACATAGTTGAGGCCGAAGGTGAGCCGACGTCGAAAAGGGGTAAGAAATCGGGCGCAAAACAACTTTACGTCTGTGAAGACTGTGGAAACAGGGAGGTAAAACGATGGGATACCTCCGAGAAGGAATGTTCCAGCTGCGGAGGGCTCTCGAATCCCCAGCTTGATGTCAGGGTCGAAGACGGTGATCCCGTGGAGGAATCAAGAAGTCCCGGCGAGATACGGGATTTCTCCCTTTCTCAACCCTTCCTCAAGGACTATTAAAATCTAGAAGGCGTGATTGGGGTAAAGTAGCTCAGTTGCATTAATTAACACCATGCCCAACAATTGAGGTACGAGGTGATTCAGGTGAATTTGAGCAAGAGAAGCTTATTGGTATTTGGATTAGCCCTTTTACTTGTTACCCCTTCAATAACAATCCTGGCACAGAACGGAGGAACGGCCCAAAACCAGGACAATCAGAAGACAGTCGTAGCTACGGTTAATGGATCCGAGATTACGAACCAACAACTCTCCCAGACGGCCCAGATTTATCCCATAATTATGACTCTTTCCAAGCAATACAGAAGTTTTGCCCAGTTCCTGATGACCAGCGAGGCCGGGAATGCTTTCCTGACTGAGTACAGGAAGTACGTACTGGACAAGCTTATCGAACAGGAATTACAGAACCAGAAGATGGGAGAGCTGGGACTCGAAGCAAGCGAGGAGGAAGTACAAAAGGAAATTAATAAGATAATTTCCAACAACGACCAGTTTAGCGACGAGAAAAGTCTGGCTGACTACCTTAAAAACAATCAAAACACCACCATGGAAGACCTTAAGAGACAAATAAGAAATAGCATCAAGCGTCAGAAGTTACGGAATGAAGTAACTGGTAAGGTCAGCGTATCCGAAACGGAAATTACCAGCTACTACGACAGCAACAAGAAAAACTTTACTGACCAGGAAGGGAACGTGAAGCCTCTGGCAGAGGTAAAAGACCAGATAAGAGAAACTCTAAAAACTCAGAAAAGTAGCAAGATGTGGAGCAACTGGCTGGAAAAGGCAAAGGAAGAAGCAGATATTAAAAAGAACACGGAGAATTTATAAATTTGTGAGACATTAAATGAAGAATAAAATGAAGGTCGCCCAACTAATTACTGGGGGACCTTCATTGTCTTCGGTAAGCAAAAGGATAACCTCAAAACGAAATTTTACAAGACACAACCGCGAAACATAAAAGTGCAAAAGAACGTGTTTTCCCGATTTACCGGATTTCCGTATAGGCTGTAACTTAAATAAGTTACTCTTCCACGAACTTCTCCCTGTAAAGTTCCTTGGCCTCGAGAATGGACTTCTTAGCTTCCTCTCGTCCCGACCAGCCTCTTGTCTCAACTACTTTATCGCCTTCAAGTTCCTTGTAAACCTCAAACATGTGGCATATTTCGTTCAAGTTATGAGCCGGGACATCGTCTATGTCCTTGTAACCTTCATAACGCGGATCACTTAAAGGTACAGCCAGTATTTTATCGTCCCTTTGGCCGGCGTCAAGCATTTCCAGTATTCCTATTGGCCTCGCTTCCATGATACAGCCAGGGAAAGTGGGATTAGTCACTAGAACAAGTATATCAGTCGGGTCCCCGTCTTCGTCAAAAGTTCGGGGGAGAAAACCGTAATCGCCGGGATAATGAACCGCCGTATGCAACACTCTATCAAGAACAATCTCACCTTTGTCCACGTCGTACTCGTACTTGTTTTCCGTTCTCCTCGGATTCTCTATTACCGCATTGACTATCCTCGGTGTATCCCTTCCCGTTTCCAGCTCCCGCCACTTATCTTTCATAAGTTTGCCTCCTCAGTTCTTTAAATTCGTTTTCTTTGGGGTCATAACCTACTTGACTAAAAAGCTACCCGGAATCCACAGGAGACTCAACGGGTCCAAATCAGAAAAAGTTCAGCCCCACAGTTTTTCACGGTCAAGTACGGAGGCAACCATACGTTCGACAAGTTCATCGTACTCAATACCAGCCGCCTCCGCAGCCAGCGGGAGATCACTCATTTCGGTCATGCCCGGTAACGTATTGACCTCCAGAGCGTATGGGTATTCGGCCTCCTCAATCATGAAGTCCACTCTACTGTATCCGCGGCAACCAAACTCCTCGTGGGCCCGGACTGCAAGCCGTTTTACTTTCTCGGCCAGTTTATCCTTGACCCGCGCCGGCACGATGAATTCCGTTTCTCCCGGCGTGTACTTGGCCTTATAATTAAAAAATCTTTCCTGTTTAACTTCCAGCTCCACCAGCGGGAGCGCCTCGGGCTTACCATTGCTTTCCAGTACACCCACCGTTACCTCTCTCCCCGAAATATAACTTTCTACAAACACTTCTCCGTATTCCTCTTCGACACTACTTAGATCCTCACGCAGTTCATCCTCGTCGTCGACTACTCTGACACCCCGGCTCGATCCTTCCTTTTGCGGTTTTACTACGACGGGATAGGTTAAGCTCTGATTGACCTGATTCACTAACCCCTCCAGGTTTCCGCCACTTTTTTCATAGTAAGAAGGGGTGTCGATAGAGGCGCGGTGAAAAGCCCGTTTTGAAGCAAGCTTATCCATGGCAATCGCACTACCGAGCGGACCCGTGCCGGTATAGGGAATACCCAGCAGGTCGAGCAGAGCCTGGACCGTGCCGTCCTCACCAATCCCACCGTGAAGGGTGTTGAAAACGAGGTCGGATCCAGTAACCGTATCCAGTATCTCCTCCTCGCTACTGAACTCCCCGCGCATGGGGTTGAATTCGTCTCTACCCCTTTTGAGGGCGTCATAAACCCTGTTTCCACTATTTAGTGAGACCTCCCTTTCTGAAGACGTCCCACCCATCAAAACGCAAATATCAAGCTCTTCTTCGTTCCGGACCATTTAAAATTCCTCTTGGTTTCTCATCGATTTATTGGAATGAGATATTATAGGGTATATCGACCCTTTCGAAAAATAAAAAGCATCCTCCCTTTTCGAGAGGATGCTTGTTGACCAACTAAATAAAAAAGACCTTACAGGATCAGGCCAACGCTCATTTCTGTAGCAGCCTGGCAGCCTTCACAGTATTAGACATTATCAAAGTTGTCGTCATCGGGCCAACTCCGCCGGGAACCGGCGTAATGGCCGAGGCTTTATCCCTGACGTTTTCGTAATCCACGTCACCTGTTATACCGCTATCCGTGGAATTTATACCCACATCTACCACCACCGTTCCCTCGGAAACCATGTCCGCGGTAATGAAGTCCTTTCGGCCAACAGAAGTGCAAAGTACGTCAGCCCTTCTGGTTTTTTCCGGCAGGTTTTCGGCCTTGTATTCGGTAACTGAAACGGTAGAATAACCTTCCCTGAGGGCTAAAAGTGACAGAGGCAGGCCAACTGCACCACCACCGACTACCAGGAACTCCTTCCCGGCAAGTCCGATATCCGAATAATTCAATATTTCCATGACCGCGTAGGGAGTTGCAGGTAACAGCACTTCCGGGTCTTCCTTTAGTTCCTCGTAACTTGCTCTTGCTGCACCACCGGAAAGCAATTTCCCGCTATTTACCGGGTTGATACAGTCTACGTCCTTTTTTGGGTTGATTTCAGTCCTTAGCTCTCCTATATCAAGACCCTCCGGGAGCGGTAACTCGATAAAAAGCCCGTGAACCTCCGGATCCTTATTGAGCCCCTTCAACTCCTCCAAGAGCTTTTCCTTCGATATATCCCCATCCAGCTTTACACCTTTGTACTCTATACCAAGTTCCTCGGCAAGTTTTTTCTTCGTCCGGTAATATACCTTTGCACCCGGATCGTCACCGACCAGAACGGGAGCTATTGCCGGATCCACTCCTTTACTCTTCAACTCCTTCACGTCTTCCTTTAATTCGTCTCTATAAGTCTCAGCAATCTCGTTTCCGTCGAGTTCAGTCATACGGCCTCCTTAATCAGTTACTCTTTCGATTCACTTATCAGGCTAAGGGCCTCGTCCCTGGCTGCCTTATCCGTCTTAAATTTACCTCTTATCGCCGAAGTTACCATCTTCGAACCGGGCTTCTTAACCCCTCTTATAGTCATACAGAGATGAGACGCCCTTATCTTGACGAGGACCCCATAAGGCTCTATTTCCTCCATTAATACGTCGGCTACCTGAGAGGTCAATCTTTCCTGTATCTGGGGCCGGCTGGATGCGATCTCAAGCGCCCGGGCCAGTTTGCTCGCCCCAACGATTCTTCCGTCTTTGGGCATATATACTATACTGGCCTCGCCCAGAATCGGGAGCAGGTGGTGCTCGCAGAGCGACTGAAAAGGGATCTGATCAAGCACCACCATTTCCTGGTAATCTTCTTGAAAGAAGGTAGAGACCGAGTCACCCGGATACTCGTCTATCCCGGAACAGAGTTCCTCCATCATCCTACCAACTCTCTCCGGCGTTTCTTTCAAACCGGGTCTATCCGGGTCTTCACCTATACCTTCCAGTATTAATTCCGTTCCCTTGGCAATCTTTTCTTTATCCATTTATTCTCCCGTCACTATCGAAGTAGACCTAGAATAAGCCCTCTACGTTTCCGTCTTCGTCTATATCCACGTCCTCGTACGCCGGCTCGGATGGGAGACCGGGCATAGTACTCATTTCACCGCACAGCGGAAAGACGAATCCGGCACCGACACTCGCTCTGACCTCACGTACGGGAAGGGTAAATCCTGTCGGTACTCCCTTCTTCTTCGGATCGTGGGACAGGGATAGGTGTGTTTTTGCCATACAGATCGGCAGGTCGCCAAACCCGGATTCCTCGTAGTCCGCAATCTGTTTTTCCGCCTTACTGGAGTAATCGACGTCCTCGGCTCCGTATATTTCGGTCGCTATAGTCTCAATCTTTTCCTTTATTGATTTGTCGAGATCGTAGAGGAACTCGAAGTCGGATTCGGCTTCGGAAGCTTCAACGGTTGCTTCAGCGAGTTCAACCGCACCTTCACCGCCATCGGTAAAGTGGTTTGACTCGACCGCGTCGAAAGCACCGGCTTCCTTGGCCTTCTCTTTGACAAGCTCCACTTCCTTATCAGTATCCGTTTCGAATCGGTTTACGGCAACTACCACGGGAACTCCAAATTTCTGGGCAATCTCTATGTTCTTTGCCAGGTTATCGGCACCCTTTTCAAGCAGCTCCAGGTTCTCCTCCTTGTAGACGGGATCCAGTTCCTGACCTGCAACTACCTCGGGACCACCACCGTGGACTTTAAGAGCCCTGACCGTAGCGACCATTACTACGGCATCCGGAACGTTCCCGCTAGCGCGACACTTGATGTTGAAGAACTTCTCCATGCCTACGTCCGCACCAAAGCCGGATTCCGTCACAACGTAATCGGCCAGTTTGAGCCCGACCATATCAGCCAGGTTAGAACTATTCCCGTGCGCTATGTTGGCAAAGGGTCCTGCGTGAACGAACGCGGGCTGACCTTCTAGAGTCTGAAGCAGGTTCGGTTTGACCGTGTCCTTCATCAACACCGTGGCAGCACCTGCAGCTCCGAGGTCCTCGACCGTGACGGGTTCCCCGTCCCAGGAGTAACCGAGGACGATTTTTCCTATTCTTTCCCTCAGATCATGCAATCCGTCGGTCAAACCGAGGATTGCCATTAACTCCGAGGCAACCGTAATGTCGAAAGCACTCTCTCTTGGATAACCGTCCCACTTACCGCCGAGTCCGACGTTAATATTCCTCAGCGCGCGGTCGTTTATGTCGACTACCCTGTTCCAGGTGACGGAATAAGGATTTATGTCCAGTTTTTCCTTACCCTTTTTCTTCCACGCTTCGTCGGAATAGTTACGTTCGTGCATCATTCGGGCATCCAGAGCAGCTGCAATCAGGTTGTGGGCTGCTCCGATAGCGTGAATATCCCCTGTCAGATGAAGGTTGAAGTCCTCCATCGGTATTACCTGTGAATAACCACCGCCAGCAGCGCCTCCCTTAATACCGAAGGTCGGTCCCTGTGAAGGCTGGCGAATTGCGGTCATTACGTTCTTACCTATCTTTCCTAATGCCTGAGTAAGACCTATGTTCGTCGTGGTCTTACCCTCACCCAGCGGCGTCGGTTGAATTGCAGTAACGTCGATGTATTTGCCGTCCGGTTCGTCCATCCTGTCTTCGTAAGCATCGAGCTTCACTTTGGCCTTATAGTCGCCGTAAAGCTCGAGTTCGTCTCTTTCGAGCCCTACCTTGCTGGCGATTTCTTTGATTGGCCTCAAATCAGCGTCATGGGCAATATCAATATCGCTTTTCATAAGGGTTCTTTACCTCCTGAATTGATAGTAATTTTAAAATGTTTTTAGTCTCCACCACGGATCCATTTAATGAGAGACCTAACTGGACCGCTTGTACTGAAGGTAGTTAAGACAGTTCTTGTCCACGCCGAGGAGAGCCTCAGCTGCCTTCAGCGTATCCATCATTGGCCCGTCGGTCGGATCAATCAATGCTGCGTCCAGACCGGCTTCAAGCAGCATCGCAAAAACAGTTCGGTTAATCAGCGCTCTATCCGGGAGTCCGAAGGACATGTTACTCAAACCTATGTTCGTCTTGACGTCAAACTCGTCCTTGATTTGCCTGACCGAATCCAGAACGTACTGACCCTGCTCTTGATTGCTTCCGATCGTCATTGCAATAACGTCCATGTAAAGCTGGTCCTTATCTATACCCAGTTGTTCGCACTTATCCAGCAGGGATTCCGTCTCGTTCAACCTATCCTCGACGGTGGTCGGCATTCCTTCCTCTCCCATTGCCAGACCGATTATATCGGCATCGTACCCAGAAGCAATTTCTCTGGCCTCCGCCTTATCCTCTTCGTTGCTTATGGAGTTAATAACTGGCTTGTTTTCAACCTTTTCCAGGGCAAACTCCAGTACTTCCGGGTCCGGTGTATCGATTGCTATCCTAACGTCATCGACCTCGTCTTCCACTAAATCTATTAGCCAGTCCATGTCTTCCTTTTCGTCCTCCATGGACTCACCGGCATTTAGATCAATTACGTCGGCCCCCGCTTCGTCCTGCTCGCGAGCCAGCTTCCTGATCAAATCCTCGTCTTTTTCCTTCAGGGCCTCCTTTACCTCGTCCCTGGTCGAATTGATCAATTCTCCAATTGTTAGAAACATCGTTCTTGACCTCCATTTTTTCTTTGAATGTCTAATGTCAGCAGTACTTAATCACTTATTTTTCGATTTAATTACAAACAAAAACTCCCCGCCTTGGTCCGGCGAGTCACCCCGACGCATAACGCCGGGAATCTTTTTTACTCGGTAAGCAAACCTATTCTTTTTTCCACCTTAAGACCGGTTCTCGAGCTGCCTTGGTCTCGTCCAGCCTCCCTACAGGGGTTTCGCTCGGAGCCCCGTGGAGCAAATCCGGGTCTTCCTCTGCCTCCCTGGCAATTTCTTTCATGGCTTCGGCAAATTCGTCCAGCGCTTCCTTCGATTCGGTTTCCGTTGGTTCCACCATCAAAGCTTCCTTCACTATTAGCGGGAAATACACTGTCGGAGGATGGTACCCGTAATCAAGTAGCCTTTTAGCTATATCAACCGTCTTGACGTCTTCCCCGACTTCACTTCCCGACAGGACGAATTCGTGCTTGCATAATTTATCATAGGCCACGTTGTAGTCCTCTTTAAGTTTTTCCTTTAAGTAATTTGCATTCAGTACGGCATTTCCACTTACATCCCTCAACCCCTGATCCCCGAGGGCCTTTATATAACTGTAGGCCTTAACCATGACTCCGAAAGGACCAGGAAAACTGTTAACTTTACCGATGGATTCCGGCCTATCGTAGTCGAATTCGTAGTCACCGTCTTTCTCTTCCACGGTTGGAACCGGCAGGTAAGGAACTAACCGTTCTTTAACCCCAACAGGACCGGCACCTGGACCGCCACCGCCGTGCGGAGTGCTGAAAGTCTTGTGCAGGTTAAAGTGAGTTATATCCATCCCTATATCGCCAGGACGAACCCGTCCGAGAAAAGCATTGAGGTTAGCTCCGTCAAAATAACATAGCCCCCCGGCTTCGTGTACTATATCAGCAACTTCGGTTATGTCCTTTTCAAATATGCCAAGGGTATTTGGGACTGTCAGCATTATTCCGGCCGTATCTTCACCCACGGCATCCCTCAGCTGGTCCAGATCTACCGTACCCTCTTCGTTTGATTCGATCTCAACCGCTTCAAAACCAGCTACGGCAGCAGAAGCCGGATTTGTGCCATGGGAGGAGTCCGGAAGCAGTATCTTACTCCTCTGCTCCAGCCCGTCGTTTTCCGAGTGGTACTTCCTTATCATCAACATACCGGTAAGCTCGCCATGAGCCCCGGCAGCCGGTTGAAGAGTAATCCCATCCATGCCGCCGATATCCTTCAGGTACTCCCCGAGCTCGTAAGCAAGCCTCAGGTTACCCTGAACCACGTCATCGGAAGTCAGTGGATGGTGTCCCGTAAAGCGCTCATCGGTGGCAATATCCTCCATCGGTTTTGGGTTATGCTTCATCGTACAGGAACCGAGCGGATAGAGACCATCGTCCACGCCGTAATTCTTCTTGGATAATTTCGTGTAATGCCTGATTAATTCGGGCTGGCTGACCTCCGGAAGCTCCGGTTCCTCGGAACGAAAAAGCTCCGAGTCAAGTTTCTCTCCCGGTTCATCTTCGCTAAACCGGTCCTCAGGGTAAGCCGTACCCTGTTTTCCTTCTTCACTCTTATCGTATATCGTCTCCATTCAGTTAACCTCCCCTCTCATTAAATCGACGAAATCATCCATTTCTTCCTTTTTCACCTTCTCAGTCACGGCAAG
This sequence comes from uncultured Thermotogae bacterium, assembly GCA_964506635.1. Lineage (GTDB taxonomy): Bacteria > Bipolaricaulota > Bipolaricaulia > M55B111 > M55B111 > JAGXLP01. The sequence continues at coordinate 33,805 of CAZDMI010000003.1, forward strand.
CAAGAAACCGTCTTCAACTCCCATTTGCCTGAGTTCCTTCGGGTGAAGCAGGTCTATCCCTTCCTCCTTCATCGCTTCCCAGACTCTGTCGGCGTCAGCCGCAACCTCGACGGCAAATTCGTTGAAGAAGGGCTGGTCCCAGACCAGGTCAACCCCGGCAATCTTCTCTAGCTCTCCGGCCAGATAATGGGCCCGATCCCAGTTCGTCTTTGCCAGGCTCCTGAATCCGCTCGGCCCGAGAGAGGCCAGATAAACGGTGGCCGCCAGGGCGTTTAAGGCCTGGTTTGTACAGATATTCGAGGTTGCTCTTTCCCGCTTGATATGCTGTTCCCTGGTCTGTAAAGCCATGACGAAACCTTCGTTGTCTTCGCGGTCTACCGTTTTACCGGATACCCTGCCGGGCAGGTAGCGAAGATATTTTTTCCTGGTTGCAAATAGGCCCAGCAGCGGGCCGCCAAAACTTATTGGGTTTCCGAGAGGTTGACCCTCTCCAACCACGATATCGGCCCCGAAACTACCGGGTGGCTCCAGGACGCCCAGAGACACGGGATTCGTGCTAACTATCAGGAACGAATCGCCCAATTCTTCCTTTAAGCCAGTCAAATCCTCCACTATACCAAAGTAATTGGGCGACTGAACTACTAGCCCGGCAATGGATTCTTCTTTCGATAGAATGCTTTTTAACTCGGATTTGTCGATCCGCCCGTTCCTGCTCCCCAGTTCGATCACCTGTTTTTCTTCCAGAGGTAGGTAGGTTTCGATCACGTCTCGGTAGCGAGGGTTCAGGGTTTCCGAGACAATTATTTTGTCCCTATCGAAGTATTCCTGCGCCATCAAGACTGCTTCCGCCGCTGAAGAGCCCCCATCGTACATCGACGCATTTGCAATATCCATTCCCGTTAACTCGGATATTTCCGTCTGGAATTCGAACATCCACGTGAGAGTACCCTGGCTAATTTCCGCCTGATAGGGGGTATAAGCGGAATAGAACTCCGACCTTCCAGTGACATGAGAAACTATAGAGGGAATGAAGTGATCGTAAAGCCCGGCACCGACAAGGGTTAATCGGTCGCCGGGCTTATCATTGTCGTCCGCAATTTCCTGAACCTCGTCCTTTAACTCCAGCTCGGTTCGTCCCTCTTCGCTAATTAAGTCGGTCTCGACCTTTAACTCTTCTGGGATATCGGAGAAAAGATCCTCGAGGGAATCCGCTCCGATACGATCCAACATTTCCCTCTTGTCGTCTTCCGTGCTGGGATTAAAGTCCATAAGGAGTCCTTAATTAATTGGTGTTCGTCATATCTTTAACCAAATTTACCGCCGCAGCGGCGTCCGCAGCGTAACCGTCCGCACCAATTTCGTCGGCATAGTCCTGAGAGACCGGTGCACCACCTATGGCTACATCAACTTGCTCCCTGACACCTTCCTCTTCCAGTGCCTCGATGACGTCCGGCATATGGGTCATGGTAGTTGTCAGCAGGGCCGACATACCGAGGACGTTTGCATCGTTTTCCTTAACCGCCTCTACGAACTCTTCTGCAGGAGTTTCCGCACCAAGGTTGGTTACTTCAAAACCGGCACCTTCGAGCATCATGCTAACGAGGTTTTGGCCGATGTCGTGGAGGTCCCCTTCCACTGTACCCAGAACCACGATACCTGCCGGTTCAACTCCTGATTCCGCCAGCAGAGGCCGTAACAACCCCATTGCTCCCTTCATTGCTTCCGCGGAAAGTAGCATCTCCGGCACGTAACGCTCACCTTTCTCGTACTCTTCGCCCACCTCATCCATTGCAGGTACCAGTGAATCGTTGAGGATAACCTCGGGGTCCATCCCCTCATCGATGGCTTCTTCCGTAAGTTCCACCGTGGTATCCTCGTCCATGTCAAATACGGCCTGTCCTAAATCTTCAAGTAAGTCGCTCATTCTAACATAAACCTCCTTGTTTTATGTCGTTGTTCTAAATCTTGAAACCATTATATCCTTTCTATATTGGCTTACAAGGAATTACGTGGGATATTTTATCCCACGGATAAGGTGGGTCCTTAAACACTTATTGCCTGATACGCAAAGTATTATTCGGGAAGCTGTGATACCCGATTAATCATCACGAGTGGCTTACCACCAATTGAAATGGATTAACGTAGGATACAATGCTGAAAAGGGGAAGGTCCACCGTTATCTGATTCCGAAACTTGTATCTAAAACCGCTCTGTCTCCAATAAATCAGACTAGAAGTCAACCAATCCGCTAAAAAATACTTAAGAATTATTCCGGGCCGTTTTTCGGGGAAAGTAGTGGTCCAACCGGCCCGGAAGGCCACCGATTAAAGGGATTCCACTCCTTCGAGCCAGTACTTTACAAGCTGATCATGGTTGTCTATAAACTTCTTTGCGGCCGCATCCGGATCCCTATCGTGCATAAGAACCAGTTCGCTTACCAGATCAATCGGTAAGTAGAATCGGCTCAAGAATTCCGTTACTTCGCTCGGAAAAGCCGCCATAAGGTCACTCCTTCCGACAAGGTGAACGCTTTGTTCGTCGGTTAATTTATTGATGAACCTAACATCGTAAAGACTGTAGGCGACACTTGGTCTCTTCATCGTCGTCACGATCCACTCATCATTCATCGTGGTCATATCCAGTTCCTGGTTTGCGACCATTTCACTCAGAACGACCAACCTATAAGCCTTCAAAAATTCGTTGTCCTCGATTACCTCTCTCGATAGTTTCACTAAATTGTCCTTGGACTCGTAGGTTACTATCTCACCGTGCAAGCGCCTCTTCACCTCGGAATCTTCTAAGTCGACCAGAGAACCCAGTTTTTCCTCTGCTACGTAATTTGGCACTGCCCATCCCTTCATAACGTCTTCGTAAATCGGGCCGAGGTTACATAACCGATCAAGAGGGTAATTCCAGGCTACTTTTTCGGACGGCGGTAGATTCAGCCCAATAAAAAGATCACCCTTTTTATTCACTACCTTTTTTAACCCTACATCCGAATACTGAACGTTTTTGTCCACCTTTAATCCTAATTCGGATTCAAGTAAAAAAGAAAGCAGGTGACCTATCGGTAGATGTTCCGTTTCCGGAGTTATATAGAGATCCACTTTACCTTCCGCACCTTCCGCGGCGAGTCCAGTTACCGAAAAAAGGGAACCCAGAATAACCGTAATCAAGATAAAAGCTGTTAAGGCACCGCTGCGGAAAAAACTTGACCCCTTACTCATATTAGCCTCCCTGAAGAAAGTTGTTTATTGAAATGGCCAGGAAAATAAAAAAAGGGTGGAAGGTTTTAAACCTCCCACCCTAGATGGAAAAGACCGCTACGTTTTTCTACTTCCAAAGATTATCCGAGAGCTTCAACTCCGTTTACCCAGTAGTCGACGATTCCCGGATGTTCTTCCGCCCACTTGGCACCGGTTCCCGCACCCATATCGCTATACATACTGGAAAGATTGTTTACCATACCGATCGGGAGGTAGAACCGACTGAGGAACTGAGATACCTTGCTCGGGAAGTCGGCGACGAAGTCGGTCCGGCCGAGCATGTGGATCCTTTCCTCTTCTCCAAGCATACCTTTGGGTTCCTTCAGGTTCCGCAGGTCAAACCGGCCGTACATTGAGTGCGGCTGCCAGCCCGTTACGACGATCCACTCGTCGTTCATAATCGCGTCCTTGAGAGAGGCCTGCATCGCGGCGCCACTACCCTCAAGAAGCTCGTAACCCTCGAGCGCGTCGTATTCATCCATCATGTCATCGGAAATGTTCATGATTCCGGCGCCGGGGTCGATTCCGGTGATTTCTCCGTCTAATTTTTCTTTGACTTCGG
>CAZDMI010000004.1:0-32769 GCA_964506635.1 uncultured Thermotogae bacterium
GTCGGAAATTTCTCGGTTCGGGAAGCCCGAAGGTCGAGAACGAGTCCCACGAAAGGGTGGAACCATGCCCGCTCGGCCTCCGATGGGATTTTCCTGAACGGTTACCAAAATTTCTTCGTAAATAGATGACTTCTGGTTAAGCTGATTGAGTTGATGAATTACTTGTACTGGGAAAAATTGTCCATGCTTTTATAGGATAGGAGAAAAAATGAGCCAAGAGGACGTTAGGATGATTGATGTAGGCGACAAGGCTGACACGAATCGGGAAGCGGTCGCCGTCGGGTCGATAGAGATGAAGGAAGAGACTAGGGAAAAGGTCCTGAACGGTGAGCTGGTAAAAGGTAACGTACTATCCGTCGCTCGTACCGCAGGAATTATGGCGGCCAAACGGACCTCCGATCTTTTGCCCTTATGTCACCCGTTACCGATCAACAACGTAGATGTGGATATCGAGTCCGGTGAGTACGGTCTTTCGGTCGAGGTTAGCGTAAATTATCGCGGTAAAACAGGAGTGGAAATGGAGGCCCTCACGGGCTGTTCAGTCGCACTGCTGACGATATACGACATGGTGAAGAACGAGGAGAGGGGGATGGTTGTCAGGGAAGTCAAGTTAATGGAAAAATCGGGAGGTCAAAGTGGCCACTGGAAAAGATAGCAATAAGGCAGCGGAATTGACGTCGATAAATACCAGCGAGGTGAAGGGTGAGGTAAAGACTCCGGTCCCCGAAGTCAGTGTTCTAAAGGACCACGGGATCGAGGGAGATGTCCATGCCGGATCTCCCGTGAAGCAGGTCAGTCTGCTCGATAGTTCCGAGATCCGAGCCATGGAGAATAGAACCGGGGTAGACCTCAACCCGGGAGATTTCGCGGAGAACCTCACCACTTCTGGTCTGGATCTTGATTCCTTTGCGGAAGGGGATAGGGTGAGGGTAGCGGATAACGTCCTGCTTGAGGTCTCTCAGATCGGGAAGACCTGTCACGAGGATTGCGTAGTCAAGGAAAAGACCGGGGAATGCATAATGCCCGAAAAGGGCCTGTTTTTCAGAGTTCTCGAAGGTGGAGAGATTTCTCAAGGTGATCCCGTTGAGCCGGTGAATAAGGAGGGCTAGCGTGGGACACGAAGAGCTTGAGAAATCCGAGATCCTCTGCAGTGTCATAACGGTAAGCAGTAGCAGGACTGAGGATACCGATGAGAGTGGCCGGAGGCTCGTTAAAATGCTGCGCGCCGATGGACACCAGGTTGTCGAAAAGGACATAATACCGGATAACCCTCCCGAAGTGGAGGAGCGGATCCGGGCTGCCGTATCCAGTGAGGTCAGGGTTCTGATACTTACCGGCGGGACCGGCCTGTCACGAAGTGATCAGACCGTAGACGTACTGGCGGAGCTGGAGGACAGGGAACTACCGGGCTTTGGAGAGAAATTTCGTTTGTTGAGCTACGAGGATATCGGACCGCGGGCAATTCTTTCACGAGCTCGTGCTTCCCTGGCCGGAGATACGCTGGTATTTGCCCTACCTGGTTCCACTGAGGCCGTCGAACTCGCCATGGGGGAGTTGATTTTGCCTGCTATCGGGCATGCCCTTTACGAAATGGACAAGGAGGCAGGGGATGAAGGATAGCTTTGGCAGGGAGATTAACTATCTGCGCCTTTCTGTTACGGACAGGTGTAACTTTCGCTGTCAGTACTGCATGCCCGAGGAAGGAATAGAAAAGGTTTCTCACGATGATATCCTGACCTACGAGGAGATACTGAAGCTGATAAAGGCTGCGGCAAATCTGGGAATAGATAAAGTCAGGTTGACCGGTGGCGAACCTCTGACAAGGAAGGACCTTCCCAAATTGATAAAAATGATCTCCGGCGTCGAAGGAATTCAGGATCTCTCGATGACGACTAACGGTTCACGTCTGGGGAAGTTTGCGGACGATCTGGCGGAATCCGGTCTCGACCGCGTCAATATAAGTCTGGATTCCGTGGACCCGGAGCTTTTCGAGAAAATTACTCGGGGTGGTAACCTCGATTCCGTCCTCTCCGGGATAGAGGCGGCTCAGGATGCCGGACTGGATCCGGTAAAGTTAAATACCGTAATAATGAAAGGGGTTAACGATTCCGAGGTAAATTCGCTAGTTGAGTACGCCGTGAGTCAAGATGTGGTACTGCGGTTTATCGAACTGATGCCGATGGGTGAAGCCGCCGATATTGCGGTAGACCCGGCCCAGCTTGAGGATGTTAGGCGAGTGGTAGAAAGAGAGTGGGAACTGGAAAGGGTTTCCGGTCCCAAAGGGAACGGTCCAGCGGAGTACTACAGTGTAGAAAAGGGTAACAAGTCAGGCAGGATTGGTTTCATATTCCCGATCAGTCATAACTTTTGTGATGGCTGTAATAGGATCAGGATAACTTCCCGGGGTAACGTCCGCCCCTGCCTCGCCCGGGACGAGCAATACGAGCTGAATATCGAAAAAAGTACCACGACTAATTCCCTGCAGGACCAATTAAGAGAAATAATCGAGAAGAAACCGCACGGGCACCGGTGGGAGGACGAGAAAGAAACCTCCGGTGAAATGTCGGAGATCGGTGGTTGATCATGAAAGAAAAGGGTTTTAAAGACCTCGCTCGGGTAGATGAAGCGAGAGAGGAGTTCTTCTCCTCGATCAGGCCGCTCAACAGGATTGAAAAACTTTCTCTGGCGGAAGCCGACGGTCGTATTTCTGCGGAAGACATTCTAGCTCCTCGCCCCGCTCCCCACTACCGGAGAGCTGCAATGGACGGGTTTGCCGTGCGGGCCGCCGATACTTTTGGCGCAAGTCAATCGTCTCCCAACAGAATTAAGGTCGGGGAATCGGTTCGGGAAGGCCTGGCGGTTCCTGTCCATACCGGGGGACACGTGCCGGACGAAGCTGACGGCGTATTGAAGATCGAGGAAACCAGAAGGCAGAACGATAGCCTGGACGTTTATTCGTCGATAGCTCCGGGGGACAACGTCAGTCCGGTTGGGGAGGACGTTGAGAAAGGGGATGTTCTGCTGGAAAAAGGGGCCAGAATTCAGCCCTCGGCTCTCGGGCTGTTGCGGTCGCTTGGTTTGGAGAAGCTGAAGGTGGCCGCCCGCCCGGAGGTGACGGTTGTGCCAACAGGCGAAGAGCTGGTTTCGCCGGGCGAGGAACCCGGTCCGGGGGAAACCGTCCAGTCGAACGGGATCATGATTTCGAGTTGCGTCCGGAGATGGGGAGGTAAGCCGAAGGAACGGGAGGTCTTGAGCGACCGGCCGGAAGAGCTTCGTGCCGCGCTGAATACCGGCGTGAATGAATCGGACGTGGTTGCCTTCACCGGAGGGAGTTCCGTCGGCCGGCGGGACAGGATCGTTGAAGTCCTTGAGAGCGAAGGTGAGGTCTTGATTCACGGGGTAGCCGTACAGCCCGGCAAGCCAGTTGCTCTAGCTCTGGTCGAGGAGACCCCTGTTATCGCCCTGCCTGGATACCCCGTAGCCGCTCTTGCCGACGCCTATTTCTTTTTGAAGTCCCTGGTTCAGCACTTAACTGGAGCTAAGTTGGAGGATAAGACGTCCACCGTTCGCCTGGCCAGGAAAATATCGTCGAAGCTGGGCCGGTTGAGCCTGGTAAGGGTAAAGGTCGAGAAGGATGGAGCCAAGCCGATTCGGGTCGCCGGCTCGGGCGTTTTGTCCAGCGTGACCCGCAGCGACGGGTTCGTCCTCGTACCGGAAGACTCCGAAGGCATCGCGGCGGGAGAAACGGTAGAGCTACATCACTGGGGGTAAAAAGTGAGAAAGGAGTTTCGAGATCTGATCGATCCAGACGAGTTTAGAGAGTTGTTGCGAGATTTTGACCTGAAAAAAACCAAAAGAAGCCTGCCACTTGATGCCGGGCTCGGGGAAGTTGTTGCCAGTAACGTCTACTCTCGCTCGGACGTTCCCCCTTTTAGCAGATCTCTGATGGATGGTTACGCCGTGGTGGCATCCGATACGTACGGTGCGGACGAGGAGAATCCAAAACGGGTGGAAATCGCCGGAGAAGTAGAAATCGGTCAATCGTCTTCGCTAAAAGTCGAAGAAGGGAAGGCTCTGGAAATACCGACCGGAGCCGCAATTCCGGCTGGAGCCAATGCGGTCGTGATGGTCGAGGATACGGATCGAGAGGGAAATGAACTTCTGATCAGGTCGTCCGTGGTTCCGGGCGAAAACGTCCTTTCCGCGGGAACGGATATCGCGACCGGGGATCTTATAATCAGGCGGGGAGAAGAGCTGACCCCGCTTCGAATAGCGGAACTGGCAGGGTCCGGTCTGGACGAGGTCGAGGTCTATCGACCGCCCGAGGTAGGGATCATTTCCACCGGGCCCGAACTGGTACCACCGGGAGGAGAACTTCCCGAGTCGAAAATCTACGATGTGAATACTTCCCTCTTGTTAACCGGCGTTCGGGAAGCCGGTGGTAAAGCGTCGGGGCTCGGTATTGTAAACGACGACCTGGAAAAGATGGACCAACTTATCGAGCGTGGTCTCGAAGGGTACGATATATTAATCTCCTCCGGTAGCACGAGTGCCGGCCCCCACGACATGGTATACGATGTCCTTGAAGATAAAGGGGAGCTACTTGCTCACGGCGTGAAGATAAAGCCCGGTAAGCCCACCGTTCTTGCCGATCTGGACGGGACACCTTTCTTTGGCCTGCCCGGGAACCCGTCTTCGGCATACGTCGTCTTCACCAATTTCGTTGCTCCCTTTCTCAGAAAGCTAGCCGGTAAACAGAAATCCGAAGCACCTTCTCTGTTAGCCAGCTTGACGGAGAGAACGACTTCCGAGGGAGGGCGGACCGAACAGAAGTTCGTCGGAATAGTTGATCGAGACGAAGGGAAGCGGGCTTACCCGATTAACAAGGTCAGCGGGGCGGTAACTCTCCTCTCCCAGGCCGACGGTTACGTAACGATTCCGGAAGGGGTCAATTATTTGGATCGGGACCAGGAAGTTGAGGTTACCCCATTGACGGAGGACCCGGAGTTGCCGGAAATTCTCTTGATCGGAAGCAACTGCGTCGGATTAAACAGGTTGCTGGAACTACTGCCTTTTAAAACCCGGTCACTCAGCCGGGGTTCGATGGGTGGGGTGGAAGCTATAACCAACGGCGTGGCCGACGTAGCAGGAGTTCACGTATGGGACGAGGCCGGATACAACGTCCCTTTTCTGAAGAAGCGAGGAATCGAAGACGTAAAGCTCCTGCGGGGGTACAGAAGGGAACAGGGTCTGATCCTGCAGCCCGGGAACCCGAAAAGTATAGATTCGATCGAGGGCCTGATAGAGAAGGAAGTCCGCATCGTAAACAGGACTTCCGGTTCGGGGACCAGGATCCTCTTCGACCACCTGCTGGAGCAGTCAGCCGGGAAGCTAGATAGGGATTTCCGGGAGGCAAAGCGCGGTATACCTGGCTACGAAGTCGAACTGGCCACCCACAACGCCATAGCAGCCGCGATCAGGGACGGCAAGGCCGAGGCTGGGCTCGGTATCAGGTCCGTGGCGGAGGCTCAGGGACTCGACTTCGTGGAGCTGCAGGACGAGGAGTTCGACTTCCTCTGCCGGGCGGATCTACTGGACAGTGAAGAAGGAAGGGCTTTCCAGGAGAAACTTTCCAGTTCCCGTTTTGCTGAGATTCTGAAAGGGATTCCCGGCCTTCACCCGCGAAAAGAAACCGGCGAGCTCGTCTTTAGATCCCCTTTGCAGGATGACTGACTTATCGATAGCAATTCTTTGTGGCGGCGATTCCAGCCGCTTCGGTGCGGACAAGACCCGCGCCGAGATAGACGGAGTTCCTCTCTACGAGCGCACCTGGAATAAACTGCGGCCGAAAAGCGATGACATCTTCCTGCAGGTCGCCCCTGACGACGAGTACGATCTGAAGAGCTATCCGGACTTAAATCGGGATGGTGGACCTTTAGGTGCTATTTATTCCGCCCTCGTACACGCCAGACACGACTGGCTCTTCGTGTCTGCCTGTGATTTGCCATACCTGAATCCTCGAATCGTGGACGTGCTGTACTCGGAAGTCGAAAAGGAGAACGAGGTGGTGATCCCTCGGTGGGATAACGGGTATCTTGAGCCACTCACCGCAATGTATCACGGTAGAGTTAAAGGACAGCTCGAAGAAATTCTGGCCTCTGGTTTCAGGAAGATAACTTATTTTCTCAACCACCTGAATAGCGTGAAAGAAATTTCAGTTGATCGTCTCGTTGAAAAGGGAAAGATTTCCCGGAGGTGTTTTTACAACGTTAACACCCGGAAGGATTTTGAGGAACTCGATACCTCCTGAGTTTTCTCACTGGTCAGGCGAACCCTTAAAAATTTAAGTCCTTGGGGTTTGAAAAGCGGTTTCGAGGAAAAGTATAATCCCTCCCCGGAAAACGGGGAGGGATTGAATTGTTTAGCTTAATTTCTCTATTTTAACTGCAGCTACCTTCAGTTCGGGTATCTTGGCGATCGGATCTAGAACGGAATTGGTTAACCTGTTGGCGGCTGCTTCCGCGAAGTGGAATGGAATAAAGATCGTCCCTTCCGGCACTCTGTCCGTAATTTTGGTATTTATCTCTATCTCGCCTCTCCGGGAACTTACCTTCACTTCGTCCCCTTCTTCGACTGCGAGGGATTCCGCGTCGGCTGGGTTGACTTCCACGTAGGCTTCCGGTACCAGCTCGTCCAGACCTTTGGAACGACCCGTCATCGAGCGCGTGTGGAAGTGATAGTACATACGCCCGGTAGTCAGGGTCATCGGGTAGTCTTCGTCCGGAACCTCTGCGGGTTCGCGGTAGCTGATAGCGTGGAACTTGCCCTTGCCCCGGCTGAACTCTCCTTCGTGTAGGAACTTGGTTCCCGGGTCGTCCTCGTCGCGGCACGGCCACTGCAGCCCTTCCTTGTCCTGAATTCTATCCGCGGTGATGCCGCCGTAGATCGGGGTGACTTCAGTAATTTCGTCGGTTAATTCCATCGCGGAATCGTAATCCATCGGGTAGCCCATCTTTGTGCTCAGCTCGGATATGATTTCCCAGTCGGTTCGGGTATTCCCCTTTGGTTCGATCGCCCTGTTTAGCTTCTGGATTCTTCTCTCCGAATTCGTGAATGAGCCCTCGGTTTCGGCGAAACTGGCGGCAGGTAGAACTACGTCGGCATACTCGGCCGTTTCAGTCAGGAATATGTCCTGTACCGCAAGGAAGTCAAGTTCTTCCAGGGCGTCCTCTACGTGGCCGATATCCGGATCGCTGACCATCGGGTTTTCGCCCATGATGTACATCCCCCTGACGTCACCTTCCTCGGCAGCGTTCATCATCTCTACCACGGTCAGGCCAGGTTCGGGTGACTGTTCAACCCCCCATGCTTCCTCGAACTTTTCCTGGTTTGCCTCGTCGTCGACGTTCTGGTAGCCCGGGTAAACGTTGGGCAGAGCTCCGAGATCGCAGGCTCCCTGAACGTTGTTCTGGCCTCTGAGCGGGTTTACACCGGTCGATTCTTTTCCGACGTTACCTGTGGCCAGGGCCAGGTTGGCGACCGACAGCACGTTGTCCGTGCCGTGGCTATGCTGGGTGATTCCCATTGCAAACAGGATGGTCCCTTTATCCGCTTCTCCGTACATATGGGCTGCTTCTCGTAACTTATCCTCGGGAATACCGGTGATTTCTTCTACCTTTTCCGGTGGGAATTCCTGAGCTGCTTCCTTCATGGCCTGGAAGTTTTCCGTTCGCTCTTCAATGAATTCCTCGTCCACCAGGTCATCTTCGATAATTAAGTTGATCATTCCCATGAGCCAGGCCACGTCCGTACCGGAGTTCTGTCTTAAGTGAATATCCGCATCCCCTTCCTGAACGAGCTCGATCTCTCTGGGGTCGGCAACTATCAGGTTGGCTCCGTTCTTTACGGCCTTCTTTACTTCTAAGCCAATTACCGGGTGAGACTCGGTAGTATTGGAACCGGTAACGAGGATAGTATCGGCGTCCCTGATTTCACCGATGGAGTTGGTCATGGCACCGCTGCCAAAGGCGCGAACCAGCCCGGCAACAGTGGAAGAGTGACATAACCGGGCGCAGTGATCGACGCTGTTCGTTCCGATAGTAGCTCGCATGAACTTCTGAAAGAGGTAGTTCTCCTCGTTTGTACATGTGGCGGAAGATAGGCCGGCGATGGCGTCGCTTCCACTTTCTTCCTTTATGCCCCCGAGCTTATCGCTTACGAGGTCAAGAGCTTCTTCCCAGGAGGCTTCTCTGAACTCGCCGTCCTCTTTAATCAGCGGTTGGGTCAGCCTGTCGTCGCGGTTTACAAAATCAAAGCCGAACCTGCCCTTGCTGCAAAGCCGGATGTCGTTTGCCGGTGCTTCCGGGTCCGGGGCCACGTCGACGACTTCCCCGTCCCTTGTTTTGACGTCCATACGACAGCCGACGCCACAGTACGTACAGACGGTCGAGGTCGATTCGACTTCGTTCGGGTCACCCTTGTCAATTCTCATCTTTGACGTCAGGGCGCCTGAAGGACAGGCGTCTACGCACTGGCCGCAAAACTGGCAGGTACCTTCAGTTAAGGATTCGTCCAGAGGAGGTGCAACTTTCGTGTCAAAACCCCTTCCAATGAGATCAATTGCCGACCTCTCGCGAATTTCATCACAGACGCGGACACAGCGTCCGCAGAGGATGCACTTGTCGTGGTCAAGTTCGAAGAAGGGGTTATCGTCTAATTTTTCGTGACTGCGCTTTTCTCCTTCGAAGCGCTCTGGCTGGAGGTCAAATTCCCGAACGAGATTTGCGAGCTCGCAGCGGGTCTCGTCCCCCTCACAGCTCATGTCTACTTCGGTGTTTGTTAGCTGTAACTCGAGATTATGTTTTCGAAGATTGTTGATTCGCTCGTTTTCCGTCTCGACTTTCATTCCGTCCCTGGCTGGGTGGGTGCAAGAAGTGACCAGCTCCCCGGATTCCAATTCTGCAAGACACATCCTGCAGGCTCCGGAAGGTTCTATTTGTTCCATGTTACAGAGCGTCGGTATCTCTACACCATTCTTTTGAGCCACTTCCAGAATTGTCTCGCCCTCTTTTCCCTGGGCTGGTTGGCCGTTTATTTCTAGCTCAATTGTTTTCGTCTTTGTATTTTTTGGCATTGTTCCTCCTGTTTTTTGAAACTACCCAAATCGTTAATCAAAGCAGACGCCGGCAGGACATTTACCTTCAAGATGAGCTTTGTATTCATCTCTGAAGTAATCCAGCGTAGACAGAACGGGGTTTGGTGCCGTCTGTCCCAGGCCACAGATCGAGGCCTCTTTTATGTATTCCGAGAGTTCTTCCAGTTTCTCTATATCGCCGTCTTCTCCCTCTCCCTCGGTTAGTTTTTCCAGAAGCTCGAGCATCCTTTTTGTTCCATCCCTGCAGGGAGTACATTTTCCGCAGGATTCATCCTGGATAAAGTTGAGGAAGAACTTTGCAACGTCCACCATACAGCTATCCTCGTCCATTACTACGAGTCCGCCGGAACCGACCATTGCTCCTACTTCCTGAAGAGAATCGAAATCAAGCGGGATGTCGAGATGTTTGTCCGGCAGGCAACCACCGGACGGACCACCGATTTGAACGGCTTTGAAGTCCTTGTCGCTATCCATTCCTCCGGCCACGTCGTAGATTATCTCTCGCAAGGTGATCCCCATCGGTACTTCGATCAGTCCTGTATTGGCCACGTCTCCAGTAATTGCAAAGGTCTTTGTCCCAGGACTATTTTCACTTCCAATATTCCTGTACCAGTCAGAACCATTACTGATTATCATCGGGACGTTACCGAGCGTTTCCACGTTATTGATGGTGGTTGGTTTGTCGTGTAGTCCCGAGTGAGCTGGGTAGGGTGGTCTCGGATGTGGTCGACCTGCTTCGCCCTCAATCGAGGATATAAGTGCGGTTTCTTCGCCGCAGACGAATGCTCCAGCTCCCCGCTTGACTTCCAGGTCGAAGTCAAATCCGCTTCCGAATATGTCCTCTCCCAGGTAACCTTTTTCGTAAGCATCGTCGATTGCCTTATTTATTCTCTTTACGGCCAGGGGATATTCGGCTCTAACGTATATGTAACCCTGGCTTGCACCGGTTGCGTACCCGGCGGTAGTAATTCCTTCAATTACCCGGTGCGGGTCCCCTTCGGTTAAACTCCTGTCCATAAAAGCACCCGGATCACCCTCGTCACAGTTAGCAACGACGTATTTTTGGTCCGCGTTTTCTTCGTAAGCAAATTGCCACTTCTTTCCGGTAGGAAAACCGGCGCCACCTCTACCCCGAAGTTTGGCCTCCAGGACTTCCTCCCAAACTTCATGTTGTTCCATTTCTGAAAGGGCCTGTTTCAGGGCCTGATAGCCTCCAGTTTCCTCGTAACTTTCGAGACTTTCCGGATCAATTTTTCCGCAGTTGCCAAGAACCAGCCTCTTTTGTCCTTTGTAGAATGGTATTTCTTCTTCTTTCGAGTACATTTCCCCGTCGGCGGTTTTGTAACAAAGACTATCTGCTAGTTTGCCCTTGTGAACGGTATCTTCGACGATCATTTCCACGTCTTCTTCGCCGACGTTTGTGTAAAGTATCCCCATTGGGTCTATTCGGACAAGAGGGCCCTCGTCACAAAAGCCGTGGCACCCGCTTATTTCTACGTCTACTTCGTCCAGGTCCTCGTGTCCGTTGTCACTCAGTAGGCCGACTTTGATATCCTCGTCCAGTTTATCGATCTCTTCTTTTAATCCGTCAAAGACGTCCATGGAGCCGGACGATTTACAGCCCGTACCCGCACAGACCATTATTTTTACCCGACCATCTTTCTCGCTTTCTGCTTCCAGTTTGTTGTCCGCTGACATCAATAATCTCCTCCTTACTCCCTGTATTCGTCCAGAACGTCCGTAATGCTTTCCGGCGTGAGGTTACCGTATACTTTATCGTCTACCATCATAACCGGAGCCATGGCACAGGCGCCAAGGCAGCGCCTTACGCTCAAGGAGAACGTTCCGTCTTCGCTGGTTCCCCCTTCTTCGATATTTAACTCGGCCTTTAGCTCTTCCAGAACGTCTTCTGCTCCCTTTGCGTAACAAGCTGTCCCCATACAAAGTCCCAGCGTATGGTCCCCTTTGGGTTGAGCGGAAAAGTAGGAATAAAAAGAAATTACGCTATTTACCCTGCTGGCCGGAACTTCCAGTTTTTCGGCTGTTTTCTTCTGGACTTCGGGAGCAACGTAACCGGACTCCTCCTGAATGTCAATTAATACCGGAATTAGTGATTCGGGATCCTTACCGTGTTCTTTGATGATTTCGTCTATGAACTTAAATTTGTTTACCCGTGCTTCGTCTTCTTTGACCTGTTTTGCTTCAGTCATAGTCTCCTCCTGATGATTTGCTTACTTTGAAAGATGTGAACCAGTGAATTCCTCGTTACCTCTTGCCAGTTCTCTCACCAAATCCGAAAGCTGTTTTGTGGATTTTTCGAAAAGCTTCTTTCCTTTTTTGGATGACGCTTTCCTTGGATCACCTACCACACCGTCTCGAGTAAAGGCGCCTGTATCGTAATCAAACCTTGCTCCATGAAGTTTTTTACCCCACGAGGCCTCCCCTTTTTTCTCGGGTTTATCCAGGAGATCGTCTTTTAAATAAAGCACCAGCGAAGTCTCCAGCTCACCGGCATGTCCCATACCGCTGGCGTTAATCGCATCGAACCAGGTCCATTCCAGAGCCAGAATATCATGGTCATGGTACAGGTTTTCGCAGACCTCTCTGATGTACCTGACGTTACCTCCGTGCCCGTTAACCACCACGAACTTCTCTACACCGCTCTCGTGAGCCGAGAGGACGATATCCGTGAGCTGTTTCCGAAACGTATCCGGAGAAAGATATAGTGTGCCCGGAAAGCTGGAATGTTCTCTCGACACCCCGACGTTAATGGAGGGTAAAAGGAGAGTTTTTGTTTCTTTGGCTGCCTCTTCGGCCATTGCTTCGGCAATCAATGTATCAGTACACAGTGGTCCATGCGGACCATGCTGTTCGGTGCTGCCAGATGGTATAATAGCCGTTTTCGGCTCTTTATCTTCAAAATCCTTCCAGTTCATTTCTCCCAGTTTCATTTTTCCTCCGGAAAATTAAAGAAATTAAGACTAGCAATTTAATGGATGTTACCGAACCATTTTTTGTCGGTCAACTAATTTTTCAGAGGAACTTGCCAAAAAACCGATTGTTTCAGAAACTTTTAAAACTAAAATTTTCATTATCGGATGATTAATCACGATAAAGACTAGAAGCTTTTCAGTTCTACAGTATCGCCACATCGGTATAACGGTGGGCGCTATTCATAAGCTCGTTGACTTCGAACAGCACAGTTTCAACTATTGTCATTGTTAATATAATCACAAAACGGCCAATTTTCAAAAACCAATTTTCTTGTTCGGTCAAAACGAAGCACGACGCGCAAAGGTCGTCAGGGTAATGCGGTAGGTATTTATAACTCTCTGGGGTACTCCCTATTCAATAAAGTGCCACCCAAATAACATTTACCACCAGTTTGACTGGCGAAGATATCGTCAATAAAACCCTTAAGATGCTTTTAAAATAGCGGAATTACTCCGTGCAGCGATAAACCCCCAAATTAGAAAATAGGGAGGATAGGACAATATTCGTTGATTAAAAACTCGATCGATAATACTGTTGGCACCAGGATGCACCAGTTTAGCCACTATTCGGATTTTTGTTTTACCCGGCTCCACAAGCCGCGATAAAACGCCGAAATACCTCCGGGGTAGAAGATCATCACACCAATCAGAACTAGCCCGTAAATAATCAGGCGAATTTCCATTAATGGCTGGAGATAGGTAAGAACGGGGATGAAAACGAAAGCAGCCACTAGCGGCCCCCAGATACTTCCCCTCCCTCCGACATAGGCTAGCGCCATGATTTCGATAGTTTGACTCGTCTTCATTAAATCCGGAGTGAGGATACCAATGTAGTGGGCATAAAAACCCCCAAGAAGTCCGGCGATTGCCGTGGATATCGTGAAGTTTAATACTCTATACCAGGTCGGATTAACCCCGGAAGCCTTTGCTGCTTCCTCATCTTGTCCGATGGCTTTGAAGAATAGGCCAATCCGAGAATTCGCAATTGATAGGAGGGCGAAGAAGCTGAAAATAGCCATGACAAGCACCACGTAAAAATAAGGTCCTCGTTGCATGGTGTCGAAAAACATCGGACTCATCAGTCCCAGAGGTCCTCGGGTAAAACTGGTCCAATTTGTGACTAATGACATTAGCCCCAACCCGGTAAACCACGCCATAACGGCCGCAAAGATCCCATGGAGCCGAAGTGTCAATAGCCCGACTAAGAAACCCAGCATGGCTGAAAATACCAGCCCGGCAAATATCCCGATCCAGGGAGAAACTCCCAGTTTGGATGCAAGCAGCGCCGATGTGTAACCACCAGCCCCCCAGAAAGCTGCAAATCCGAAGTTAACTACGTTGATAAACCCCACGGTAAAGTCAAACGCCATTGCCAGAGTTCCGAACAACAGGGCAGAGATTAGTAGTTGAAGTATAAACTGGTCCGATATAAACAGAGGTACAAAAGCCAGGATGAAAAGTAAGAGTAGACCGGGATTTGCAAATTTCGAGGACGTGAATTGCTCTAGATAATCAAACATAACTATCTCTCCCATACACCTTTGACGTCGGAGCCGAACAAACCACGAGGCTTGAACAGCAAGATCAGGATTATCAAGGCTAAGCTAAACAACCTCTGCCACCCGGACCCTACGCTATAAGCGGCAAATGTTTCTATCAGACTGATGATCAAGGCCCCTACGGGTATAAAAGCAATATTCCCAAGCCCTACAAGAATGACCACGAACCAGGAAGAAAATAAAGGCATCAGTCCCATTGTCGGGTAGGCAGGATTTAATGAAAGCAGAGAAGCACCAGCTATGCTGGCTAGCGCGGCGGAAAGGGCAAAAGTAAGAGTATGGATATTGTTTAGGTTTATTCCAACTACCTTGGCCCCAGTTTCATCTTGGGCGGTCGCTCTGATGGCCTTACCGATCGTTGTTTTCTGGAGGAACAACCAGAAGGCCAGCACGACTACCGCCGCTATGCCTACTCCTACCAGTCTATCAATAGATATCGAAATCCCCGCCACGTTCAAACCTCCCTCCCAGTACTGAGATATTCCCCGGTATTTGGTTCCCGCAACCGCCTGAATCACGTTTTTTAGCAAGAGTGAAAGCCCAACAGTAACCAGGAAGGTGTTCATAATCCAGATCTTCCGACGCTCAGATCGTTGCCTTAACGGGTAAAAGAAACTTTTTTCGATTATCGCTCCAAGTATGAATCCACCTATTCCGGCCAGCAGTATCGCCACCAGAGGCGGGATGTGCAACCCGGAAAAGGCGAAGACGGCTATATAAGCCCCAATCATGTAAAGTTCCCCGTGAGCGAAATTCGGTACGTTCATTACGCCGAAGATCAAAGAAAGGCCAGTGGCAGTCAGGGTATAAAGTCCAGCTCTAACGACCGCGGAAATCAAAAGACTAGCCAATGACTGTCCTGATATCATATTACTCCTCTTACAACCAATCTTTTATTACTTCTTTCACGTCTGAGAATTCTTCTTTGGGACCCTGGGTCTTGTTTTTACCTAGCTCGAGCGCGTAAACGTAATCGGAAATCTCTATTGCCTTGCGGATATTCTGATCGACCAGGAGAATAGTCCTTTCTTCTTCGCTCAAACTGATCAACCGATCGTACATTTCTCCGGCTAAATTAGGAGCCAGGCCGGCCGTTGGCTCGTCTACGAGGAGCATTTCCGGGTTACTCATTAAAGCCCTCCCCAGATCGACCATACGCTGCTGTCCTCCGGACAGGTTACCGGCAGACTGGCCGGACTTTTCCCTTAGAATAGGGAATCGTTGAAAGTTATCTTCTATTCGTTCTTCGACGAGTTCTCTGTCATCTCTTAGAGTCCAACCCCCGAGTTGAAGATTTTCCTTCACCGTCATTCGGTGAAACAGGGTAAGCTCCTGAGGCAAATAGACCAACCCTTTACCGATCGCTTCGTGGGGCTCAATTCCGTTAATCAAATCTCCTTTGAAACTGACCTCCCCTGAAGACGGCTCTAGGAAACCACAGATAGTCTTTAGAAGAGTAGATTTCCCCACCCCATTAGGACCCAGAACCGCAGTTATATCTTCCTTTTCGGCCTCTACGCTAACCCCCTGGAGAATGTTGATATCCTCGTAGTAACCGACGAACAAGTCCTCTACTTTCAACAAGTCAATCACCTAGATAAGCTTCCAGCACGGCTTCGTCTTCCCGCACCTCCTCGGGAGGACCCTCTATCAGTTTCTTCCCCTGATTAAATACGATCACCCTCTCGCAGAGCTTGAATATAGACTCCATATCATGACTAATGACCAGGAAAGTCTTTCCCGCATCGAACAGGTCGTCGATGTGGCCATGTAGGTCCTCTTTCAGCTCGGGATGGACACCAGCAAACGGCTCGTCCAGAACTATAATATCCGGATCCAGCATGAGAACTCTTCCCAGTTCTAAAAGTTTCTGCTGCCCCCCTGAAAGGTTGACGGAAAGCTCGTCTTGAAGGTGGTCAATTAAAAGAAAATCCATGATCTCGTCTGCCTTTCTTTCTACCTCGCCTCGGGAAACGTTTTTTGCCGCCAGAGCGGGGATAAGCAGGTTTTCCAGTACCGATAGTTGGTCAAACCCTCTGGTAATTTGGAAAGTTCTACCCAATCCCCTGGAGGCAATCTTATGGGAAGGCATGCCGGTAATGTCGATATCGCCCAATCTAATAGTTCCGCCTGTAGGAGCGAATAGTCCCGTTAAGACGTTGACAAAGGTCGTCTTTCCAGCCCCGTTAGGACCAATCAGGCCCGCCAATTCCCCTTCATTTATTGTGACCGTGACGCCGTCTATAGCCTTAACTCCGCCAAAATGTTTCTTCAAGTTCTCCACGTAGAGGTTAATTCTGATACCTCCCAGGCAAGAGAAAACAGAGGGAGGCCGCGAGCCCCCCTCTGCGCTGTAAAGTGAAAATCTATTCCTCCATATATGGTGGAACGGCAAATTTACCTTCAGCCCAGGCCTGGGGCCAGATTACTGTCCCCTCTCCACCGTCATACTGGATAACTGGATAAATATAATAGTCCTTTCCTATTTTTGGATCCGGTACCGTATCAGGGGTGTACTTGTATTCCTTCATCAGAATCCCTTCCGTGTATGTTAAATCGCCAGTTCGGACTAAATGATGGTTTACTTTTTGAATATTCTCCGAATTCAATTCGCCGTAGAGTTGATAGGTCTTTCTCAGAATCTTTATGAGATAGTTTGCTCCGTCGTAAGCAAGGCCGGAGGAAGAAGCACTGGGTTCTACGCCCCATTTCTCCTTAAACCTCTTCTTGTACTGCTTTGCCTCCTGACTTGCCCATTGTGGTATTTGGTCAAGTACATAGTCGGAAGCATCGCCTGCGAGATCGTACCATTCTCCCATCCAGCCTAAGCCATCAGCGATCACCAGACTCTTTAGCCCCACTTCTCGTGCCTGTTTCACCAGGGCTGCAAAGGAGGCGGGAACAGTCGAAGTGCCTGCTATGACGGAAACGTTCTTGTCTTTCCATTTCTGGATCAGTGGGTAGAACTTCGTTTTCTTCATCTCAAAATAATCTCTGGAGACTACATTCCAACCCGCATTTTCGAATTGCTTGGCAATGGAATCTCCAAAACTTCTTCCCCAGTCAGTATTTTCCCCGTAAATGGCGACGTTTTTCGCGTCTGGCTTCCATTTACCTGCTTCAACGGCCTCGGTAAGCGTCGTAACGTAAGCAATGGAGAGTTTACGCGGTGTCGGCCAGAATTTTCCACTATCGTAATATTGATATTTGTCCGGGTTTTTGTGGTAATTATCCAGGATTACCTGGGTGGCGGCACCACCGAAGAAGTGAGGTATTTCGTACTTTGCTGCCATATCCATTAATGCGACGGAAACGGAACTATGCCAGTTGAATGTAGTGACGTCTACACCTTTTCTCGTCACGGCCTGGGTGTAATTCCTTGTGGCCTTTTCAGGCTTGGATTCGGAATCTACCTTTACCAGCTCTACTTTGTAATCCCCGATTTTATTATCTATTTCATTGAACGCCATTTTGTAGGAGTGCCAGATTTCAGTGCCAACTCGCGCGTTTGGGCCGGTAAAAGGTCCAATCACGCCAACCGTGACTTTTTCTTGAGCAAGGGTCGTCCTGGCGAAAAATCCCCCGAAAGCAATAGTTAAAACCAGCAGGAAGATTAAACTAGCAAACTGGGTTTTATGGTTTAACAAGGGGTTCACCTCCCGTGAAACTACTTATGAAAGGGCAGAACGGTTAGATTGCTGATTTTTTTATCACCTCCGCTACTGCATGTCTCGGCAGCATTTATTTAAGGTTGCAAAATACCAATTATACGATTATTATATACGGTTTTGACTTTACTTCAAGCAATTCAATACAGTTCCACTAAAAGGGCATTTACCAACGATTTTACCAATAATATCTGAGAACCCCAGAGCTTTTTTTGGAAATGAATCAGCTTGTTTCTTCGTTTGTAAAAGACTTATAAAAGGACTTTAAGTTGTTTTTTACATGCCCATCTTTCAGGGGGCGGGGGATCTCTCCGTGAAGTAATAAATACGCATGAAATAATTATGAAAAGAATTGCTCTTGCAAGCTTATGGGAATAGCGCCAAAATTTAGGCTGGAATCTTAGAAATTGAACATTGCCACTTATCATAATATGGGGGAGAAATTGTGGGTTACGCTCTCGGTGTTGATACGGGTGATACCTTTACTGACTCGGTTCTGCTGAACCTGGACCAGGATAAAATCGTTGCTGTAAGCAAAGTTCCAACGAGTCACGATGACCTTTCCCGGGGAATTTTCCGGGCTATAGACGATGTTACTGAGGAGGTGGATACGGATAGGATAGTTCAGGTCTCCCTTTCATCGACACTTGCTACCAACACAATCGTGCAGGGCAGAGGACGGAGTGTCGGTCTATTGACTATTGGGTGGCAGCCCGACGGGGAGGAGAAATTCCCTCATTCGAAGAAGGGTTACGTGCCCGGCAAGTTCAACGCCAGAGGGGAGGAGATTGCGGAGCTCCGTGAAGCCAGAGCAAAAAAGTTAGTACAAAAATGGCAGGGAGAGGTAGCCGGTTACGCCATTTCAGGTTACTTCTCAGTTAGAAACCCGTCACACGAAGACAGGGTTGCGGAGGTCGTCAGCGAAATCACGGACAAGCCAGTAATTAAAAGCCACCAGCTTTCGCCCGAACTCGGGTTTTACGAGAGAGCAGTGACGACCGTTCTCAACGTAAAAGTAATACCGGTAATAAATTCTTTCCTGGACGGAGCTGAGAGTGCGCTGAGGGAGAGGGGTATAGATGCCCCGCTTCTGATAATGAGGAGTGACGGTTCGCTGGCCCGGTCGGAGGAAATCAAAAGAAAGCCCATTGAGACAGTGTTTTCCGGACCGGCGGCCAGCGTTATCGGGGCGCGCTGGCTGTCGGGGCAGGACGATGGGGTAGTGGTGGATATTGGCGGTACCACCGCAGATATCGGAGTGCTTCGGGATGGGGTGCCCGGACTTGACGAAACAGGCGTACAGGTGGGGAAATGGCGGACCAAGGTTAAGTCGGTAAACCTGCGAACCGTCGGGCTCGGAGGAGATAGCCTCGTAAAGAAGAACGAGGGAGGGGAGTTTGAATTCGGTCCGAAGACTGCCCGGCCGCTGGCCTTTGCTAATTTATCGGAGAAGGAGCTGGAAAGGATCGAGCTTTACGGTGAGCCATCTTTCCTGGAAAGACGCACGGGCGATGGAAACGGGGTTGGTGCGTTGAGTAGTCCGGTAAAGTCATTCTACGAACTTGTGGAGGATTCGCTCGTTAATAAAAAAGTAATTTTCGATAAAGCCCGGGAAAAGGGTTTAATCAGGAAGAAACACTACCTGAGCAAACTCGAAAGGCTGGGTTTCGTCCGGCGGATCGGCATAACACCTACTGATTTGCTCCACGTAACTGGTGAATATTCGTCGGGGAGCAAGAGGTTTTCTAGAACTGGGATCCAGGTTCTTGCAGGCCCGAAGCAGGGCAACAGCAAGAAATTCGCTTCCAGGGTAAAGAGGGAATTCGAAAAAAGGATTGCAATCGAGGTCACTAAAAAATTTATCTTTGAGGAATACCCGGACGCCGATTTCGAGTCATCCCAGATATGGGATTACTGCAAGCGGGATGACTATAGAGGATTGCCGGTCAATTTTGAGTTGGATCTCCCGTTAGTAGGTATAGGTGCCCCGGCCGGTGCCTTTCTTCCCGGAGTCGCATCGCGGCTCGGTGGGGATTTCATCGAGGTAGAGAATTACGAGGTCGGTAACGCGGTTGGTACCGTTACGGGCCGTGTAACAAGGAGGGTCGAAGTACTGGTAGTTGAGAACACGGAAACTGATGAATTCTTCCTATTTGCACCGGAGGGGCGGAGAGTTGTAGACGTTGAGGACGAATCAATCGTTATGAAAAAAGCCCGTGAGCACGCCAGGGAAGTGGCACGAGATAAAGTAATTAAAGCGGGTGGGGATGAAGTTGAGTTAACGGTTGATTCCGATGAGTTAACCCATGGTAGGGCCAGGATAGAAGTGATTGCCGTCGGTAAACCTGACCTCAGTTAACCGGGAGTTAAAGTTTGACGTAAGGAAAAAAAAGGTTTATTATATAACAAATATATTGCTATTAAACCTTGTCATATAGTTTTTTGAAGATTTTTGATAAGGTTTTACATTGTTAAATGATATTAGCGCCCGATTACACTACTTTGATAATAACTGATTTATTTCGCCGTAATCAATTATTGCTACCGAATTCAAGAAAAGCGGGGTTTTAAAAGCAATGGATAGAGAGGAAGTTCTGGAGATAATTAAGGAAAGAATAGTTTACCTGGATTACGAGCCGGGTAAGCAGTTACGGGAAAAAGAACTCAGGGAAGAGTTCGACATTGGGAGGACTCCACTGAGAGAGATATTTATCAAGCTGGAGAGTGAGGGACTTATAACGACCGTTCCTCACAGCGGCACCTACGTTTCAACCGTGAGTTTTCATGAACTGAGGGATCTTTTTGAAGTTAGAAGCTACCTGATTAGCCTTGCCGGAAAACTTGCCGCCAGAAGGATAAACGAGGGAGAGCTCAATGAGCTAAAACAGCAAGTGAAGGATATGGAAGAGGTAAAGGAACCAAAAAAATTAATGAAAATGGACTCCCATGCTCACGAGCTGGTCAATAGGTCGACGAAAAACGACGTTTTAGCTGAAAACCTTAAAAAGCTCAGGGAACAGTCGGTCAGGATCTGGGTCTTTCCCAGAACAAAAAAGTTCATGAGAAGTTTCGGAAGCGAGTTTTCTGAATTGCTTCAAGCCCTCGAAGAGCGTGACGAGACCAGGAGCGGCAAAATTCTGGCTTCGCATATGGAAGACTTTATCGACGAAATAAAAGAACAATTTATTAGTGAAAGTCACGTTGAATACGAAGTTTAGACGGGAGGTGGTTAGCCTAGTACCGATTACATCAGGTTTGAAAGAATTGGTTAGTAAAAAACTTATTTGCAAATTTTTTTGACTCAAGTTAGTATATTTGCTGTATATTGGTCTCATAAAAATAAAAGAATCTGGAGGTTTTTATGCTACAGACGAATAAGTACGTAAACCAGTCTCCTCAGTTCAACATACTCTCCGAGGATGACAAGGAGCAGATCTACGATGCTTCCCTCGAAATCCTGGAGAATACGGGAATGAGGGTCGACCACGAGGAAGCAAGGTCGATTTTTGCTGATGCCGGGGCCAGGGTGGATGGCGAGAGGGTACATATACCGCCGCACCTGGTCAACGAAGCGGTAAAAAAAGCCCCCAAAAAGGTTTTAGTTTACGATAGAGACGGAAACCTGGCGATGCGGCTCGGTGGCACGAATTCTTACTTTGGCTCGGGTACGGACGTACCGAGGACGCTGGACCAAGACGGCGAAATGCGTAACATAGACGAGGACGACCTCGCCAAATGGGCAACGGTCTGTGATAGCCTGGATAATATCGACTTTACCTCGCCAATAGGTCTACTCAGAGACAGGCAGGAGAACATTCAGGACCTTCTGGAAGCCCGGCAGATGATGGCACACTCGACTAAGCCGATAATGTTCTGTTCTTGGGACGACCAGGGTACCGAGGACATTTTTGACATGGCTTCCATAGCGGTCGGGAGCAAGGAGCAGTTAAAGGCAAAACCATATATCATTCACTACATCGAACCGGTTACTCCTTTAAGTCATAGCAAGGAGGTAATGGCGCAGACAATTTTTGGTGCCAAAAACCACCTGCCGACCATTTACACGCCCATGCCCTCCGCCGGTGCTGTCAGCCCGATGACTTTTGCCGGATCAGTTGCACTGGGTCTGGCCGAATCCCTGACCGGAATCACTCTTGCACAGCTGGTAAACGAGGGGGCTCCGGTCATAACTGGTGGAATATACTCCATTCTTGATATGCAGACTTCGGGGTTTGTCTACGGTGGTCCGGAGTTCGCACTTATGAACGGCGCAGTAGCGGAGATGAGTAATTTCCTCGAACTGCCGATGTTTGGTACCGCGGGCGTTACGGATTCGAAGCGAGTCGACGCCCAGGCTGCCATTGAAGCTACCTTCAACCTGACAACACAGTCACTCGTCGGTTCAAACCTGATCCACGACGTCGGTTATCTTTCTTCCGGTCTGCTTTACTCCTACGACCAGCTGGTCATGAGTGACGAAATAATTGGAATGGTAAAGCGGGTTATGGAAGGAATCGATACTTCCGAGGATAGAATTCCGCTCGACCTTATAGAAGAAGTCGGCCCCAAAGGTAATTTCCTCAACACTTCCCATACCATGGACAACTTCAAACAGGAACACTGGCAGCCGAGCTTGATGGATCGGCAGAACTTCGACGCCTGGGAAAGCGACGGAAGCAAGACAATGGGGGACCGGATCAGCGAAAAGACGGCAGAAATTCTGGAGACGCACGAAGCTCCTCTTCTGGACGAAAATAAGCGGGATAAAATGGACGAGATCATAGAAGAGGAAAAAGAAACGAGAGACGTGAGCTATTAAGGGGGAACAATGTTAGAAAACAAACTTGCAAGCAACAAATCCGTTCAAGATAAAGTCGGTTTTGAGGTCCTGACGGAATCTCAGGTTAAGGATATTCACCAGGCCTCACTAGAGATCCTTCAAACGACCGGCGTAAACATCCATCTGAAGGAAACCCGTGACATGCTGGAGGACGCCGGATGCAAAGTGGAAGGTGAAAAGGTCTACTTCCCGCCGGGGTTGGTTGAATGGGCAATTGACGCCGCGCCCTCGCGGACGTACCTCTACGATAGAAACGGTGAAGACCCGCTGACGCTGGGTGGCCACAATACTACGTTCGGACTTGGCCCCACCTTGCTCAAGATGCGGGACCCGGAGACGGGCGAAAGAAGGCCTTTCCGCAAGCAGGATACGGTGAATGCCGCGCGGTTAGTCGACGCTCTCGATAACATCGACTGGGTCTCCGGTTTGGGAACGATAGACGACGTACCACACGAGCATTCCGACCGACACGAATTCGAGGCGATGGTCAAGAATACCACCAAACCCATCGTAGCCTGGAGTTATACCAACGAGGGCCTCGAAGATATCATTGACATGGCTTCTGCGGTCGCGGGGAGCAAGGAGGAGTTCCTCCGGAAACCGTTTGTCGTTTCCTACTCCGAGCCGATTTCACCCCTGACTCACGATAAGGACGCATCGGAGAAGCTCCTGATGACCGCCGATTACGGTATTCCAACGATTCATACTCCGATACCGCAGGCAGGCGCGAGCGCTCCTGTTACTCTGGCCGGTCAACTGGCACAGGGCAACGCTGAGAGCCTTTCTGGTCTCGTGATCTCTCAAGTCAGGCGTGAAGGTCTTCCCTTCTTTATCGGTGGCGTAATTTCAATCATGGATATGCAGACGGCGATCCTTGCTTACGGTGCTCCGGAGAAGGAGCTTGCCAGCGCCGCTTACATGGACATGGCCCACCACTACGAAATACCTACCTTCGGGACGGCGGGCTGCACCGATTCGAAAGTTGTAGACCAGCAGGCCGGTATAGAGGCGATGTTTTCTTCGCTGTTCTCCTCACTTAGCGGTGCCAATCTCGTCCATGACGTCGGTTATACGGAATCAGGAACCACGGGCAACCTCAGCCAGATCGCCATGGTTGACGAGATAGTGGGAATGCTCAAAAAGTTCTCGAACGGGATAGAGGTAAATGACTATACTCTAGCACTGGACGTCATTGATGAAATAGGACCCGAAGGAGATCACCTTACCCACAAGCATACGCTGGACAACTTCGAGGAAGTAGCCTGGCATCCAACTTTAATGGACAGGAACGTACCGGATACCTGGAAGGACGAAGGAGAAAAAACAATGGAAGAGAGATTAAAGGAAAAGGTAAACGAAATCCTCGAAGAACACGAACCAGAGCCATTGTCGGACGAAGTCGAGGCAAAGATCGACGAAGTGATAGACAGTCTCTAATCGACTTATCTACTCAAGGGGGGCTTTTACGTGAATTGAGCCCCCCATTCTTTTATTCCCACAGGGGGTGAAAAATTTACTTGCAAATGCCTGAGATTAGCATATACTAAAAATATATTACTTATATATTGGCTTTAGTGAAATTTTTTCAAATTTCTCAAATATCTGGGAGGTTTTACAGCAGTTATGTTTAAGTCTACCGGAAAATTACCGGCAGTTTTCGCTCTTTTCCTGGCAGTTTCTTTACTTATCGGATTTGGTTCGGTGACGCAGGCCCAAAACTATAAGATTGGTACAATCTGGCCGATGACCGGGACTTCTGCGGCGTTTGGCGTGATCCAGAAAGCCAACAGCCTCGTGGAGAAATACGTAAACGAAGCTGGTGGGATAAGAGGCCACAAACTTGAATTAGTTCAAAGAGATTCCGGCAGCGTGCCGAATAGAGGCGTCGACGCTGCCAGAAAACTGGTAAACGTAGAGGGCGTTGACGGGCTCGTTGGAGCTTATTCCAGCGGTGTGGCCATGGCCGTCTCGCAGGGTGTTACGATTCCCAACGAGATTCCCTACATTACCATTGGTACCTCACCGATGATCTCGGTCGTTGAGGACAACGATTACTTTTTCCGTACTTCGGCACACGGTCTATTCAACGGTCGCGTGCTGGGTGAGTCAATGTGGGAGGATGGTGCAAGGAAGGTTGGAATTATTTACGTAAACAACGCCTATGGCAAGGGTCTGGCGGATGCGGCTGCAGTTACCATTGAAAAGATCCACGATGGGGAAGTTCTTGCCAAAGTACCTTTCGAAATAGGAAAGTCCAGCTACACTTCCCAGTTAAATCAGGCGTATGCCAACGGCAAAGTTGATGCAGCGCTGATTATTGCCTACCCGGAAGACGCGACTACTATGCACAACAATATAGTTGCACTCGGTTACCAGGATATTCCGTGGTATGGAAGTCCGGACCAGAAGGTTCCGGAACTCATTGATTCTCTTGGTGCTCAGTATATGTCCAGCATAGAAATTGGTTCCACTCAGGGCCGGTGGCCAGGTCCTTCCAACGATAGCTTCGTAAATGGATACGAAGAAGAATATGGCCAGGAACCTCCCAAACCCTATATGGCGCCAGGATTTGACGCAGTAGCATCCATGGCGCTTGCAATTGCTGCGACTGGAAAGTCCCCGAGCGAGATAACTGGAACGGACATCCGGGACCAGCTCAGGCCGGTAACTTCACCTCCGGGAGAAAAGGTTTATGCGACTCCGGAAGGCTTCAAAAAGGCATTCAATCTCCTTTCCGAAGGCAAAGATATAAATTATATTGGTGCCAGTGGAAAGATAGAATTCGATAAATACGGTGATGCCATGTCGGCGATTCAGACCTGGACAATTACCGATGATGGTGAAATAACTGTCGTTGAAAACGTATTACCCGAACCAATTCCGAGGGATCTGATGGGAGAAGAGTACCAGGGTTAAGTTTCGCCAATCCAAGTCTAGGGATGAGGCAGCATAATTCCTGCCTCATCCCTTCTATATAAGGAACTAATTGCGGAGGCTGAAGCTAGTCAAAAGGGCTTGATTTCTTGATTAAGGGAGGTATGAAGGGTGGCTTTACTCGAACTAAATGAAGCAACCAAAAAGTTCGGTGGAATAACCGCGGTGGACCGCGCAAACATCAGCGTAGAAGAGGGTAGCATTACCGGACTGATAGGGCCCAATGGAGCTGGCAAGACGACTATATTTAACCTGATTACCGGATTTCACCCTCTTACAAGCGGCGAAATATACTTTGACGGTGAGCAAATCCAACCCGGGCACGAACCGCACGAGGTTTTCAATAAGGACATTTATCGCTCTTTCCAGGTTACCAGGGAACTTTCGAAGATAACGGTACTTGAGAACCTCCTGATAGCTCCGCCGAATCAACCGGGGGAAGAATTCTGGAAAACCTGGTTTTCCCCCAGGGCCGTGGCCGAAGAGGAAGAAAAGAACTACGGTAAAGCGATGGAGACTCTGGAGTTCCTCGGAATGAGTGACATAGCTGATGATTACGCCGGTAAGCTCTCCGGCGGCGAACGCAAACTACTGGAGCTTGGCCGGATGATGATGGTCGAGCCAAAGCTCGTCCTGCTGGACGAGCCGGGCGCCGGAGTTCCGCCAAACATGCAGGAGAAAGTAAACGACAAGATAAGAGAGTTAAACGACGACTTCGATATGACGTTTTTGGTGGTGGAACACGATATGGCAGTAATAATGAACCTATGTCATCCCATTAACGTGCTTGTCGACGGACATAAAATGACGGTAGGCTCTCCGGAGGAAGTACAAAACGACGAGCGCGTTGTCGAGGCATATCTTGGAAAATCATCTGAAAATTAGGGAGGGCTGATATGGCACCAGAAAATACGGAAGAGCAGGAGGCAGCGGAAAAACAGGCGGATCGCGAGGGAAAGCCGCTGCTGGAGGTTGAAAGTGTAACCGCCGGTTATGGAGATATTGACGTCCTGTTCGACGCTTCTATGCAGGTAAATCAGGGTGAGTTCGTCGTTTTAATTGGACCCAACGGGGCCGGTAAAACTACCCTGATCCGTTCTATTGACGGGGTAATTGAACCAAAGGAAGGCAAAGTTACTTTCGCTGGTGATGACGTGACGTACGAAACGCCAGCCGACATGCTGGAAAGGGGTATCAGTACGGTCCCCCAGGAAGGGAATATATTTACCGATCTGTCCGTGAAGGACAACTTGATGATGGGAGCGTATACTTACGAAGGTAAGGTCGGAAACAGGCTCGAAATGGTATACGACCTCTTTCCGATTCTAAAAGAAAGGTCGGATCAGGAAGCCGGTACGATGTCCGGGGGACAGAGGCAGATGCTGGCAATCAGCAGGGGGACGATGGTAGATCCGGACGTCTTGGTACTTGACGAACCTACTGCCGGACTACAGCCAAATCTGGTTACGGACGTTCTGGACGCCATTTCCCGGTTAAAAGAAGAAGAAAACTTGACGATACTGCTGGTTGCGCAGACCGAACAGGCAATACCGATGGCGGACTGGGGTTACCTACTCAGAAGTGGTGAAATCCTGGTAGACGATAGTGCTGACAATTTGTTGGATAACGAATTGGTCAGTGATCTATATTTCGGAGGTTGATGAGTAAAAAATGTTAGGTAGTATACTTAATGGAATCATTCTCGGCTGTATGATAACCCTTGGCGGGCTGGGGATATCATACGTCCTCTTACTCCAAAATTACTTCAATTTTACGGGTGGAACATTCTTTACCCTTGGAGCCTACATGGCGCTAGCATTCCTCGGTTTTATCCCAATGGGTTCATTTCCGCTGGTGACGTTTGGTCCTGGTTTAATACTTGCACTCCTCCTGTCAATGGTGTCTATGGCTTTAATCATGACTGCCGTTGACAAGTTGCTTTACCGGCCGCTCCGCGAAAGGAACTCTCCTTTCATGTTTTTCTATTTGACGGCGTTCGGTATGCTCTTCGTATTTCGGAGCATAATTTATCTTACATGGGGGGCACAGCTAAAAAACTACGTTTCCGGCATTCCAACTTTCTTGAGGTTTGGCGGAATGAGTATAACCTGGGACGAAATATTTGTCGTTACCGCAACTGTAGTCATCGTGGCTGTACTGTATTACTTTCAGTACCACACCAAACTTGGGAAGGGGATGCTTGCGACGGCGAATAATTCGGAGCTTGCCGAAATGTCCGGGATCAAAAATAGAGACATTAATACCCTAACTACCGTGATAGCCGGTATTCTAACTGCTACTGGTGGGATCTTTTACGGATTGACTATCCAGCTCCGACCGATGATGGGGTTTACGTTGCTTATGGCTATGTTCTTCGCCGTTGTTACTGGCGGTGAGGGCGCCATACTCGGTACGTTTGGCGCGGGCTTGATAATCGGCATAACTCAGGAATTTGGGTCTACTCTCCTGCAGATGCTCTGGGATGCTACTGGAGTTCCGATTCAGATGGGTGGTTACAAGGCTACCCTTTCGTTTCTTCTGCTAGTGGTGATACTTATCTTTCAGCCAGAGGGTATATTCCAGGGGACACCCCTCGAAAAGTAATTACTGGAGGAGTGATCTAAATGGATGCATATATAGCAGCTTTACTCTGCATGGGAGCAGCATACTCTGTCTTTACCATAGGCTACAACCTTCAATGGGGTTACACAGGTCTGTTTAACCTTTCCGTGTTTGGTCTGGCAGCCGCTGGCGGGTACACCTCCGTGATTCTGACCACCTCAGCGGCAGGGGGACATATAGGTGGGTTCGGTCTGCCTTACATAGTCGGTATTCTTGCAGGGGCAGCGATG
This sequence comes from uncultured Thermotogae bacterium, assembly GCA_964506635.1. GTDB lineage: Bacteria > Bipolaricaulota > Bipolaricaulia > M55B111 > M55B111 > JAGXLP01. The sequence goes on from CAZDMI010000004.1 coordinate 28,001, forward strand.
GCAGGTATAATCGGAGCAGCAATAGGTACGATTACTCTAAGACTAGAGTTCGGTTTCTTTGCCATTGCCACGCTTGGTTTGGGTAAATTCCTTATAGCCATTTTCAAGAACGAGAAGGGGCTTACGAACGGCGTATGGGGAATAGGTGGGATACCGAAGCCATTGTCGAACGTTGCCGGGGGTTTTGCAAACTGGGCTTATGGTGGAATTAGCGTTGTCATTCTTATAGTGGTTTATCTACTGGCTCAGAAGCTAGTAAATTCTCCCTGGGGCCGGCTTCAACTGGCAATTAAGGACGATGAGCACCTGACACAGATGCTCGGTAAGAACGTCTGGAGGTACAGGATGGAGTCGCTGGTTCTGGGGTCGATGCTGATGGGTCTTGGCGGGGCCATGTACGCCCACTATCAGGGTTACATAAACCCAAAATCTTACACTGACATAATGTGGGCATTCCTGCCTTTGCTCATGGTTGTAGCGGGTGGAAGTGGTAATAACAAAGGTTCTGTTCTGGGTGCCTTCGTAGTTTGGGGGGCCTGGAGTATATCCGAAATATTTGCGGGTTATCTCCCGATTGCTTCTATGAAGATCCCTCACATCAGGACTTTAGTCGTCGGTCTGTTGATAATATCCATTCTCAGATGGCGCCCGCAGGGGCTAATTGGCAGAAAGAGAGCGGTATCCTCGTCGTCAGGTGATTAAGGGTTAGACACGGTTAAAAGACGTTTTAGCAAAATAAGGGGATAAATTGGCCAAAAAAAGCTCGGAAAATAATTATTCAGGTTTAGAAGAAAACCTGCTGCGTCTTTCGGACTACTACCTGTCCGCAAGCAAGCTCAGGTACGACGACGACATCGTAGAGACGCTAAAATCCCTTTACTGTATTAAGGAGGTCGAGTCGGGGGAACGGGACCGAGAGGAAGACGGCTTCTCGTTTCTCCGGCATCCTCTGGCTCTTGTCGGTAAGATCAGGTCTCGGGGCAGGAATTTCCGCGGGATTGATGGGGAGTATTATCGGGAGAGCGATTTCGTCAACTGGTCAAGAGCCCGTCCATTGCTGGTCGAATTACAGGAACGGATAGAGGATGGCAATTTTTCACCGGATTGGGAGCCGAGGAAGGATACAGAGAAGAAAAGGGACCGTAAAAATTCTGCTTGATGTCTTGATTTAATCTGGGGGTGGAAACCTAGGAAGTTACTTTGAAAAAGTTCTAAATTTATTTAACATTAAAACACCCGATAGGGTTTGGTTCCATCTATATATTTTTTGTAGTCCAGCTGAGTTGTGAACAAGTTTAATAATGACGTAAACATTATTTCTTTTACTGTAAAATAGTTGAAAAAAATGGCAAATACTACTGTGTTAATTTGGCTTTACCCGAAAATTATTTATAATATGAATGAAAGGTTGTATATAAACAACTAAATAGGAGGAGGAAAATGCCTTCCATTGAGTTAGAGGGTGTCTACAAGATATTTGGGGACGAGCCGGAAGAGGCACTGGGTATGATAGACAAGGGGGCCAGTAAGGACGAAGTCCGGGAGGAAACCGGGCAGGTAATAGGGGTTCAAGATATATCCTTTGAAATAAGGGATAACGAGCTCTTCGTCATCATGGGTCTTTCCGGTTCGGGAAAGTCAACACTTCTCAGGTGCGTAAACAGGTTGGTGGAGCCCACTAAAGGCCGGGTTACGCTGCACTCGGACGGCGAGGACTACGACATTACCACTGCCGGCCAGGAGGAACTCCGGGAGATCAGGGAAACACAGGTTAGCATGGTCTTCCAGAACTTTGCACTTTTCCCGCACAGGACCGTTCTGGAAAACGTCGGGTTCGGTCTGGAAATACAGGGTGTGAATCAGGAGGAGAGAAAGAAGAAGTCAAAGGAGTTGATCGAAGTAGTGGGACTCGAGGGTTTCGGTGATTCCTATCCGTCCCAGCTATCCGGAGGAATGCAGCAGAGAGTAGGGCTTGCACGTGGCCTGGCTACCGGGGCCGAAATCTTGCTCATGGATGAACCTTTTTCCGCACTCGATCCCCTGATTAAAGTGGAGATGCAGGACGAACTGCTTGACCTCATGGAGAACATGCAGCGTACTGTCCTGTTTGTAACACACGATCTGGACGAAGCACTCAAAGTGGGGGACAGGATCACGATAATGGATGGAGGCAAGATGGTTCAGAAGGGTTCACCCGAGGAAATCATAGTCAACCCGAAGACAGAATACGTGGCTGACTTCGTTGAGAACGCCGACCCATCCGACGTATTGCGGTCCGAAACCGTTGCCGAAAAGGACTTTTTCGTGGACGAACAAAACAGGGTAGAGTTGAGCAAGTTAGCTGAAATTGAGGTTACCGACGACATGGAGGTCGTACAGGGTTATATTTCAGGTACTCCCGTGCCGGTTAGGCCCCTGGATGAATACGAAAGGATAGAGGAGGACGCCCTCCTGTTTTCCTCGCCTGATACACCTATAAGCGAAATAATGCGTGCCAGGTTGGCTTACACTTCACATCCGGTAATCGTATTAAAAAACAAGGAGTTTATTGGCTACGTGAGCGAGAAAAATATTCTCCAGGGTCTTTTGGAAAAAGGAAGAGTGGATTAAAATGATACTCTTTTTCGGAAAATACTTTCGGAGGTAGGATCAGCTAATGTCAGAAAAATATAAGATTTTTTCCAAAAACCCTGAAGGAGGAAAAATATCCCATGAGTGAGATTAACTTCCCCAAAAAGAAATATGTTGCTGGTGGATTGGGGTTGTTTGGCTGGTTGTTACTCTATTCCTTGAAGTCTTTTGCCCGTGTAGGTGAAGAGCTAATTGATTTACCGGTTATACCAGCTTCGATTCCGCTGGACGAATGGACGGTGGCGGCCGTCGACTGGCTGGCGTTAAACCTTACCCCTTTCTTTGATTTCGTCCAGCTAGCTTTGAATTCAATCAACGAGGCTTTATTGGCGGCAATTCAGTGGATACCTATATTCGTGGTCGAAGTCGGTGGGTTACAGATCAGGTTTCCCGTTTGGTCTCTCATACTTTTCTTCCTGCTCTGGTACCTTGCTGGCCAGATAACGACTGGTTTGCTTGGCTTTGTAACGCTCTGGCTTGCTGCCAACTTTGGGCTCTACATCGAGACCACGGAGACATTTGCCCTGACCCTGACATCGGCCTTGATTGCAATCAGCTTGGGGATTCCTTCCGGAATTCTTGCCGGAATTTCCGATACTGTACACAATATTATTCGACCGGTTCTCGACCTGATGCAGACGATGCCTGTTTTCGTTTACCTGATTCCAGCGGTTATATTCTTCGGCATGGGAGCGGCTCCGGGTGCGGTAGCCACGGTAATATTTGCATATCCCCCGTCAGTTAGATTGACGAACCTTGGAATACGGGAAGTCCCCCAAGAACTCGTAGAAGCGGGAGAAGCTTTTGGCTGTAATTACTGGCAGTTACTCATGAAAGTACAGATTCCAGTTGCAAGACCCTCAATTATGCAGGGTGTCAACCAGAGTATCATGCTCGCGCTGTCCATGGCAGTTGTTGCAGCTTTGATTGGAGCCGGTGGTCTAGGCGGTGAGGTCGTCCGTGGAATTCAAAGGATGCGTGTCGGACAGGGCTTTGTGGCCGGACTTTCGGTCGTGTTTACGGCGATGATTCTGGATAGAGCAACTGCTAACATCGGAGCAAGAGAGTAAAAATTTGTCAAATTAAAGAAATCCTTTATGGGGGTGATACAGGGTAGCGTAAAAGAAAATTTTCCGGTGTCTGCTGGCAAAGAAGAGTTCTTAAATAAATCTATTTCCACTTTTATCAGGAGGTGGACCTCTTGAAAGCAAAACGTCTATCACTCGTTCTGGTACTTGCGTTCGCTTTAACCTTTGGTTTTGTCGCGGCCCCCGTTCAGGCTCAAAACGATGACACCCTGAATATCGGTGCAATCGCCTGGGAGGAATCCCTGGCCATAGCGGACCTGGTTCAACACGTTGTCAGAACCGAACTTGATTTCAACGTAGAAGTTACAAATCCCAATGCTGGTGTAGCCTACGAGGCTGTAGCCAACGGCGATCTGGACCTCTTCATGGAATCATGGCAGCCGATGACCCAGGCAAATTATCTGAAGAAATACAACGTAATTGATTTTGCCGACTTCGGCCCGATGTACGAGGAAGCAAAACTGACCTGGGCGGTACCGGCTTATGTACCGAAAGACATGTTGAGCTCGGTAGAGGACCTGGCTAAACCCGAAGTCAAAGAAAAATTAGACGGAGAAATCACCGGAATCGACCCCGGCGCCGGTATCATGAATATCTCCGATGACATGATGGATGAATACGACGCGCTCGAGGGTTACGAGCTTCTAGAAGGTAGTGGCGCCGCGATGCAGGCCTCCCTCAAGGACGCGGTCATGAACGACGAGTGGATCGTCGTGACGGGCTGGCAGCCGCATTCGATGTACGGACGCTTTGACCTGAGAAACCTAGAGGAATCCAAGAACATGCTGGGCCAGGAGGAAAGGATCCACATGCTCGGTCGGACCGACTTCGTCGCCGACTTCCCGAGCAAGGTATCTCAGTTCCTCAGCAGGTTCTACCTTCCGATAGGCATGGTAAACAGTCTTACCAGTATGTATGGCGATATGGGTGCGGGAACCGGTGCCGCATGGGCCGAGGAACATCCCGAGATTGTCGACTACTGGGTAAACGGAGTGGAAGCTCTCGGATAATCTTTGGAAGTAGAAAAACGTAGCGGTCTTTTCCATCTAG
>CAZDMI010000005.1:0-16558 GCA_964506635.1 uncultured Thermotogae bacterium
ACTGTTCGAAGAACTTTTCCGCTATTTCATCGTGTTTTTCCTTGAACTGGGCTGGTCCGAAGGGGTTTGCGAAGTAAGTATGGCTCAGTCCCGTTTCAGAAGTGGTCCCTTTGGACATCCTGGCGCCCTCGCTGAAGACGGAGATCGCCTCCTCAGGCGATTCTAGCTTTTCGATAATCGGGTGTTCCTCGTCGACTTCCTCGAAGTTGTTGGCGTAGAAGAAGTAATCAATCGGCATCCCTTCGAGCACCTTCTCTATCGGTGCCACGGGCATCAATGCTCTTGCATTGGTTCGCTGTGGGCTCATGAAGATTGACCGATCCAGCTGTTCGAAGGCGTAGCCTTTTTGCAGGTCGTCCAGCCTGACGAAGGCTCCGGTCTCCGTACCGTAACCAAGCACTTCGCCGGACTCACTTATGCCCAGCGAACCCATGTCGTCGCAGATGATCTCGGTCTCCTGAATTACGTCCTCTCCTATCACACGGAATGCTTCGAGTGTCTCGGACTTTCCGGCGCCGGACCCTCCCAGGATTGCGATCGTGACCGGGTCCTGGTTCCTGAGAAAAATGCGCGTCATAGCCCCGTGCAGCGGCATCCGGCCCTTGTCCATGGCAATCGTGTTGTGCAGGGTCAGCATCATCTTCTTGACGTAACCGAAGTAACCGAACCTCGGCTCGCGCGGCAGGGCCCCGTAGAGCAGGTCGGTTTCTTCGTCCCGGTAAAATACCGTAGGCAGGTCGCCGTATCTCTGCATGTCTTCCGGGTCCAGACCGTAAGCATAGACAGCGTCGGGCTCCTCCTCCAGTTCGTCGCCCGTTGCCAGTTCAAAAAGGTTGGCAAGCGAGGTTCCCAGATCCATAAAGTCCTGGTGAAAGAATACGTCTATTCGAAGGTCACCTACTTTTGCTGGATAACACATCCAGTCCTGCGGGTTGACTTCTGCTCCTTCGATCGGGTTGTCTTCCGTTTCCTGAAACATGCCAGTCCGCTTGTTCATCGGTGGATCGATGACGAACGGGGGTTCGATGGTTACCTGTTCTATTACCGGAACCTGGCCGAACTTCTCCTTGATCAGCTCGGGGTAGTTAAATTCCTTTTTGTCGACGGCGAGACCAACCTCGAATCCGGCAGAAACCTGACGGTAGACGATCGGATGACTGCTCGTGACGTTTTCGGCGATCGAGCGGTAGGCAGATCTGACCAGTTCCGTCAGCTCGTCGAGTTCTTCGTTGAACTGAAGGTAAGGCCGAGTGCCCTCCTCGCTGGACCCGTAACCGGTCCACTTGGCGATGAATCTCGTGTAGTCGCGCCAGAAATCGTAGAGTTTCTCTATGAACTGGTGAAACTTGTCTTTGTGCCCCAGAACGTCCTCGCCTAGTTCGGAACCCGGGCCGACTTCCTCAATTGGCCTGTCCAGCAGCTTGATCAACAGCGGGTGAATTCTTTCCGTGATGGTCGGGGCGGGCTGGGTCGCTAGTTCTTCTGGAAAGACCCTTAGAAGACGTGAATCCTTTTCCTTGAGTTCTTCAATAAACTTCAAAATTACCCTCTGGGCCGGGTTGCTTTGCAATAGTTCTTTTTCCGTCTGACACGGTTGTTCTCTTACGTTGAGAATTGCCTGGTTTCTCGACCAGGTAAGTCTGTTGGTCTGCATGGTTCACCTCCGGGGTGAGTTCCAGCTATGCTTTCGCTGATTTTATAAAAAACAGTAATTTTATAAGGTAAAAGTGATAGGAGAGGCTACAGGGGAAGGTTTTCCCCCGTATTATTCGTGAGATCCCTGGAAGACATGTTGATCTTAAATCGGATGATTAATTTTAACATTGTTTAAACTCTCCAATAAATCAAAACATTATAATAACAATCAGGTAGATAAATCAAGAACTAATAGGTATTTCCCGGTATAATTTATTTTTTTAACACCCCGGGTCTTCCAAAAATTTCCGGACGAGTTGAATGGGGGCTCGAGACCGTTGACTGATCGGTCGTTGTCAACCTGATGAAGATTTAGTGAGTTTTTTAAACCTCCCGCGAGAGAAATATTTTCCTTTGAGCTGTTAAAATCGCTCAGTAATTCCTATAATCCAGGACGTTCGAGGGGTGATCATTATTTCTAAAGCTTACAGGGCCACAAATTTGGTGACAATGGGCCAGGAAGGAAATATCTCCGACGGTCTTCTATTAATAAACGAAGAAGGAAAGATCGAATATTCCGGTCGATTCCGGGAAGCAGAGGTTCCGGAGGACGCGGAATTAATTGACTTCGGTGATAAAACGTTAATGCCGGGTATGGTAGATGCCCACACGCACGTTGGTATTCACGAGGACGGAGAAGGCTGGGAAGGGCGGGATACGAACGAAATGACTGATCCAGTAACGCCTCAGGTTAGGGGGATCGACGGAGTAAATCCCGGTGACCTCGGGTTTAAAGACGCTGCAATTGCCGGCGTCACGTCGGTTAATACCGGTCCCGGTTCGGGTAACGTGATTGGCGGGCAATTCGCCGGGGTAAAAACCGCCGGATCAATGGTGGTTGACGAGCTGGTTATACAGGAGCCGACTGCAATGAAGATGGCCACCGGTGAGAACCCCAAGCGAGTATACGGAGAGAAGGACCAGATACCCAGCACGAGAATTGGGACGGCAGCTACACTGAGGAAGGCCCTCTTCGAGGCTAAGGACTACCTTCAGCGCAAGGAGTCCGGGGAAGGAGAAAAAGACGGGTTTAAGAAGGACTTCAAGAAGGAAGCACTGCTCCCGGTTTTGCAAGGGGAACTCAAGGCAAAGATCCACGCGCATCGGGCTGACGACATAGTTTCCGCAGTTAGAATAGCGGAGGAGTTCGGTCTCGATTATTCCATCGACCATTGCACGGAGGGCCACAAAGTAGCTGATTTTCTAGCGAAAAAGGAAGTCCAGGCCATAGTGGGACCAAGCCTGACCGCCAGGAGCAAGCGTGAGCTGGCTGAACGAACCTTCAAGACCGCGGGAATACTGGCCGATGCTGGACTGACGGTGGCTATAACTTCCGACTCTCCCGTTGTACCGATACAGTATTTACCCCTGCTCGCCGGTTTCGCCGTTAGGGAGGGGATGAAAAAATCAAAAGCTCTACGGGCCATTACGATAAATGCCGCGAAAATAGCCGGAATCGATGATAGGGTCGGTTCGCTGGAACCGGAAAAGGACGGTGACTTCCTGGTGCTAGATGGTTCGCTATTGGACCTCGATTCCAGCGTGGAACGAGTCTTTATCGAAGGAGAGGAAATAGACCGAAAAAGCCCCTACAGTACAGGAAAAAAGAGGACGTTTTAGCCAATCATGGATAAGAATGGTTCGGACCTCTTCGGTAGCGAACCTGCTCCGGAAGATGAAGAAGTTTACTCCGTTTCTCAGTTAAACAAGGAAGCCCGTCACCTTTTGGAGAAGGAATTTGGATCGATTTGGGTAGAGGGAGAGGTTTCCAACCTGCACGTATCCTCCGCAGGTCACAATTATTTTACTCTAAAAGAAGAGGATTCGGAAATTGACGCTGTTATGTTTGCCGGTGACGCTGCCGGGCTTGATCTCGAACTCGAAGATGGGAAGAGCGTGGTGGTTAAGGGAAGTCTAACGGTTTACGAAAGAAGGGGGCGTTATCAGCTCCGAGCTCGAGAGGTCAGGGAAGTAGGTGAGGGGGAGTTACAGAAGAAGTTTCAGGAGTTAAAGAAAAAGCTCAAAAAGGAAGGGCTCTTTGAGGAGTCAAAAAAACAAAAATTGCCTCCTTTCCCCGAATCGATAGGAATCATTACCTCCCCGACGGGCGCCGCCGTACAAGATATAGTCTCGACGATTGAGGAAAGGTATACCCCGGTCACCGGATACGTTTTTCCAGTAAAAGTTCAGGGAGAAGAGGCGGGAGGGCAAATCGCGAGAGCTGTCAGGAGGGCAAATGAGCTCCAGTCCGAACTCGGGCTTGATGTCCTGATAGTTAGCCGGGGTGGAGGATCCCTGGAGGACCTCTGGCCATTCAACGAAGAAGAAGTTGCGCGGGCAATATTCGGTTCTGAGCTCCCGGTGATTTCCGGTGTCGGCCACGAAGTCGACTTCACGATTTCGGATTTCGTTGCGGACGTACGAGTCCCGACGCCTACGGCGGCAGGAAAGAAGGTGGTGCCTGAGAGGGCCGAAATAACCAATAGGGTCGATTCGCTAGTCAAAAGGCTCGGGAACCGATTGAAGACCGAATTGAGGGAAAGGCAGGTTGAGCTCGATCGGTTTAGGTCAAGCTTCGGCTTTAGGTACCCGCTGAGAAAGCTGGAGGACATGATTCAAGACTACGACGGACTGAGCGAAAAACTGCTGGCCACGGGAAGTAAGACGCTGGGGAATAGAAGCGATAAGCTCGAAAACCTGATCGAACGACTTTCGCTCGCCAACCCCACCAGGTTGTTACAAAAGGGCTATTCGGTGACTTACAGCGACGACGACCAGGTGATAAGAGATCCAGGGGACGTGAGAACCGACGAAAGCTTGAAGACTGTCCTGCATAAAGGTATTATTCGTTCTGTGGTGACGGAAACGGAGGTCGAAGATGGCGAGTGAAGAAGAGAAGATCGACATAGAGAATGATCTGGAAGAACTCGAAGGGATAGTCGAAGAACTCGAAGGGGAGGAGCTGGAGCTTGAGAGATCGATAGAACTCTTCGAGGAGGGGATTGATCTGGCCGAGGAGATTCAGGATGGTTTGTCTACCGCCGAGGTTAGACTGAAAAGAGTCATTGAGGAAAGCGAGCTTGATTTAAAAGTAGAAGATTTCGACCTTTAAGTTGAGCTACCGAGTTTCATTTATACCATTTTTTGCCACTTCACCAGGAGCGAGGTTCAACAATGAAAAATTACGATAATCTGGATGCACTATTTCGTGGTTCGACTTCTAAGTTTCCTGATAGCGATTTCAAGACTTCCACTTCCGACCCGAATGACGGCTACGATTACAGGAATATCTCTTTTGGGGAACTGGCAGATCTAGTTTCGAGACTGGCTTACGCCATGGTAAATAAGTTTGGAATAGAGCCAGGGGATAAGGTCGCGATAATTGGCAGGCCGCACCCAAAGTGGGCTGCATCTTTTTTTGCGGCGCAGCGGGTTGGAGCTACTGTCGTACCAATTGCCTATAACTTTACGGTTGAAGAGATACGGCGTGTTTTGCACGAGTCCGAATCCAAACTGGCGCTCGTCCAGAGTGAGAAACACTCCGTAGTTGCCAGCAAGTTCGACGAACTTTCTTATCTGGACAACTTAGTAGTTTATGGAGGGGATTCCAACGCCGGTTATCATTCCTGGGATTCGTTCCTCTCAGAAGAAAAATTGGAGGAGGGCCGAGAGCAGGACCCTGATAAAACCGCAATTCTGATGTATACTTCCGGTACTACCGGACACGGTAAAGGCGTGATGCTGTCCCATGATAACCTGCTGGTGAACGTGCGCGACATAGCGGAAACCCTTGACGTCTCTCCTACCGATTGCATGGTATCGATACTCCCCTGGGACCATATTTACGGACTGACAACGACGCTGCTGGTCCCGCTGGCTTTTGGCGCCTCCATGGTATATACGAAGGATTACAGGAACCTGCAGACCGTTTTGAAGGAAAACAAGGGAACTATATTACTCGGGGTGCCAAAGTTGCTGAATGCGCTTTACGAAGAAACCATAACGAAAATCAAATCCTCCTGGTGGACTAGGTTGCTTTATAAACTTGCACCGAGCCTCCTTCAGGGTAAAGTTAAGAAAAAGCTTGCGGGCGAACAATTCAGGTTCATAACTTCCGGAGGCGCACCCTTAAGTCCGGATACTGCAATGGGGTTGAGGGAACTGGGGATAGGCGTTATGGAAGGATACGGGTTAACCGAGACTTCTCCCGTTCTAACCTTTACCCGCGATCCGTTTACGGACAAAGTTGGCAGCGTGGGTACGCCGCTGCCCAGCATAGAAATCAAGCTCGAAGAGACCGACGACAAGGAAATTAATGAGGTGTTGGTCCGTGGAGACACCGTAATGAAGGGGTATTACAAAAACAAGGAAAAGACTAAAGAAGTCCTCGACGAAGAAGGCTGGTTCAGAACCGGCGACTCCGGCAGGCTGGACGAAGACGGACGGCTTTACCTGAATGGCCGGACGAAGAACGTAATAGTCCTCGAGTCCGGTAATAACGTTTATCCCGAAGAGGTCGAGCACGAGCTTGGCAGGATAACTTTTATCGATGAAGTTATGGTTAAGGAAGGTCGCCGAGCCGGTAGGGCTGTCGTCTCCGCTATGATCTACCCCGACTACGAGGGGCTGGCAGAAAAAGGCATAGAGGGAAAAAACTCAATCAAGTCCTTCCTCTGGGAAAAGATAAAGTCGGAGTCGAAGAGTCTCGCCCCTTATATGAGGATAAAGAGCAAACGAGATATAGAGATTCTGGACGAACCCTTCGAAAAGACCCCAACTCAGAAAGTCAAGCGCTATCTATACAAGAGCGAAGAAGAGTAGGGATCTATCAGTACCTTATGTTGAATCCGGTAAATTCGTCCTTGTAATCCTTCCAGCTGGCATTAACTTCGTCCACCCTTGCTCGGCGAGGCCCGGTTTTTGCCCAGGATATCAGCTTTTTCAAATTATCTTCGTTACCTTCGGCTACTGCCTCGACCGAGCCATCGGCGAGGTTTTTAACCCAGCCAGTCAGGCCGAGGTCGCGGGCCCGCCTTCTCGTGCTGGCCCGGAAACCTACTCCCTGAACCCTTCCCGTGATGTTGAGGTGTACTCTATCTTTTGACATTATTTGTACCAGTTGACAGTGTTTTTTTGTTTTAACCAAAATTATGATAGTTAAGAAGAAGTAATTTTCAACTACTAGATTGCTGGTTCGATTTAAAAAGTTAAACAATGACCGGGGGCCGAATGGACCAGTTAATACTTGCTTTCGGTTTTGGTTTTCTACTTTTTCTGGCAGTGTCGAGCCTTTTTGTCAGAGGTAAAGTCCGTGAGGTCGCCAGAAAGTATTCCGAAAAAAGGGCTAACTGCAATATAACCGGGAGCCAACTGGTTGAACGAATTATTGGTGGAGAGGATTTGCCGGAAGCAAAAATTCGAGGGCTGGATTCTTATCCGGGTGGCGGGAGCTTTTCCGGTCAGGGTTTGATAAGGGTACCCGAGCCGGATGGTAATTCTCTGCATGGGCTCACCGTGGCAGCCCACGAGACTGCCCACTTACGGCAGGAGAAGGGGAGGTATGCTTTTTTCGTTCTTAGAGGAAAGTACCTGGAGGTAGCCGGGTCCTTAATTTCTTACCTGATCCCGGTGAACCTGGTACTCGGGTTGGTTTTTTATCCCCCGCTGGCCTACCTGGCTGCTGGGTTATTCTGTGCTCTGGTAGTTCTCGTCTTTTTAGAGACGATTATTGAAGTTGATGCTAGTAGAAAGGCGATTGGGTACCTTAAAAATTATGCAGAAGTTCGGGAGGAAGAGCTGGACCAAGTGAAAAAAATACTGATCTGGGCTATACTTTCAAGAATTTCGTATTTCACGGGTGGTTACGTAGCGTTGTTCATAATGGATGAAAAGAGGTGAAATGATGAAAGACGTATCCTTTGCTCCTTCTATATTGTCCGCTGATTTTAGCAGGTTGAAGGAAGAAGTTGAAGAGGTTGACTCGGAAGCCGATTACATTCACGTGGACGTCATGGACGGACACTTCGTACCAAATATTACGATTGGGCCGCTAGTCTCGAACTCTCTGAAGAACGTGGACAGGGTCGAGACGCCCTTGAGTATCCACCTCATGATTACCGATCCCGAGGAGTACGGTCCAAAATTCGAGGTCGGCCCGAACGACCTTATTATTTTTCACTCCGAAGTAACTGATGATCCCGAAGAAACTATTGCAAAGCTGAAGGGTCAGGGATGTCAGGTCGGAATATCCCAGAAGCCGGCAAGCAACAGGGAGAAAGTCTTTCCCCTGCTGGACCGGCTGGATGAAGTGCTAGTTATGGGAGTTGAACCTGGTTTCGGTGGTCAGGACTTCACCCCCAAAGCACTCGATAGAATAGCGGCCCTGCGAAGAGAAATAGATAAAAGAGGAACCGATACCGCCATCGCCGTTGATGGGGGGATGAACAAGGCCACGATTGGCGATGCCGTCGAGGCAGGTGCGGATACGATAATAGCTGGCTCGGCAGTATTCGGCGAGCCGGACAGGGTCGAAGCGATAAAGGGCTTGAGGAGGGCTATTTGACTGTAGAAGGTGGGGAACGAGAAAAAAAGTACATGGCGCGAGCTTTAGAGCTAGCTAAAAAAGGAGGCGGTTACGTCAACCCTAACCCCCAGGTTGGTGCCGTAATAGTGAAAGACGGAAGAATTGTTGCCACGGGGTACCACCGTAAATTTGGTGGACCTCATGCGGAGGTGAATGCCCTGGAAGAAGCCGGGGAAGAGGCAGAAGGGGCAACGATGTACGTAACCCTGGAGCCTTGCGTCCATTACGGCAAGACTCCGCCCTGTTCGGAAGAGATCATTAAAAGGGGTCTGGAACGGGTGCACGTTGCAATCGAGGACCCAAACCCCAGGGTATCCGGGAAGGGAATCGAGAAACTGCGAGAAGCCGGTATAGAAGTTACGCTTGGTTTGATGGAGGAGGAAGCGAAGGAGACCAACGAAATTTTCCTCCATCATACGAGAACGAGTAGACCCTTCGTGCTTCTAAAACTCGCTATGACCTTCGACGGCAGAATAGCAACTAAGACGGGTGATTCCCGCTGGATTACCTCCGCGGAAGCGAGAAAGGAAGTTCATCGGTTACGTGGACGCTACAGCGGGGTCGGGGTCGGAGTCGGTACCGTGATATCCGATGATCCCCGTTTGAACGTCAGGGATGCCGAAGGGCCGGACGGCACACGTTTCGTTCTTGATCCCCGGGGCAGGACCCCGCTGGAATCCCGACTTTTTGAACTGAAAAGTTCCGCTTCGACGATAATAGTAGTCGGCGAGGACTTACCGAGTGCCAGGGCCGGTGAATTCGAGCGACTCGGTGGGGACGTCTGGCGGATGCCGGTAAATGATCGAGGTATAGACCTCGAGGCCTTTCTGGATAGAGCGGGTGAAAGTGGTTACGATAGTTTGTTAGTCGAGGGTGGCAGCGAGATAGCCGGGAGTTTTGCCGACCTGGGGCTGATCGACAAAGTTAACTTCTTCTATTCTCCAAAAATAATTGGTGGAAGAGAGGCGGTGCCCGGAGTTGGCGGGGAAGGGGCGCTAAAAGTCGACGATGGGATAAAACTTGACCAGGTCGAGGTGGGGAGGACGGGGCCGGATATCTCGGTCGTCGGTTATCCGTCAGAGGACCAGTAAAGTACCAACTGCTGCGCAAACTACCTGAATAGAGTACATGGTCAGCACTGCTCGCTTTTGCCCGTACTTTCTGTAGAGGATATGGTGGATATGGTTTCGATCCGGCTCCATTACTCCTTTGCTGGAACGAATTCTTCGTTTAATGGCCAAGCTAGTATCCAGGATCGGGAGCAGGAGAAGGAACAGGCCGGCGACCAGCGGCCAGGTTTGACTGCCTATTACTGTACTAGCGGCTCCGAGCCCCTGAATGAGAAGGTAGGAAAGGAGAAAACCGATAAAATAGGAACCGCCATCGCCGAGGAAGAGTTTTGCGGGATAGAAGTTATAAACGAGGAACCCCAATAGAGCACCGCCAAGTGCGGCCACCGGTACGTAAACCGGGGTCCCGGCGGCGAGGAAAATGACGGGAACGAGGGCTATCAGCCCAAGTCCCGCTGCCAGACCGTCCAGGCCATCTATAAGGTTGAAGGCATTGGTTCCACCTACTAGCCAGAATCCGATCAATGCCCGGTTACCCGCGCCCGAAAGAGTTACGGCCTGAAGATCACCGAGCCCGAAGGAGCTCGCGGGTAACGGAGCGTTCGTTACGAGGACGAGAGCGGCTAATATCTGAAAAAGAAGCTTGATTCGTGGGCTTAGATCGCGAAAATCGTCAATTATCCCGGCCAGGAAGACCAGAGCCAGCCCGGAGACCAGGTAAAAATTTGTAGGACCATAGTAAAGATAGACCGGCAAAAAACCGATAAGGATAGCGGTTCCGCCCAGCGGTTTTTGATTTTCGTGTATCTTTCTCTTACTCTCCGGATCGTCCAGTAGCCCGGTGGAAGGTGCGAGTAACATAAAACCTGGCGAAGTAACCAGGGTAACCAGGAATGGTACCCATAAAGAGATCGCGCGAACGCTTAACACGGAAGTCTTTAAAGTCGTTGCTATGTTTTGCATAATCAGTAAGTCAAAATGAATAGCCTAGATTTACTCACGCAAGCTAAAAAAGAGGGCAGGCTGACTCACGCTTACCTGGCTCCGATCAAATCCGGAACCCCTCTCGAAAACTACGCCGCCGAGCTTGGCCGGATAATCCTCTGCCCCCGTAAAGAAGATGAGTGCGGAGGGAAAGTTCTCCGTAATACTCATCCCGATTTCTACTGGATTACGGTATTGAATGATAAGAGCAAGATATCTATAAACCAAGTAGAAGACGTTATCTCCAGTTCAAGTTATTCTCCCCAGGAATCGAACAAAAAAGTTTACGCGATCGGAAAGGCGGAGGACCTATCATTGCAGGCAGCAAATAGCTTACTGAAAATTCTGGAGGACCCTCCCGGTTACGTCCACTTCCTGCTTCTAACCGAGAATCGAAACAACCTGCTGCCGACCATACTTTCACGCTGCCAGCAGTTGCCTGAAGGAGGTACTGAACTATCGGGAATGAGAGAAACTCTGATCGAGGGCGGATTCGAAGAGGAAGCAGTGGATTACCTGTTGGACGTAGTAAATCAGCGGGCGGACCTGCTGAATCAACTGCTGGAGTCGGGCCCCGATAAACCGCTTGAGTATAGAGATAAGGTCGTTGCGAAATACGGGGATTCCGGGCTGGGTGAACTCGGCTCAAGTTTACTGGAAGTAGAAGACTTGATAGAGAAGGACGGGCTTGCCCGTCTGATCTTCCGGAAAATAAACGACTCCGGCAAGTACGAGGTTTTGAGCCTTGCGGAAAATTTGAAGCAACTTCCGGGTGATCAACTGATTTGGTTCCTGGAGAGGGGGTTAAATTTATACAGGGACGCTTACAGGGGGAAGCTTTCGGGAAGGGGGGATTTGGATGATTCCAGAACCGCTCGGGATTACGTCGAGATGGCCAGGGTTATCTCGGATGGAATAGAAGGGCTAAAGACGAATGCAAACGTCCAGCTGCTGGTGGAAAGTCTCTGCTTGCAATTAGGTCCGGGAGACACTAGCGTTAACTAAATAAAACTTGGCAGTGTAATCCGGATTCGTCGGTTTTAATTTAAAACGAAAAGAAGCTACAGGGTGGGATAATGTCCATAGTTCGTTACGTCGGCCTCTCGAAGACTAAGAGAAGAAAAGTCAAAACTAGCTTCGACGAGAAGGTAGAGACCGACGAAGGGTACATCATCGAGAAGGACGAAGTCAGGGAGCTGGGCGTAGTTCTAAAGGAGGACGTCGACTCCGACGATGAGCCGGACTGGGTAGGAGTTAGGATGGCTACGGACCACGATGTCCTTCAGGCGGAAATGAACCAGAACCAGGCAGATGAGGCCCTACCCCTGGCTCAAGAGATGGCGGATAAGAGGTCGCTTCCGATGAACATTATCGGTTCCGAGTATTCCTTCCAGAAATCTCAGTTGAAGTTCTACTTCAAAGCTCCTCATCGGGTGGATTTTCGAGGTCTCGTAAAAGCACTTGCCCACGAGTTCTCGACTCGCATAGAACTGGAGCAGGTCGGACCCAGAGAAGCTGCTTCCATTCTGGGTGGACGCGGACGCTGCGGTCAGGAGCTCTGTTGTAGAAGATTTCTTTACGATCCGGGGCCGGTACCGATGGAGCTTGCGGAGAAGCAGGAAATATCCGTATCGCCCGATAGGATTACCGGAGTTTGTGGCCGGCTTGCCTGCTGCCTTCAGTACGAACTGGAGGATTACGAGGAAAAACTAAATGAAATGCCCGATAAGGGCAGCAAAGTGGATTCGCCGGCCGGTAAGGGTAAAGTTATGGAGAGAAACGTCCAGAAGGGTACTTTGCGGGTTAAGCTAGAGGAGGAAGAGGTCAGGGAGTTCGACAGTGAGGAAGTAGAGCCCGTTCGGGAATAGGTATTACACGGCTCAGTTCTCAGCCAGCTCCTTCAACTTTCCGTCCTTCAGCTCCGATTTCAATTCAGCAAGCAGGTGACGTTCCAGTTTTCCCTCTATTTTTATGCTATCGTCCCCGTATTCTTCCGATAGCACTTTACCATTGTTGTGGAACCAGTCGAGAAGGTCCGCTTTCGAATAAGGGAGGTTGAGCGAAACCCGTTTTACTTCGTCTCCCAGTTTATCGGCAATAAGCTCTTTTAAGCTTTCCAGATTCGTTCCTTTTAGTGCGGAGATCGCTATGGAATTATCGATCTCGTTTTTCTCCTTTGCTATCTCCCTCTCGTCTTTTAGAGTGTCGATCTTGTTGAGGGCGTTGATCATTTCCGGCCTTCCGTCGTCTTCATCAAAGATTTCTTCGTTTAAGATCTTATTCACGGTCCCCCACCTTGCTTTTAGCTTATCCTGAGTGGCATCCATCATATTGATTAACAGGTCGGCAGTCCGTGCGGATTTCAGGGTAGAACGAAATGCGGGTATCAGCTGATGGGGCAGTTTTCTGATCAAGCCGACTGTATCGGTCATCAGGACGCTTCTTCTGTCCGGCAGTTCGAATTTCCGCGTTAACGGGTCAAGAGTGGCAAAAAGCTTGTCTTCTTCAAAACCTTCTGCTCCGGTAAGGTTGTTTAATAGCGTGGTCTTGCCCGAGTTGGTATAGCCGATCAGTGCGATGATGGGCGTATCGCTCTCTAGCCGACGTTTTCGTCTCACGTCCAGTTCTTTGTCCGCCTCTCTCAGCTTTGCTCTTATGGAATCTATCCTGCGCTGGACTTTGTCCCTGTCCCTGGCAAGCCTCGTCTGACCCGGTCCTCTCGTGCCAATCCCACCTTCCTGGCGCTCGAGTGACTCTCCCCAGCCCCTGAGTCTTGGCAGCAGATATTCGTACTGAGCCAGCTCAACTTGAAGCTTTGCTTCCTTAGTCTGGGCACGCTGGGCAAAAATGTCCATTATCAGCTGGGTCCGGTCCACGACTTTTGTGCCGAGCTCTTCCTCCAGGTTACGGGATTGAGCCGGTCTTAACTCGTCGTTAAAGATAACTACGTGGACCCCGATTTCCCTGGCTCGTTGCCTGATCTCTCTTGCCTTACCGGAACCGATATAGAACGCGGAGTCCGGTTTCTCCCTGTTCTGGATAACTCTTTCCTGGATTCTTACTCCAGCAGTATCCGCTAGTGCCGCCAATTCGTCCATCGATTCTTCAGTCGACCAGAGCCGATTGTTCCGGGTTTCTGGAAGGTCAACGCCGACCAGTATCGCTTTTTCCTTTGCCTTTACTCGTGCCCTCTTGCCTACCCTGTCCTCGATCAAATTTAAATCGTCCTTTGCCATGGTTTATGTGCCCCTTTCTATACTGGCACCGAGACTTTTTAGGTTCTCGACCAGATTGCTATAGCCACGGTCCAGGTGTTCGGTCCCCGTCACCACCGTTTCACCCCTGGCGGCCAAGCCTGCTATAACGAGTGAGGCACCTGCTCTGATGTCGGTCGCTTCGACCTCGGTTCCACGCAGGCTCTCCTGGCCCTCTACGAAAACGGTACTAGAGTTCGTGACGGAAATATCCGCGCCCATCTTGTTAAGCTCCGGTACATGGCCGAATCTACTGTCAAATACGGTTTCTTTCACCACGCTCTTTCCACTAGCCAGCGCCAATAACGAGGTAATTGGTGCCTGGAGGTCCGTCGGAAAGCCAGGGTAGGGAAGAGTGATTACTTCGACACTTTTCGGCCTCCCATTGCTTCTGGTGCTTATGGAGGACTCTTTTTCTTTTATTTCTACGTCTGCCTTTTTAAGCTTCAGGCTGAGTGGTTTTATCGAATCAGTATTGACCTGGGTTACCTCGACTTCTCCGGAAGTAGCTGCTCCAGCCAGCATATAAGTTCCGGCGGCAATTCTGTCCGGCAGTACCGGGTAGCTTGCCCCTTCCAGTTCATTCACTCCGGTTATTCGAATAATTGAACCATCCAGGTTTATCCTGGCTCCCATCTCGTTCAAAAAATTGACCAGGTCGCGGATTTCGGGCTCCTGGGCTCCGTTGTAAATCGTCGTTACCCCCTCTGCCAGGGTTGCTCCGGTAATAAGCTGTTCTGTAGCCCCGACGGAAGGGTAGTTGAGAAAAACGTCGTTTCCGGTTAGCTGATCGGCTCGGGCTATTATCCTACCGTCGTCCTGTTCGACACTGACTCCAAGTCTTTTTAGGCCTTCCAGGTGGAGGTCCACGGGGCGGGTACCTATATTGCAACCGCCCGGTATCGGGACCACCGCTTCCCCCGTTCTTGCTACCAGGGGAGCTAGCACCAGAAAAGAAGCCCGCATCTTTTTTACCAGTTCGGCTGGAGCCCGACTGGAGTCGATTGAGCCGCGTAACTCCACGTCACCCGATTCCCCGGATGAATTATTCCCAAGGTTTTCAACCATGCTTAACATGGTGTGGACGTCCTTTAAATCCGGAACGTTGGATAGTTGTATGGGTTGATCGGTGAGCAAGCTCGATGCAATCAGTGGAAGGGCTGAATTTTTTGCCCCTGGTATTTTCAGCTCCCCTTTCAGGGGCTTTCCACCTTGTATGGTTATTTTTTCTTTCATTTAACCGTTCTGCATCAATTCCAGGAACTGATCGTTATCCTGAGTGGATTCGATCTTCTTCTTGATGAATTCAAGTGCGTCCTGGTTATCGTCCATCTCGCTGATCATTTTTCTGAGGATTCTCAGTTTGTTGAGCTTGCCTTCGCTGAGCAGTAGTTCCTCTTTTCTCGTCCCGGTCTGCTCCATGTCGATTGCCGGATAGATACGACGGTTTGCCAGCTGTCTGTCGAGGGCGAGTTCCATGTTGCCCGTACCTTTGAACTCTTCAAAAACGACCTGATCCAGCTTGCTGCCAGTTTCTACGAGGGAGGTACCAATGATCGTCAGACTTCCACCTTCCTCGATGTTTCTCGCCGCACCAAAGAACTCCTTTGGCTTGTAAAGAGCTGCCGGATCAATACCACCCGACAACAGCTTGCCACTCTGGTCGACGGACAGGTTGTAGGCTCGTGCAAGCCTGGTAATTGAATCCATCAGTATTACGACGTCCTTCTGGGCTTCTACGAGCCGTTTTGCGTTGTCGGTTACCAGTTCTGCGACCTCAGTGTGGTGTTTCGGTTCCTGGTCAAAGGTTGCAGCAACCACTTTCCCCATGTTGATTGAACGCCTTATATCGGTAACTTCCTCGGGACGCTCGTCTATCAGCAGAACGATCAATTCTACTTCCGGGTGGTTGGCTGCCAGGCCGTTGGCCATTTTCTTAATCAGGGTAGTTTTACCGGCTTTCGGCGGGGAAACTATTAAACCTCTCTGCCCCTTTCCAATGGGAGCAAATAGGTCTATAATCCTCGTAGAAGTATCGTTAGGATCGTGCTCCAGCTTTAACCGCTGGGATGGATGGAGCGGGGTAAGATATTGAAAATCCGTTCTGTCTCTTAATTCGTCAGGCGGTGAATCATTAATTGCCTTCACCCTGAGCAGTGCCTTGTAGTGTTCGTCGTTCTTCGGCGGTCTTGTCTGCCCAAGGACCTTGTCCCCGTTCTTCAGCCCGAATCGTTTTATCTGCGACGGCGATACGTATATATCGTTCTTCCCCGGAAGAAAAGTTTTGTCTCTCAGGAATCCGTAGCCATCCGGGAGAATACCGAGTATTCCTTCGGAAAATCCCTGTCCATCCTCTTTAGCTTCTGCTTCTAGAATGGAATATATCAGTTCTTCCTTGTTCTTCGAATCCATCTTTATCTCGTAATCTTCTGCTATTGACTGTAGCTCGTCCAAGTTTTTCTCTTGTAGTTCTTTGAGTTCCAATTAACTCACCTCAAAAGTTTGATAAGTTCTATTTCCGTAAGGGTTTGGATAGGTATAAAATGGGTGAGGGTTCAGTTCACCTTGCCTGTTTATTTTGCACCCTATAAGCACCAGCGGAGGTTGCTGCCTGCTATCTCGTTATACGACTTATTAATATTGGGTGTGAACGTTATTAACAAGTCCCGCCACTCCAGTTACTTACTTGGGTGTCTTGTTTTTTTGCTCGATTTCCTCAAGTGATTTATGAAGCTTCCGAGCCGTAATCGACCTTAACCCATCTTGAGGGATCCTGGTCCGGATTCACCCTTCATTAGTTCCAGCAATTACCCCAATTTCATAACGCCCGTGGAAATCTACGAACGATTATGTTCTTTTAGGTAAAATAACTATGTGAAGGGTTTCGGGACGACGAATTGGTTGATTACGTAGCTATTATAGATGAACGAGTTAGTTTTGTCAATAGAGATTACCACGGTGCCAGGGTTACC
>CAZDMI010000005.1:16658-30392 GCA_964506635.1 uncultured Thermotogae bacterium
ACCGTTTCATTGATTAAATTTTGTTGGTGTCAGGGTAGTTTTGATGATATTGCCGTACATCTTCAATCGCGATTTTAATCCTTCAGTGAATCCTCTCTTCTCCTCTTTCATCACGTGGGTTACCCCGGTTAATTTTACTTTTGTCGTGGAGAGGTCTTCCTTGAGGGATAGTTTCGTCAGGGCCATTTCGACGCCAAATTCCTCGGCAGCTGACTTGTTTAACTTTTTCCAGATTTTTTTAGAAAGAACCCGCTGGCCGGATAAGTGGGGACTAATCTTTTGAGATATGTCCGTATTTAGCCTGCCCTTATGAAATACGCCAATAACCATGTCCCAGTTGCCCTCTCGATAGGTGTCTATCATATCGTTGATGTGCCCTGATTCGAGCCCTTTGAGATCCGCGTCGACAAACATCAGGTTTGAGTGTGATGCTTCCTCTACTCCGCGAGCGAGGGCATTTGATTTACCGGTATTTTTCTTTAATTCCAGTAGAGTAAGGTCTATCTCGTTTTCCTCAACTACCTCTGAAGTATTGTCGGTGGAGCCGTCGTTGACAACAATTAGTTCGATCGGATTCTCGGCAGCATCCACCGCTTTCAATACTGATTGAATCCTTTCCGCTTCGTTGTAGGCAGGAATTATAACGGACGTTTTCACGTAACCACCTGGTATTGGATTTAGGTTAA
This sequence comes from uncultured Thermotogae bacterium, assembly GCA_964506635.1. Lineage (GTDB taxonomy): Bacteria > Bipolaricaulota > Bipolaricaulia > M55B111 > M55B111 > JAGXLP01. The sequence goes on from CAZDMI010000005.1 coordinate 17,345, forward strand.
TTAAAAATATGCGTTTATATTATACCGTCGTCTTTAATTAGTTGAATACCTTAGATTCTTTTCCGAAGGAGGATGTTATCACGACTCAGCGCTGGTTTCGATTTTTTTCTCCAGTTCAGTCACTATTTTCTCCATACTTTTATCTTTCACTTCTAACTCCTCCTGATTTCCCTCCCTTGTTTCTATTTCTATTATCCCGTTCTCCAGACCTCTGGGGCCCACGATTACTTTAAGCGGCAAACCGATCAGGTCCGAATCGTTGAATTTAACGCCGGGAGAATCTTCTCTGTCGTCAAGTAGCACGTCGTAACCCTTTTCCTGGAGGTGGTTGTAGAGGTTCTCACCCATTTCTTCCGTCTTACCTTCGTCGGACCCCAGGACAATTATTCCGGCGGAAAATGGATTTACTGACTCAGTCCACTTGATTCCGCCTTCGTCGTAGTTTTGCTGGATAACTGCCGGAACGAGTCGACTGATACCTATTCCGTAGCATCCCATGATGTAAGGGTTGAGTTCTCCGTCCCTGTCCTGGTATTCGCCCTCCAGACTCTTCGAGTACTTGGCCCCAAGCTGAAATAGCTGTCCGACCTCGATACTACGGTGGAACTCGAGCTCGGATCCGCACTGAGGGCAATTATCCCCGGGTTGCACTTTTCGCAAATTGATGAACTCAGGACTTGAAATATCCCTTCCCCAGTTGACGTTCTTCAAGTGATAACCGTTCTCGTTTGCCCCTACTATGAAGTTATTCATTGATTTAATATCTCTATCAGCGTATACGGGAACCTCCAGCCCAACAGGCCCAATTGAACCGAAGTTCGCCCCGGTAATTTCTTTAATCTCCGCTTCGGAAGAAACCATCTCTGCCTTCTTCGTCCCGAGGTGATTTATCAGTTTCATCTCCTCGATGTCGTCGTCTCCTCCGACCAGAGCCGCTACGAGCCCATCGTCCGTTCTGTATATGAACGTCTTGACTATTTTGCTCTCAGGAACTTCCAGGTATTCGGCCACGGATTCCACGGTTTCCCTGTCCGGGGTGGCCACCTTTTCCATCTTCTCGTAACTGGTACTCCCCTCGTCAGCAGTGGTTTCGTATTCAGCTATTTCGACGTTTGATGCGTAACCACAGCTGTCACAGAGGGCTATCTCTTCGCCGCCCTCGTCCGCAAGGGCCATGAATTCTTGAGAATAACTTCCTCCCATCAAACCGGTGGGTGCGTCAACAGCAACCCAGTCCAATCCCAATCTATCGAAGGTTCGGGCGTAGGCATCGTACATTTCCTGGTAGGTTTCGTCCAGGCTACTCTGAGATTCGTGAAAGCTGTAAGCGTCTTTCATCAGGAATTCACGTGATCGCATGACTCCGTGTCTCGGCCTTATTTCATCCCGGAACTTGTCGTTTATCTGGTATAAAACAAGCGGTAGGTCCTTGTAGGAATTTAGCTCGTTCCGGACGAGGTCAGTGATTATTTCTTCGTGAGTTGGGCCAAGTGCAAACTCCTGTTCCTTTCTGTCCGCTAGCTTAAACATCTCCGGTCCAAAATCGGCCCACCGATCGCTTTCACGCCATAGTTCGGCCGGCTGCACTATCGGTAGCTTGATTTCCTGGGCGCCGGCCCGGTTCATTTCCTGCCGCACTATTTCCTCTATTTTTTTGAGCACCTTGAAGCCGAGTGGCAGGTAACTGTAGATTCCCGCCGTAACTTTACGTATCAGCCCGGCTTTAAGCATCAATTTGTGGCTTTCTAGTTCTGCATCTGCTGGCGTTTCCTTTAAAGTTGGAAGGTAGTAGTTGCTTAATTTCATCTGATGATAGTCCTCCGTAAGATTTTTATAACAGCGCACCGAGCAGGTCTATCCGCTGGACTATCCCGGCAAGCATTCCGTCCTCGTCCACCACGGGAACCCTGTTTAACTCGTTTCTGATAATTAAATCGGCAACGTGAATGTCTTCTTCGTCTTCGTCTACTGTAATTACCTCCTCCACCATGTACTCTTCCACGTGATCCCCTTTGATCTCTTCTAGTCTGCGAGAAAGCTGGTTGATATCCGGAAGGTAAGAGGCCGTTCTGAGCATTTCGAAGTAATTGGGCAGGGCAGCCTGAATTATGTCCCTCTCCGATATAAACCCAACGACTACGCTTTTTTGGTCTACAACTGGAACGCCGGATAGTTCGCTCTTCTCAAGCAGGAATATTAATGCCTTCAGAGATTGGTTTGCTCTGACGGCCGTCAAGTCCTTCGTCATTATGTCTCTAACTTTCATGGATCTCGTCACCCATTTCTTTCAAAGAAATTTGCTCCATTTGAGCCTGAACCAGAGAGGCATCTTTAGGTATCTTTTCAAATACTTCCACGCTGGCCATTCCTGCCGCAAGCCCGTATTTGACAGCTTCCGGGACTGACTTACCTTCCTCAAGCTGATAGATAATTCCCCCGATGAGACAATCTCCCGCACCGACGCGGTTCCTGACTGTTAACTCGTTCCGGTTGGCTTCAAGGTCCCAGTTTTGGTCCTTACTAACGAGTATGTCCCCGGTAAGTCCGTGTGATAGAAGAACGTATTTCGTACCATAACTCAGCATTTTCTCTCCGACTTTTGTAATCGAACGACTATCCGTTAACTTTTCACCCATGACTTTTTTCTGCTCTCGAATATCGGGCTTTATCAAAAAAGGTCCTGCTTCAGCTGCAGGACCTACGTACTCACCACCGGTATTTACGATGGTTCTAATATCTCGCTTTTTTGCCATTTTTACAAGTTTATTGTAAATTTCATCCGGGATACCTGGCGGAATGCTACCAGAAAGCACGACGCAGGAAACCCGATGAAGCATCGTCTCGTACTGTTCCATGAACTGATTCAGGGCTCGCTGAGATATTTCCGGACCTGCGCTGTTAACTTCGATCGGGTTGCCCTCTTCCCCTTTCCTCAGTATGGCGACGTTGCTTCTGGTTTCTTCGTTTATCCAGGATAAGTTGGTTGTGGCACCTGCTTCCCTGAGTGACCTCTTTATTGCCCGACCGGTGTGTCCGCCGATAAGGCCCATTGCTATATTCTCGATACCTACGCTTGACAGGTAAAGCGATACGTTAACCCCTTTACCTCCCGCACTCGAGTGGGTTCTGTAGGCTCGGGATAGTTGGGTTTCACCTTGCTGTTCGATCTCTTTAACCCAGTAAATCAGGTCGTACGCCGGATTCAAAGTTATGGTTAGAATCATAGAGTTTCCTCCCTCGCAGGTTGGACCAACCTGCCGTGATCAGTGGACTCGAGCTTTACTTTTCTGAATTCGCCGATCATCTCTTTAGTCCCGGGAAAAGTAATGGTCTCCCCGAATTCGTTTTTTCCATAAACTGCACCTTCCTCCCTGGCTTCCCCTTCGACCAGTACTTCCGTGGCTCTGCCGATGAAACGAGAGTCGCGCTTTTCAGAATACTTCTTTTGCTTTTCCAGTACCAGTTGTAACCTCCTTTTCTTCTCTTCTTCTGATACGTGATCTTCCATCTCTGCACTTCTCGTTTTGGGCCGAGGGGAAAACTGTGCCCCGTAAACCGAGCCAAACTTTACTTTTTCGATGACCTCCAGTGTTTTTCGGAAGTCCTCCTTAGTTTCCCCCGGGTGACCGACTATAATGTCGGTAGTAATATTAATGTCCGGATCCATGGACCTTGCTCTTGCTACTTTTTTTAGGTATTCCTCTCTCGTGTATTCCCTGTTCATAATCTTGAGAACCCGATTTGAACCGGATTGAAGTGGTAGATGAATCTGGCGGACCACGTTTGGGTTTTCGTTCATCGCAGTTAGCGTTACTTCATCGAGGTCCTTTGGATGTGGCGTGGTAAAGCTTATTCGAGGGATTTCGGTCTTTGCAACCTTGTCTAACAGCCAGCCAAAGTTAACCTCATGGTCATCGATGTCCTGCCCAAAAGCGTTTACGTTTTGCCCGAGTAACTGAATCTCCTGGTAATCCTCCTCCTCGAGCTCTCTCACTTCCGAGATAATTTCCTCGGGAGGTCTACTTCGCAGTGGACCCCTGACCTGGGGAACTATGCAATACGAACAGGCGTTGGAACAACCTTCCGCTATAGTTATCCAGGCAAAGTAATCGGACTTTCTCAGAACCGGCAGGTTTTCAAAACCTTCTGGTCGCGGAACGGACGAATGTTGCCCGTTTATTCTGGCCTGTTCCGCCAATTCGGGGATTTCTCCCAGGTTGGAAGTTCCAAATACGAAGTCTATTCCACCGGACTTTTCGAACAAGTCTTTTCCGAGGTGCTGAGCCATGCACCCGCCGACTCCTAGCAGGCTATCTTCCTTCCTCTCGTTCTTGATCTGCCCGACCCTGCCGCGGACTTTTTCTTCAGATTTATCCCTTACAGCACAGGTATTGAAGATTATTAGATCGGCTTCGCCGAGGTCTTCGACGATTTCATAGCCGTAATTGCGGAGGTTGCCGCTTATTTTCTCGGATCTGTGATAATTTAGCTGACAACCCCAAGTCTCTATGTACGCTTTTTCTTTCTCCATTGAATTCACCTGGATATTGCAAGGCGAGGTTGAGTGGTTCTTACTAATTTGTAAGTTCAAATTATTTTAAACCATAGGGTTCGTTAAATCCAGTCAGGGGAAACTAGAGGATGGGGTTGCCCGATTCAACTCCAAGCTAAAGGAAGGTTATTACGGAAATGGGTTTATTATTTGGTGAACTCGCCCGAAAACTCCTTTGGGTATCTCCGCTTGTTTCCTATAATTTTTAAATCAAGCTTATTAGCTTAAAACGGAGTGAACCGTTTTGCGTAAAAAACTATTGATTTTATTGTTGCTGGGTCTCCTGACGATTGGCCTGGGTGCCGGAGCACGGTCAAACGAAATAGCGGAAAACTACGGATTTGAGAAAGGCTTGCGCCTTTCAAGAATTCTGGACAGGCAATTCGTTTTCTCTTTTGTCTCTTCCACATGTCCGCACTGTCAGGATTTTAAGGACAATATACTTTCAAACCAAACCGTTAAAGATATATTGAGCGATCACTTCATTTTGTCACTGGTCTCAATTGACAGTGAATTTGAGATTGAATTACCTGAACAGGGAATGGTCACGAACATGGAACTTGCGTCGGGTCTGGGCGTCAAATCTACCCCGACGACTTACTTCTTCTATCCACCTGATCCCGGATTGAGTGGAAACGGGATAGGGAAACAACCTGGGAACTTGCCCAATCCCAAAGACATGGTCAACCTGCTGAAACGGATATTGAGCGAGTCCTTTAAGGAAGACGAGAACGGGAAAGGCGTCAGCTACAATTATAAAGACCCAGTAAAGGTTATAACGGAATCGGATTTCAAATTTCTCGAGAAAAATTTTCAGTCGATTCCCGTAGTAACTAAAAAAGTAGAACCGACTTCACTACCCGGGGAAAACGAAATTATCCTCGAATTTGACTCCGGTGAAGAGAAAAGCTATGCAAACCGGGCTCTCGAGGAAAGTTCGGTGAAGAAAATTTACTTGGTATCCGGCACCGAGTAGATACCCTTCCAATCAGGAAGAGGGGTAGCGTTGATGGTACTCCATGCTGGTACCGCATAAGACACCTGGGAATTGTACACGTGTCCGTGCACCCGGCACGGGATGACCTTAAAATATCTCAACAAAATGTCAAGAAAAAGTGCTTATACCGTAATAGTATTTCTCTTGCTGCTCGTTCTGGTTCCAGCTACAGGCGCCGCTCCAGGCAGGTCGGTCGACTCCTCGACGGCGAAAGTCACGATAGATCCCGGCCACGGTGGTTACGACCCGGGTGCAATTGTTGGAGGAGTTACCGAGAAGAAGGTTAACCTGGCTATCGCACGGAAGCTAAAGGCACTGGGAAGTGAACACCCTACGCTGGATTTCGTATTTACTAGAACGTCCGATAACTACCTCCCGTTACTTGACCGTCTCGAAATAGCGGAAAGCAGAGGGAGCGATGGTTACCTTTCCATCCAGGCCAATTCGTTTAGTGACCCCGACGTGACCGGGGTGGAGACAATACTCGATCGTAGTCGACCCAGAGAGGGAAGGAGCTGGGACATGGCAGCGCTGGTTCAGGACTCGATAGTGGATAGGACGGGGGCCAGGGATAGGGGTATAAGGTACCAGCGCCTTTATACGAGGTATACCAAAATTCCCGCGGCCCTCGTAGAGGTGGGATTCCTTACTTCACCGGTAGAACGAGAAAAGTTAACCAACCGATCCTATCAGGGCGAGATCGCAAGAGGGATAATCCAGGGTCTCCTGCGTTACTTCTCTCGCCTTTGATCTAAGGACCTTTTCTGTTTCCTGATTAGACCTTTCCTGTGCGGGAAATGGAAAGCCCTTTTGAAAAACTTGTTGGGCTCGTGTCCATTCGTTTTTCAGCGGTCATTTCATAAACCGACCTTGTTAGGTACTGTAAAGGTCCGCACTTGCAGTACTGAGCTGGCAAAAGCTGAATTAGTCCGGAAATCAGGTTCTAAAAAGCGAAATAAGGCCTTAAGAGGGAAGGAGGGGCAACTGGACGGGCGTTATGATCTGGAGAGTGATTACCAACCCGGCAATTACGGTTGTAATCAAAGTGGTTAACGTTCCATATTTCAGCCAGTACCTCATCGAGATTGGTTCCTCGTGATCCTCGCTGATTTTTACTATCATTACGTTCGCGGAAGAACCTATATAAGTTGCGTTACCCCCGAAACCTGCACCAAATGCCAGCGCCCACCAGAGGATGTTGGAACTACCACCGGTTAACTCGGCCGATAAGGTGCCAACGATTGGAAGCATGGCCGCGGTAAACGGTATGTTATCGACCAGTCCGGACCCAAGGGCCGCAAGAAATAATATGGCAAGGGCTGAAAAGAGCAGGTTGCCGCTGGTTACATGCAGTACGGCCTGGGATATCTTCGTTAACAAGCCGGTATTTACGACACCGTGAACGACCACGAAAAGGCCGGCAAAGAAAAGTAGCGTGCTCCACTCCACCCGCTCGAGCAGTTCGTCCATGTCCGGTCTCGTCATCAGCAGTATGAGGGTAGCTCCGGACAAAGCCACTGTGGCCGGGGTTATAGCCACCACGCTGTGCAGAACGAACAGAATGATTATGAAGCTCAGACCAAAAAGACCTTTTTTTAGTAAAGTCCAGTCTGCGACTTCCCGTGTTGCCTTCCTGTCCATGATGTCCGCCAGCGCTTCCTCGTTTATTTTGTCGTTTTCCTCCTCTGCTTTTTCCGCAAATGCTATCTTGAACAGGATAACGGATACCAGCGTGCAGATGAGAACGGTTGGCGCCAGGTTGTAGATGTAATCCAGGTACTGTAAATTTCCGGCACCCGATATCATTATGTTTGGAGGGTCACCGACTAGCGTGGCAACTCCACCAACGTTCGAAAACAGGGCCTGGGTCAGCAGAATCGGTTTTGGGTCAATTCCCAGAACTGCACTAATCGACATGGAGACGGGGGCAACCAGAAGAATTGTGGTCACGTTATCAATCGTAGTCGACATGATCGCGGCAAGAAATCCGAATAAAAGGATCATGCGGAAGTAATCACCGCGGGCAAGTTTGGCAGCCCAAATAGCAAGAGTCTCGAATAAGCCGGAATCCTTTAGAACACCAACGACCATCATCATTCCCAGGAGCAGGCCTATCGTATTCCAATCTATGGCCTCAGTTATTACTTCCATTTCGGTATAGAAGCCAAAATAGAGCCCGGTTACGACCATCAAAACGCCGCCGGAAATGGCGGCGAGGGACCTCTCTACTTTATCGCTAAGAATTGCCGCGTAAGTACCAATAAAGATGATCGTCGAAAATATAAGCTCTAAGGACACGGGCTTCTCCTAAAGATTTACATCAACCCCAATCTCATTCCAAAGAAGAGAAACAGGCTTGCCAGAGTCAGATTGAGGATCGTTAACGGTAGACCAACTTTTATCCAATGAAAAAACGTTATCGGGTTATCGGTTCTTTCGCTTAGAGAAACGGATATTACGTTGGCTGAAGAACCAACCGGGGAACTTATTCCCCCCAGAACGGCCCCCAGGGCCAACGCCCACCAGTAAGAGTTCAGGTGGATGCCATGTATGCTCCCCAGACCGTGTATGACCGGAATCAGTGCAATCGTAAGCGGTACGTTGTCTATTATCCCGGACAATATGCCTGCAAGCCAGATCAGTGCGAGGGGCGCAAGTACGGGGTAATGCTCCGCGATGTAACCGAACTTAAGTGCGATTTGATTAATGATGCCAGTTTGTTCCAGGCCACCTACGAGAACGAAAAGCGAAGCGTAGAAAAATAGAACGCTCCACTCCACGTCAGCTAGGGTTTCTTTCACGTCAGGCCTGATTAAGGACAGTGCTAAGGCTGCACCAATGAAGGCAACTGTCGGTGGCTCTAAACCGATAAAACCGTGGAGCAAGTAAAGAACAATTACTGTAATTATTACGGCAATTGCTTTGCGGAAATCGTTCCAGCTCTCGACTGTTCTGCTTGGATCCATTTCCTTCAGGGCTTCTCGCTGACTTGGCTTCGCTGGCAGGGAGTCATTAAACTTAAACCAAAAGTAAACTATCGACACGAACCAGACCAAGAGAGCTATTGGTCCGAGGTGGGTGATAAATTGGTTGAACCCTAAATCTGCAGCCGATCCTATCATTATGTTGGGGGGCGCGCCGATAAGCGTAGATAACCCGCCAACTATTGAAAGCATCGATTCTGATATGAGAAAAGGTATTGCCGATAAACCCAGTAGATCGGTGATTGAGAGTGTTGTCGGTGCCACCAGCACCATGGTGGTTACGTTGTCCATAACCGCCGAGGAGATCGCAGTAAAGGCGCCGAGTCCGACCAGGAGGAGCCAGATTTTACCCCCCGTCTTCTTGGCTATATAGATTGCCATGTACTCGATCAGGCCGGTTCTTTCTACGGTGCCAACCATGATCATCATTCCTAGCACGAGGGTGATGGTATCGAAGTCAATCGCAAGAAAGGCTTCGTGCTGGGAATAGAAGCCGAATCCAATCCCAGCCAGTAGAACTGATAATGCACCGACCAGGGTAACTATGGTGCGATCAATTTTCTCGGTAAATAAAACGGCATACGTTAGTATGAAAATTAACAGAGCAATAATCCAGTTCATGTAAACCATAATAACTATATAGGTCGGCTAAATCAACAAAAGATAGAGGGGTAAATAGAGGGTATTGCCCGCTTAAATACGGGTTCCGCGATCCTTGTCCCAGTTTAACTTGTTCCTTACTGTCTCAAAGAAACTGCCCTGCCCGTCCGGGATTATCATGAGTGTCGGAGTATCTGATTTGGTCATGGTTGCGGATGTTTCCGGCTCCAATTTACCAATACGCTTTCCATCTACTTCTATGACGGCAGGATTATTGGTTTCTACTCTGATATCTGTATCATTGGAACAGATTATCGGCCTGAGGCCTAATTTGTGGACGTTAAGCGGAGTAATGCTAAAAGCCGAGGTATTTCTTGTGATCAAGGGTCCTCCGCATGAGAGCGAGTAGGCAGTAGAGCCGGTTGGAGTGGACACTATCAACCCATCGCCCGGATAGGTAGCCACCTTCCTGGAATCCAGAAATAGGTCGAGATCCGCCAGTCCGGGATTTTCGCCCCTGGAAACAACTACTTCGTTAAGCGCGGTGAATTCTTCGATATTGTGGCTTTCCTGCGTCTCAACACTGCACTTTAACCTTGCCAGCTCCTTGACGGAAAATTGTCCTCTGGTAATACCCTTGAGACCGCTTTCCAGTTCAGAGGAGTTCAGTCCGGATAAAAAGCCGAGCTTACCCAGGTTTATACCGAGAATCGGAACGAGGTAGGGAGCAATCATGTCAGCTGCCTTGAGAAAAGTTCCGTCTCCCCCCAAACTGAGCAAGATGGTTTCAGCACCTTCCTCGGCTAGTGCACCCCTGACGTCGGCCTGTTTGAAGACCTCGTGGAGTACGACACCGTTTTTTTTCGCCCAGTTGGCTATCGTCTCCCTGGCCTCCTCGACCCTTTCGTTGTCCTTGCCCTGAAAGAGCAATAATTTAACTTCCTTTTCCCCGGTGTTTTTCATATCGTTCATTTTAACCCCTGTCCTCGTAGTTCCAGCTGCAAAAAATTCTTTCGATCAGGTCAATTATCAGGTAAAGCCCCAGACCGAGTATGGCAAAAGCAAGAATGCCGGCAAAAACGTCCGAATAGGCAAAAACTTTCCAGGAATTATCTATGTAATAACCAAGTCCTTGGTTAGTGTAAGATAACTCGGCCAGGTATAAAGCCGCGATCCCGAGACCGATGCTTATCCTGACGCTGCTCAAAATGTCTGGCAGAGTTGCAGGAATAACTACGTGCCGGTATATCTGTAACCTGTTCCCGCCGGAACTCTGTACGGCTTTAATCCACTTGGGGGAAATATTCTTTGCGGCGTCCCGGGCGCTGATCATTACCTGAAAAATCGTGACCAGAAAGATAAATATAACGCGGGAGAGGTCGCCGAGCCCAAAAAGGATCAGGATAACCGGCAGGAATACTATTTTTGGTATGGGGTAAAGCAAATATAGAACAGGAGATGCGTACTCGTTGATTGATTCCTCAAAGCCGATTACCAGACCCGCCGCGGAACCGAAAAATATGGCGAACCCGAGCGCGACGACAAGACGGTAACCACTCCTGAGAAAGTTCGGCCAGATGTCCCCCCAGTGATTCACCAGGGTAGAAAAAGCTTTTAATGGTCCGGGTAGAACCGAGCTCTTTGGTCCGGAAAGCAACAGGCCGACGAGCCAGCTGGAAAACCACCACATGAGTATGATGAAAGTAAAACTGACCAAGTAACGAGTAATTCCCTTTTTCATGGGAGCTCCTGCCTCGTTTTTCTTACGGTATCGTAGAATTCTTCGCTGCCGCGGAAATCTACTTTTCCTGCGCCGTGGTTCTCAATCAGGGACTTTAGAGTAGCTGGAACCGGGGATAGGACCGCGATATTTTGACCGAGAAAAGAGACTTCTTCCATGTCGTGGGTTACCGTTACCATGGTCAAGTCCCTTTCCTGCCATAAAGTCAGTATCTTGTTTTGCAGTTCCTCCCTCGTAAATTCGTCCAGGGAAACCAGAGGTTCGTCCATCAAGAGGACCTTTGGATCCACCGCCAGGGCTCGGGCTAGCCCGAGTTTTCTCTTCTGTCCGCCGGAAAGCTGGGAGGGAAAATCGTCTCCGTAATCGAAGAGGTCGAGTTCCCGGAGCAAGTTTTCGACGTTGGAATAGTCCCCACTTCGACCGAGATCCAGGCCGAGACTGGCATTTTCCCGTACGGTCTTCCAGGGCAGAAGTCCGATATCCTGCAGGATGAGTGCGATCCTATCTTCGTTTACACCTAGCTGCAGTTCTCCGGTATAGTTCTCGTGAAGTCCGGCGAGGGTATGGAGGAGGGTGGTTTTACCGCAGCCGTTTGGACCTATGATACCCAGGCTTGAGTTTTCGTCTATTGAGAGATTCAGGTTCGAGATAACTTTCTTTCCACTTCCGCCCCCCGGGTAACTTACGTCCAGATTGGAAATCCTGATCATTATTTTGAGTTGGAGAGTACTGATGGATGCTCTCCAAAGACGCGGTCAAAATCGACCCTGCTGGACAGGTAACCTTTGGCAATGGTCCAGTCAAGTACGGAATCATAGATTGATTCGTTCAAAGCTGCCGGTGCCGAGAAATCGGGAACTTCAAAAAGATTGGCAAATTCTTCAGTAAACTCGGTCCCCTCTATTGGCTTTTTCAGGCTCGGGAAAGTTCCCGTGATGATCTCGGTAGTCAGGCTAAGTAACTGTAGTTTGTTGCTATTGTTCGTTTCTTCTATTGCGTTATTCCAGCTTTTGTAAAATTTCTCAACAAGTTCCGGAGAACGGTTTAGGAATTTCTGGTTAAATACGAATACGAAAGGGGGTTTTACGACATCCTTGTAAGTTTCTAATAAGTTGGCCTGGTAGCCCTCGAACTGAGGATTTTCAAGTGCAATAGTTAGGAGTGGCTCCGGGAGAACTGCTGATACGTAGTTACCGTTTAGAAGTCCGGTCATCCTGGATATAAGGTCTTCCCCGTCCAGATAGTAGACTGAATCTTCAACCTTTAATCCGCTGGATTTGATTAGCTTGTCGGTAGAGTAGTGCTCGTCCCTCCTTTTCGAGAGTACGATCGAGTTCTTTCCGGACTTGTCGAGCCAGCTCTCGATTAAATCGCCGATTGAGCTGATATCGTAGAGGTTGCTCGTTAGTAAGCCGCTGTATCTTACCATTTCGTTGGGGTCAAAGGCCGTCGACAGGACCTTTAAATTACCGGTTCCCTGAACTCCGTATATCGCGCTGGCCAGATCAGTTATACTGCAATCCGCTTTACCCCCACTTACCAGTCTTGCTCCATCACTCGGGCTTTTCGAAGGTAATAAAGATACCTCTAATCCGTTTTTTGAAAAAGCACTTGATTCAGATTCGCTCAGGAAAAAAGATTCCTGAGTCCCTTTCACAAGCGGTAGTGCGGCCATTGTAGGGGGATAAGCCACCCTGATTTTTCCGTTAGTACCCTTGCTGGACTGAGAAAAACCCAGGCTCCTGGACACGGTAGCGAGAGCAGCCGCTCCAGTTAATTCTAAAAAATTCCTTCTGGTTAATTTCATGTTTCCTTCCTAAAAAAGCAAAAAATAATTCTGATTTTGACCTGATGAGACAAATGAATTATAGCTGAGGGTTGATCGCCCTTCAATTATGTGAACTATAACCTGAGAATCCATTATACCCGAAGCATTGATTCTTAATCAATCGATTTTACCTTGATCCGGAGTAACTTTACTTGGTTGCAAAATTACTATCTGGTTCGCCGTAAGAGTTTTCGATTAACCTTGGCTGAATTCAGAAAGTAAGCTCATTTGGGCAATCAGCAATTTTAAGTCCTTAATATTTAAGTGGTTCCTGAATTCCCGACAGGGGAAACTGTAACGGAAACTATGATTAATTCGCAATTGAAGCACTACTCAGTCTTGAAAA
>CAZDMI010000006.1:0-10751 GCA_964506635.1 uncultured Thermotogae bacterium
AAGCAGTTCTGTTTTTTAAGTACTGCCTGTACCTTTCTCGCCATACTTCGTCGCTTTCCCTGCCGGTTCCGCCCTTTAACCGGTGAATTGATGATTTTTCTACGGAAGGAACGTCACGACCGTCCACTACCCACGGGTCGTATTCCTGACCGCGAATGAAAGCAGTGGTATCGAAGCCTCGACCACAGTTATAAACCGGCTTGTGCATGTGGTAGGTATCCGTAATCAGGGCTGAGTTATAACCTTGATCCCAGAGCACCTCGGCAAGAAGGTAGTCGTCAGAAGTAAAAGGCTGCCAGCCCGCCTCGTGAAAATGGTATTTGCCCGTCCACCAGGAACGCCGGGTCGGCAGGGTGGGAAGGTTCTCGCTGTAAGCCTGGTTAAACTGAACCCCATCTTCCGCCAGGCTATCTATATTCGGCGTCCGAACTTCCGATCCGTAACTGCCGACGTAATCAGTTCTTAGGCTATCGGCGACAATCACTACAATGTTCATAAATTACACCTCCATATGAATACTAACACCGGCCACCCCGCTTCCGGAGCAGCCGGTGAAAACGAAACTTAAAAGGTCTTAGCCCATTGAAGCCTAGAAGTTAAAAGGAGTAACCACCGGTGTACTTGTCCTCGTTGTTATTCTGAATCCGGACGAGTTCTTTGGCGGTCTTCTCTACGTTCCTGTTAGCCACGAACTTCATCAGTGCGTCCTCGAATTGAGTACCGAGACCGGAAGGTATAATCAGGTCGAATGTCGGTACTACCGCATCCGCCGTCTTCAACTGGTTAATTTGATAAAGTGTCCCTGCGGAAGCTTTTTCTTCCGGTACTTCCACGTCGGTTCGGGCCGGCGCCGCCTGCTTAACCAGTGCCATCTCTTGCTGTACCTGGGGAAGCAGGGAGGTATAAACCATGGCTTTTGAGTTATTCGGCTGGTCGGAAGTAGCTCCTATCCAGTAGGAAGAAACCATCGCGTAGAGCGTGTTCCTGCCGGGACCGGGCATAGGTGCGTAGTCCCAGACCTCGCCTCGTTCACCGGCTTCGTTGAATATCGGCACGAACCAGGTTCCTCCGTTGGTAAAGGCCGCATCACCGGCAGCCGTTCTCTGCTGTGGTCCGAAGCCCGACTTGAGTGTAGAAACGTCCTTGTTGGCGTAAGAGAGCAGTTCCTTTGCCTGTTCCAGAACTTCCGTCCACGTGTCCACCGTGGCGTTGCCGTTCGCGATCTTCGCGTAACCGGAAGGACCAACGGCGCCAACTATCAGTTTTCCGAAGAGCCAGCGCGCCGCGTTCGGCTCCTTAACGCCGAGCACTATCGGGGTAGAATCCGTGTTTTCCCTTACTTTCTCCAGAACTGAGAAGAACTTGTCGTAGTCCTCGTAAGGCGGCATGTCTGCCCCGGCTTCTTCCAGCACCTCGACGTTGTAGAAGAGCATACTGTGATCCTCTATGACCTGAGGAAAGCCGTAGTAGTTCCCGTTCGCTTTGTAAAGGCTCTGGAGCGAATCCGTTATTACACCTTCCAGACCGTAGTCCTTCCAGATATCAGTTACGTCCATAAATACGCCCTGGCTGGCAAGACTCTGTGTTTCGCTGGTCGGCGGAATTCTGACCAGTGATACGGACCTTCCACCGGCAACTCTACTTGCAACTACCTGCGGCAGCTGGCCGCTAGTACCTTCTTCGATAGATACCTCAAAGTCCCAGAGCTTTTTGGCAGTATCAATGATTTGCTGTCTCGTTTTCTTTCCCGTACCGGCAACCCATCCAGTCAGGATGTCCAATTTCGATTCACCGACCGCCATTCCGGCTTCCGGCATCGGTTGCATGCTTGCTGGTATTTCGGGTCCATCCTTATGTTCCTCGGCAGTGGCGGAAAGAACCAGACCCGATAACATTAGTGTCAGTACTAAAAGACCGACAATTCCGTTGCGGATTGAAAAGGAGAATTTGTTCATGTTTTCACCCCTGAAAACTTTTGGTTTTAATTGTCAGGTGGTCGTAAATTTTACCGTTACTGAGTAAATCAAATTTCCGGCTATCACCCCCGCGAACTGGAAAGATTTAGATCTTTATGACTCGATTCTTCAAAGAGCACTTCCAGAGAACAAAACTACATCAACCGGATATTGCACCCTCCGTCCACCCTTTGACAATCTGTTCCTGAAGTATGACGTAGATAATTACTATAGGAATCATCGCAAAAAGTGCCCCGGACAGCTGAAGGTTCCAGACGCCGATCTCCCAGGCCGAGGCCTGGGCCATCAAATCAACCTGAGCCATAATTGGCCTGCCCCTGCTGCCGGAGGTCAAAACCAGCGGCAGTATCAAGTTATTCCAACCGACAGTAAAGCCAATGATGCCGGCCGAAACCGCTGCTGTCTTTGACATCGGGAACATTATTCGAGTAAAGATCTGCCAGTGCGAGGCGCCAGAAATTTCGGCGGCTTCCACCAGGGAATCCGGTATCCTGTTATAGAACTCCCTGAATATAAAGATGACTACTGGCAATTGACCTCCTCCAATGGCCAGGCCAATGTACTCCGGAACCCCAAAAAGGTTGAGCGTATTTGCCACCCTTACCAGCGGTACCAGCCGCATCGTGGCCGGAAGGTATATGCCAATTGAAAGCGTTACCACCGTCAGGAACGTGTACCTGGCGCGAACCTTGCTCAGGTAGTAGCCCCCGATCGATCCGATAAGTATACTAATCGCCATCGAAGTCAGCGCGATCCGCAGTGAAGTAAGGTAGGAACCATTTATCATACTCCACGCCGTCTTGGCATAGGAAAACACGAGTTCGGAACCCGGTATCAGCGGGTTGGTCGTTCGGATTTCCAGTGGAGGCTTCGTTGCAGTTATTACAGCGGTCCAGTAGGGAAACAGGAAGAAGGCAGTCAGCAAGAGGGCGAGAAAACCACCGACCACGTATCGAAGTCTAATATTTGGCAACTAGAGTTCACCTTCCTTGTACTGGAAATAGATATAGGGGATTGCAAAGAGCATGATAATCGCCAGGAATATCATCGCGGCCGCAGCACCCTGAGCGAAGTTGAAAGCCGAAAACATTCTTCTATAGATCAGGACGGGAAAGATCATCGACGCAACACCGGGACCGCCGCCCGTCATCGTCCAGATAATCCCGAAAGTCTTTATCACCATCATGCTCAACAGCAGCGAGAACATCAAAATAATTCCCCGAATCTCCGGAAACAGGACGTAACGATATATTTGAAAAATGGAAGCGCCGTCTATCCGTGCAGCTTCCCTGTGAGATACCGGGACCGAGCTAATTGCCCCGTAAAATACCACGCCCGTATAGCCGCTGAATCTCCAGATCAAGGTGATCAGAATCGCCAAAATTACCAGGTATGGATCAGTCAAGAATGACTGGGATAACCCGCCGAGACCGATCGAATCCAGCACGCTATTTATCACTCCCTGAGCCGGGTTAAAAATCCAGCCCCATAGTACCCCGGTAATCGCCTGAGCCAGACCGAAAGATAAAATCGCCACCGTCTTCATTATCGAACTCGACATCCCGCTCGGCAGCAGATCTATAGTGACGGCGACGATCAGTCCTGAAGCGATCAACAGCGGTACTCCCGCCCCGACAAAGACCAGCGTGTTTATCGAAGCTCGCTGGAAACTCGACACACCGATAACCCCCTCGTAAGCGGATATACCGGCAAAATTATACGACGGATAAACCCCGGTCCAGTCAGTGAAGGATATACCGGCCGTCCAGGCAATGAAGAAGACGAGAAATATGAAGACCATGGCAAAGAACGGAAAAAATAACAGGTAGTCAGATTTCTTCATTGTTCCCCTCCGGCTGCCCATTGGCGACACTTTTTCCTAACGATTCCCCCACTCAGTTCTATATCCCGAAAGCCAGGCAACTCCGTTAGGCAAGAACTCATTGATAATCCCCCTTTAAAAAGTATTTCACCAGGGCAGTTAAAGTTAATCGAGTTCCATGGAATTGACCCTGATTTCGTGGCTGCCGTCCTTCCTGGTGTATTCGTAGTAGTAGTAAATTTTGTTCTCGTGAATTAATCCGTCCATATACCTGACGGAGCCGTAAGGGCTTTCGACCCAGGGACCGTTCCGGGAAACCCGCTTCCAGTTTTCCAGGTCGTGACTGGTGGCTATTCCGGCCCATTCTTCGAAGTTGTCGTAAAACGTATCGCCCCCGTCGAAGAAGCCGACAAAGAGAGGGGGCAACCAGACGACAGAATTAAGGCGCGCCTTGTAATGACCCCGTTCTCCCTGTGCTCCCCCTCCGGACTCCAGCACGTAGCGAAAGTCGCGCCAGTACTTCCCGTCGGGACTGGTAAGCAGACCGGAAGAATCGAAACCAACGGGCCTTCTCACTTCCTTGCCGTTCCTCTCTACGACTTCGTAATCACCCTCCTGGTCAACGGAGACGTAGGCATAGTACTGACCGCCCACTATAAATATGCTGGGGTCCTTGAGTGAATACAGTCCGTAGTCTTCGGGCAACATGACCGTCCTGTGTTCCCAGAAGTCGAAATCACCCGGAGAATCACTTTCAACCATTCCGACACGCCAGCTGTTGTGACCGGTCGGTTGATAGCTAATGTAGAGTCTCCATTTACCGGTCGCGGGGTCCCTTATAATTGAACCAGCTTCCAGGCTATCCGCATTCAACTGTTCCTTAGTCCCTTCGGTTATAACTTCAAAATCCTCCCCATTCGAACTTTCGGCAATTCTGGCCTTTACACCCCTTCCCTTGCCGAGGGGCTTTCTGACCCTGTGGTACATATAGAACTTATCCGTCTCCTGGTCGAAAACCACTTTCGGTGCGCCAACCCAGTTTCCGGGACCCCTGCCGTCGGGTTTAAAAACCGTTTTCCCGTCTTCAGGGTCCGGTACCGGTGGCGTTGCAAACCTCTTTTCCGACATCGCATCATTTAACATCCGATTACCTCCTTGAATTTAAAGATCGCTTACACCTCGATTTCGGCGGGCAGTCAGGCCTAACAATCGGACTCGGCCCCATCCTCAACACCGCAGCCACAGGACTCTCTAACTATAAGATCACCGGGTACTACGACCTTTGGCCTGTCCCTTTCCCCTCCTTCAATCTCCTGAATCAACCTGTTTGCCGCCCAGTTTCCGAGCCAGTACTCGTGAAGATCGACAGTGGTAATGGAAGGTTCAAAGTGCTTGGTCAATTCGCTATTACAAACCGAAACCAGCGATACGTCACCGGGAACTTCCTTACCGAGATCCCTCAAGGCGTGTACGGCTCCAACTGCCTGGACGTCACCCGCTACAAAAACCCCACTGAAATCGAACTGTTGTGCCTTCTCCTTCACTACCTCGTAAGCCGCCGATTCGACGAGCTCGGAGTTCCAGACCAGTTCTTCGTCGTAAGGGAGCCCATTGGCTTCCAGGGCGGATCGATAACCCTTAAGTCGGTCTTCGGTATAGGTAAACTTGGACGGGCCCGAAAGGAAGGCAACTCTGCCGTGGCCGTGGTCAATCAGGTGATTGGTTGCCACTTCGCCTACTTCCACGTTATCGTTGTCTACGTAGATAACTTCCCGTTTGGGCCTACCCAGAACCACAAAGGGTAAGTCGCTATCCTCGAGCAAATCTATCAAATCGGAGTTTTCAGTTGGGTGAGTTAAAATCAACCCGCCCAGGGTGCGGGAGTCCAGAATCGATTCGAGCTTCCCTTTTGCATCGGACTCGGTTTCCGACATCCTGAGCGACAGGCTATAATCCGTTCCGTCCACTGATTCGTGTATACCCTGGATAAGCTTGTTGAAAAAACCGGTCGAAGAAAACACGTGCCGTCGGGATGCAGGAATGAACAAGCCAATTTGTTGTGCCACCCCGCTCGAAAGGTGTCTGGCGCCGGGATGTGGTTTGTAATTAAGTTCCTCCGCAGCTCTAACTACCTTAAGTCGGGTTTCTTCGGCTACGTGAGACTTACCGTTTAACGCGTCGGAAGCCGTAGAAGCAGCAACTCCCGCTGTCTCAGCCACGTCCTGAATCGTCACTGAATTTTTCATTTCGAATCGATTCTATATTAAACCAGATCTTTCGATCTTTCAAGCCAATTGATAATATTCTCGTGCCCCTTTTAAACATGGATTTACGACAACAAATTTTCAATATTTTATTCTTCGAATGGATTCGAAAATCCTTGAAAGGGAGTTTTTGATAGGATAATCTCTTCTTGGAAAGGTCAGAATTAGATGGGTCATCGAATTGTGCGCTGAAATCAACTAAAAACCAAAGAAACAAAACGAGTTAGAGGAGTTTGAATAGTGACGATGGTTCTTCTATCCTGATACGAAATCGGTTATCGTCAGGAGGCGGAAATGAAAAAAGGACCCCAAAAACGCGTCGAAGACGCTCAGTCCAGGATAAAAAAACTGATAGAGCACGATGCAAGAGAAATCGACCAGATCTACTTTTACAGCACGCAGGGTTTTAAAGAACCAGGCGACCTCCCGCTTGATGAATTTACAAGGTGTGAACCAGGTTTCACCTGGGAAAGGGCCAGAGAGTACGGACCCGAAGCACGGCTGAATGCAGATGCTTCCCTTTACCATGGCGGACAAAGGTCGGAAAAGCTTTCCCTGGGAAACAGCGTCTGGTTCAGGGTAAAGTTTGCGGTCCCGGCCGAAATGGAGGAAAAGCCGATCCGTCTCCGGTTCGTAGCCAAGCCGAAAGAGCGGTCCGAAAACAGCCCACTTCAGGGACGTCCATCCCTGGAATGTCTCTGTTACCGAAATAACCAGCCGTGGAAGGCCTTTGATCAGGGGCACGATTCATTGCTCTTAACCGAAAGTGCCGAACCTGGCAAGAACTTCGACCTGCTTATTGAAGCCGGAACCACTCTTTTCTGGGGCGGTCTCGAACTCGATCGTTTTCAACTGGAAACTGCGGAATTATTTACCGAGAGGACTCCCGTTAAGGAATTCCACCGCGAGTTCCGATTGCTTAACGACCTGAGAAAATACCTCGATAAAGATAGTACAAAGAGCCGTAAGATCCTCGGCGGGCTCAACGAAGCCAGCCACAGGTTTCCCTTCGGGTACGATACCGAGACGGAATTGATCGAGGGGACAAAGCGGGCGAGGAAAAGATTGCAACCGCTCAAGGAACTAACTTCCGAGGTTTCCGATTTCAAACTGTCCGTAACGGGCCACGCACACCTCGACGCCGCCTGGCTCTGGCCCTGGAGTGAAACCATAAGGAAATCCGGCCGGACATCTTCAACCGCAGCAAAACTACTGGAGAACTATTCCAGCTACAGTTTCCTCTTCTCACAGCCGGCACTTTACGAATTTATCGAAAACCACTACCCGGAGCTTTACGATAGAATAAGCACGCTAATCGAGTCCGGGAAATGGGAACCGGTCGGCGGTACGTGGGTGGAAAGCGACGTAAACATCAGCGGAGGTGAGCCCCTGGCACGACAGTTTCTCTACGGAAAAAGGTACTTTCGCGAAAACTTTGATGTCGATCCGCAAATCACCTTTCTTCCCGATGCATTTGGTTTTCCGGCCGGGTTACCCGGAATTGCAAACGCCGCGGATTGCCCTTACTTCTTTACTCACAAGTTGAGCTGGAACGAACAAAACGAGTTTCCCCACCACAGTTTCAACTGGGAGGGAATCGACGGCTCGAGGGTCTTGACCCACTTTCCCCCCGCGGATACGTATAACGGTATGAGCCTTGGCAACGGAGTAGAAGAAGCAGTTAAGTCGGCAAAAAATTATAAGGAAAGGGAAACACATGGCGAAGCAGCCTACCTTATTGGCTGGGGAGATGGCGGTGGCGGACCGAACCGAGAGATGATCGAGGACGTAGAGAAGATCGGGGAAATGGACCCGACCCCGGACGCCGAATTTAGGGAGTTAAAGGAGTTCTTTACGGACCTGGAAGAGAGCCGTGATGACTTCGAAAGCTGGTACGGCGAGTTATACCTGGAACGGCACCGTGGAACCTTTACGACTCAGGGAGAGGTAAAACGGCAGAACAGGAAGCTGGAGTTTTTACTGCGAGAAACCGAGTTCTGGTCGGTACTTGCGGCAATAAGAGAAGAAGAGTTCGATTACCCCGGAGATGAGATCGAAGAAGCCTGGAAAGCTTACCTATTCAACCAGTTTCACGATATACTCCCCGGATCTTCCATCAGAGATGTCTACGTGGATACGAAAAGGGATTACGGGGAAATTCGTGAAAACTGCGACCAGCTGCTGGAGGAAGCAAAGAAAACGGTTCTGCCGATACAGGAGGACGCCAACCACGTTTTCGTCTCTAATTCGCTACCCTGGAAGATGGACCGGGTCGTAGAAACGGAAGTTACCGGTCCGGCTGGAGAAGCGCTTACAGGGGAAACCAGAAACGGGGAAGATGTTCCGGTTCAGAGGGCTTACGACGGCAAGACCCTTTTTGAGGCAAGAGATCTGCCGGCAACGGGCGGGAAATCATTCGCGATCAGGTCCGGTACAGGACGAATTGATAACCCAATTGAAGTTTCGAACGGGGGGCTCGAAAACGAAAAGATCGCCCTGGACTTGACCACTCGGGGAGAGATCAAATCAATTTACGACAAGGAGGCCGACAGGGAGGTTGTTTCGGGAACCGCCAACCGGCTCGTCGCTTACAGGGACGTGCCAACCGAGTACCAGGCCTGGGAGCTCGAGGAGGATATCTACGAAAACAGGGAAGACCTACCCCATCCGGAAAGGAGCGAAAAGCTCGAATCCGGCCCGGTACGGGGAATCTTGAAGCAAACCAGGTCTTACGGGGACTCCGAGATCGTACAAAAAATAAAGATATACCGAAATTCTAAGAAAATCGATTTCAGCACGGAAATAAGCTGGCACGAGGAGAAAATTCTCCTGAAGACCCTGTTTCCGGTGGATGTAAGAACCCGGCAGGCCAATTACGAGGTCCAATTTGGCCACTTCGACAGATCGACCCACAAAAATACGAGCTGGGACGAAGCAAAGTTCGAGGTTCCGCACCAGAAATGGGTTGACGTCTCGGAATACGGCTACGGCGCCGCTCTGTTAAACGATGGGAAGTACGGCGTCAACGTCGATAAAACCGTGATCGGATTGAGCCTGCTCAGGGCACCGAAGTGGCCGGACCCTGAGGCCGACATGGGGAGACACGAGTTCACTTATTCTTTCCTTCCGCATTCAGGCGATTTTCGGGAATCCGGAGTAATCGAAGCTGCTTACGACCTGAACTCGACCCCGGAGGCTGCAGGAGTTAAGGATTTCCTCGGGATACCGTCTTTAATTCGGACGGATGACCGCGGTACGATCGTCGAATCCGTCAAGCTGGCCGAGGATTCCGAGAGGAGGCTGGTAGTTCGGCTCTACGAAGCTTGGGGTAGAAAGCAAAAGGTCAATATCGACTTCGGCTTCTCGTCGAAAGGAGTTAAGACTCTGAACCTGATCGAGGACCAACGAAAAGAACTCAAAACGGAAAACGGGTCGCTGGAATACGAGTTCGACCCGTTCGAGATAGTTACACTTGGCGTGGACTTCTAAAAAGTAAGAAAATGACAAAACCGGCTATTTCCGATAAATCTCCAGGACGTCCAATCTGGTGCAGCGGGCCTCACAGCTGAGCTTTTCCGCCACGCTTGGTTTCGTCCTACCCTCGTCACCGGAAATCAACTCTTTCACGTAAGTTCCCGCCTCGGTTTTCAGGATTAGCTCCAGCTTGCTTTCGGCCAGCTTTTCCCAGCGGAGCCAGTAAACTTTTCTATTTCTTACTCTATCAGCCCTTCTGTGCGATACGCGCTCGGGAGTCCTCTGCCCTATCATACCGGGGATTTCCTTCAGCTCCTCAAGGTTAAGGTCTTTTACCCTCTCGGATAGATCGATGACAGCCAGGTACAGCTTGTCCGAATTCTCGGTCTTTACCTCCTTCACCCGGGATTTATCGGTCCGGTTAGTTTTAAATACTTCTACCTTATCCTGGGATTCGTTCAGCTCGTCTTTAATCCGCCCTAGCTCCAGGTTCCTGTTTTTTGGACGTTTTAGTTCCAGGACGAATTCCCTCCTGGCAAAGCAACGGGCATCCACGTCCTCCCGCCCGGCACCGTGGAAGCTGACGTCCTTGGCGCGAGAGGCATCGATAAAAGGCTCCTGAATGATTTCCTGAACCGACTCCTGGTACTTTTTCCCGGTATAATTGCACTCCTCACAGCCCCGACCACCACATTCATTGCAGTGCCATACCGTCTGAGGTAAACCCCGCACGTATTTATTGTACTGACCGTAAATGAAGGCGGAGTTTACCTGAAGTTCTACCCGATCGTTTTTCAGGTCCAGCACGGGATTGGCATCCGGTCGCTTGAAGTCAGCTTCTAGACCGAGATCCTCCTGAACTCTCCTCCCAACAATACGGTTTAATTCGGATTTAATCGGTCTAGCATACCTATCCCCATAATTCTCCCAGAGCTGTCCCTGCCTTTTTTCTATACGTTTGGGGACCCTAGTACCGACAACTATCGTATCCAAATCGTAAAAACTGAGTTTATTCTCGACCATCTCAACGTACCGATCGAGATCGAGAAACAGCCCTTCACATAAAGAGCAGCCGCCTCCTTTCGGGGCACCTCCCGGGACGTTGCTCGCGACAAAAACGTCTTCGTCAATACTTTCCATCTCCCTGGCGATCATTCCCCTCTCGTAGTTTTCCAGGCCATACCCGAGATCCCCAAACTGCCTACCAAGGCAGCG
>CAZDMI010000006.1:10851-30310 GCA_964506635.1 uncultured Thermotogae bacterium
TCAATCGGGTATTAACCCATTTTTTACTTATCCTGTTGTCCAGCGATCTTGACCTGAGCCTTCAGCTGATTTACCATCAGTTATCACGGATTCAGTGGCTAGATGAAGGCGCGATGGACTTGCGGTAACCTCACGTGAATTGGGAAGTAGGACGATGCTTATTCACTATTTTCCCCGGCTATACGAGTTTTTCATTAACACCTTACATTCCTCCAAGCGTTACGAGCTTGCCGGGGAGATAATTGGAAGGGGGTCCGTCTTGGATATAGGCTGCGGTACCGGCCTCCTGGCTGACTATCTGTCCCCAAAAGCAAATTACAGGGGGATAGATTTGAACACCAGATTGCTTGGTTATGCAGAACAAAAGGGTTTAAACGTCGAAAAGATGGATTGTAAGGAAGTCAAAAAATACCCCGAAGTCGACGTCTATTTTATCTGTGACCTCCTGCACCACATAAACCCTGATCACAGGAATTTCATAAAAGATTTAGTTGATACGTACCCTGACAGAACTATAATCGCGTGTGAACCTTACGTTCGGGGGGGCTGGTTTCAAGAACAGATGGCAAAGCTGGCGGATTACGATTACGTAAACGATCTCTGGCGACCCGACTGGTATCATAGGGATGATTTGTACGACTTCTTCCGCAATTCGCTGAAAGCTGACCGTATCAGGGAAATTAAGTACGATTTAGTCGGCATAAATGAAGGTAAAAAGATAACTGATAGCTAAGCCCATTCAAAATGCTATTTAAGTTCTCGGCCTACGGCTTCCTCAAAAACCTTCGGTTTTTCGAGCCCTTTCTCTACCTGTTTTTTCTGGAAAACGGCCTTTCTTACTTTCAAATAGGCGTACTGATAAGCATAAGAGAAACCTTCGTAAATTTATTTGAAATCCCGTCTGGCGCCGTTGCGGACCTTACGGGTAGACGAAGGGCGATGGTTTTCTCGTTTTCCTCATACATACTTTCTTTTCTGGTTTTCTACTTCTTTTCCGATTTCTTTTTATTCATTCCGGCAATGATTTTATTTGCCAGCGGAGAGGCCTTTCGGTCGGGGACCCACAAGTCGATGATCATGGAATACCTGGACATTCAGGGAATGAGTGATCGGCAGGTCAGCTACTACGGAAAAACGAGGTCAGCTTCCCGGCTTGGCTCCGCCCTTTCGGCATTAATCGCGGCCCTGATCGTTTTCTTCCGTGGTAATTATAACGTCGTATTTCTGGCTAGCCTCCTGCCTTATAGCCTGGACCTCGTACTTATGCTCACTTATCCCGAGAAACTGGACGGGAATATAAGCCACGACGGCCTTTCATTATCGGACATGATAAAACAGTTCAAATCGAGCTTCGGTTCAATATTCTCAACCGAGGATATGGGTAAAGTTCTGGTCAACGCTTCCATATTCGACTCACTCTTCAAAATAGGGAAGGATTACCTTCAACCCATCATCAGGTCTCAAGCACTCACACTACCGGTTTTACTTGCTATAGAGGACGGACAGGCCAGGACCTCGCTCCTGATAGGAATCGTATACTTCTTTATCTACCTAAACAGTTTCGTCTCCTCCCGCAAATCATCGCAACTGATGGAAAAAGTCGGGAACCTCGCTCGATCGTTGAACTGGTTGCTATGGATAGACGTCGGGTTTTTCCTGTTTGCGGGGTTTGGAGTGCTAATCGACTCGTTAATAATTCCCGTCGTCTCCTTCTTCTTTTTCTATACTCTCTACAACCTGAGAAAGCCGATGGTAGTGGGCTTTCTGGGGACCAGGATCCAGAGCGAGGAAAGAGCCACCGTACTTTCCGTGCATTCCCAGCTTAGATCGGTTTTTGGGATCATAATTGCGCCCATATTTGGTCTCCTGGCAGATAACTTCGGAATCTTTACCGTATTATTATTTGGTGGGGCAACGCTGTTGATTACGGGATTAACTTTGAAAATAGGGAAGGATTCCTCATAAATGTATGGAAAGGGATTCAATATGAACTACTTAAAAAAGAGAGTTGATCTTTATGAACTTTGATTACGTAGTAGTTGGTGCTGGACTCGCGGGCTCTACAATTGCGGAAAGAATAGCTTCCGAACGCCAAGGCGAAGTTCTTGTAATCGAAAAAAAGACTCATCTAGCCGGACACTGCTTTGATCACTATGACGGTAGTGGGATACTGGTTCACAAGTACGGTCCTCACATTTTTCACACTGAAAAAAAGGAGGTCTGGGATTACCTATCCGGCTTCACGGATTGGAGGCTGTACCAGCACCGCGTGCTTTCTTACGTGGACGGCCAACTTGTCCCGATTCCAATTAACCTGGAAACCATCAATAAACTATTCGGAACAGACCTGGCAAAAAAGGAACTACCGGATTTCTTTGAGGAACTGAAAGAACCGATGGACGAAATCGAGTCGTCCGCCGACGTGGTTCTTTCCCAGGTCGGGGAATACCTTTACGAAAAGATGTTTAAAAATTATACGAAAAAACAATGGGGTGTTACGCCGGATAAACTGGATCCTCAGATAATATCTCGGGTCCCAATCAGGGAAAACAGGGACGATCGCTATTTCGATGACCCTTACCAGGGCCTGCCGGAAAACGGTTATACGTCCATGGTTAAAAACATGCTGGATTCTCCAAATATCAAAACCCTGCTCGGGGCTGACTACAAAGAGATAATTGATGAAATCGATTTCGATCAGCTTATATACACCGGTCCGATTGACTACTACTTCGACTACGAATACGGCAAGTTACCCTACAGAGGCCTGGACATGGAGTTCGAAACGTACCCAAGAGAACAGTACCAGTCCAATTCGGTAATCAACTACCCGAACGATTACGACTTTACCCGAATAACCGAGTTCAAACATCTGACTGGTCAGGAATCCAGCAAGACCACGATATTGAAAGAGTACCCAAAAGGCACGAGCGCCGAGGAAGAACCTTATTGGCCGGTTTTTGACGAAGAAACAAACAAAATCGCCGAAAAATACAGGAAAGAAGCGAGGGGTTCTAGCACTGTTTTCGTCGGACGTCTGGCGGATTACCAGTACTACAATATGGACGAGGCAGTCTTCAAGGCTCTGGAAGCTTACAGGTCAGAAATATCTTCCCGTTCCTGACCGGTCTTTAAGCAAGACGGACCTTTTGCCTGATTAAACTTTCTACTATAATCACTGTATGAGTCAGAAAAAGAAAATTTCGATCGTGATACCCGCCTACAACGAGGAAAACTGGATTGAAATGCCCTTAGAGGGCTTGCGGAATCAGAATTACGAGGGCGAGTACGAGGTAATCGTAGTAGATAACGACAGCGATGATGGCACCGCCAGAATCGCCAAAAATTACGGTGCAAGGGTTATTCATGAACCTGAAAAAGGTGCGACACGGGCATTACAGACCGGGTTTGAATCCGCGAAGAATCCAATAATAGCCGTAACTGATGCCGATACAAAAATCCCATCTGACTGGTTAACTGAAATTAATAAATCCTTCGATAGCCCCCAGGTTATCGGTGCATACGGCCCGGCCTGGTTCCACGACGCCAATGGTTTCTACCACTGGCTCGCAAGGTTTGGATTCCCCGCCTTTCTTAAAATTAATTATTGGCTCGGCAAACCCCATTTTAGCGGTTTCAACATGGCCGTTACCAAGAAAGCATTTATGGAAGTTGGCGGGTTCGACTTTTCCGTAAACGACGCCAACGAAGTCGAGCTTTCACAGAGGTTGAAGGAGCACGGGGAAATTCGCTACAACAAGGATATGATAGTAAAAACCTCCGCTAGAAGACTACAAGAAGAGGGGCTAAAATTCTTTACGGATAGCGCGAGGAACTACTTCAACATCGTCTGGTTCCGACGAACGAACCAAACCGTTGATGAACATGGAAAGGACATAAGGTGAATACGTTTATCTTTGGGCTCGATGGAGCCAACCCGGAACTCATCAATGAATGGATCGAACAAGGGGACCTGCCAAACTTAAAAAAAATTAGAGATTCCGGACTGTCGGGCAAATTAAAAAGCACTTTCCCTCCAATAACTGGTCCAGCCTGGTCAACATTTCAGACCGGAGTGAATCCGGGCAAACACGGAGTGTTTAACTGGCTTGACGTTTCCGATTCCTACAAGGGTAAGGCCATAAATAGTAATTCGCTTAAAACAAAAACCATCTGGGACATAATTAGCCACCAGGGGGGAGAAGTTGGCATTCTTTCGTTACCGTTGACCTACCCGCCGAAAAAAGTAAACGGGTTCTTAATACCCGGCTTCCTAACACCGAAAGAGGGCGATTCGATTAGTTATCCTAAAAGTGAGTTTTCACAATTAATTGACGAGGTTCCAGAATTTAAATTTAAACCCCCTTACTTTACTCCGACTATATCTCCCAAAAAATGGGTTAAACAGTTAAAAAAGACGACTAGAACTAGGGGAGAGGCCGCCCGGTTCCTCTACAAAAAACATTCCCCCTCAGTCTTCATGGTTCATTTTTTTTCAACGGATACGGTACAGCACAAACTCTGGAACTATCGAGAAGAAGATTGGGATCCCCGCCTGGAAGTATTCAAGGAAACCGATAGACAGTTAGGAAAGCTAATGGAAATCGCGCCAGATAATTCCACCTTCATAGCTATATCCGATCACGGTTTTGGCCCGATGGATAAGATGTTTAACGTAAATAACTGGTTGTACGAAAACGGCTTTCTCAGCTTTAAAAAAGAGATCGGCTCCTACCTGAAAAGAAAACTTGCAGAGGTTGGGTTTACACAAGAAAGGCTAAAGCCGGTGGGTGAGGCTCTCTATCCCCTCGCCGAAAGATTGAACTTGATAGAAAACTATACAACGGACCCCTTAACGGACGGAATGCTGAATACCATGTTCCTGTCATACCGTGATGTGGACTGGAAAAACACGAAAGCTTACTCGCGGGCTGACATAGGACATATACGCATAAACCAGAAGGAGCGAGAGGGGATGGGAACCGTAGAAGGGAAAGAATACGAAAAGTTGAGGCAAGACCTCGTTGACAGACTTGAAAAGGTCAAGCTACCAAATAGCGATCAGAAGCTTGCAAGCTGGGTCAAGCCAAAACCGGAAGTTTATAGCGGACCTTTCATAAAAGATGCTCCAGATATCTTGTTTAACCCCCTTCCCGAAAATACCGCCGCTTACGGCGCAGCTATGTTCACCTCGGCAGAGGTCTTTGACCTGAACCCATCCTTTGATCCTGGTAACCATAGACGGGACGGGTTATTGTTTGCTTCCGGTCCCTCGGTGTCTTCGGGGAAAGAAAACGCTTCCATCATGGACATCGCTCCCACCTTGCTGAACCTTCACTCTTATCCTATCCCCGAACAGATGGATGGTAAAGTTATCGGAAAAATTTCTTCGAGAGAGCCGACTTACAACAGACCAAGTGATTTTTATAAGAGCCGGAAGCGAACCAGGAGAACTGAGAGTTCTCGAAAGAAACTGGAGAACTTTGGTTACCTATGATTTAAAACGGTTTTTGAATTACGACGATGTTAATTAAGATCTTTGTTCAGGAGGAATTATGACTACGTTTATGATTGCCCTGGACGGGGCAAGTCCGGATCTGGTAAATAAATGGATAGACGAAGGTGAGCTGGAGAACCTGGAGAAAATTCGAGATCAGGGGCTGTCGGGAAACCTGGAAAGCACCTTCCCACCCCTGACCGGGCCGGCATGGTCCTCTTTCCATACCGGCGTTAATCCGGGTAAACACGGAATTTATACCTGGCTGGACCTGAGCGACTCCTACAAGGGAAGGGTGATTAACAGGAAGTCGATAAAAACTCGCTCTGTCTGGAACCAGATCAGTTCGGAGGGCGGCAAAGTTGGACTATTATCGGTTCCGGTGACTTATCCACCTGAGGAGGTCAACGGCTTCGTCGTACCTGGCTTTCTTACGCCTTCGGCCGCCGACCAGCGATCTTACCCGAAAGATCTCGCCGAAGAACTATACGAGGAAGTTCCTGATTACAAGTATCTCCCGGAACCGTTCATGCGGGGGAAGGACCCAAAATCATGGGTCGCCGAGTTAAACAAGGCAGTCAGGGATAGGGGGGAAGCAACCAGGTACCTCTACGATAACTACCTCAGAGGAGAGAAAGACGAAACAATGATGGTCCATTTCTTCGCCACGGACCAGGTGCAGCACTTTCTCTGGGACGAAGTGAGCGACGAATGGGATCCAAGACTGGAGGTATTCAAGGAAGTAGATCGGGAGATCGGCAAGTTAATCGACTTCGCCCCGGACGACTCGGTCTTCATGATACTTTCGGACCACGGGTTTGGCCCGATTACGGATACCTTTAATATCAATACCTGGCTCGAAAGCGAGGGTTACCTCAACCTGGGCAATAATACTGGAACGAAGTTAAGAAGAAGACTGGCAAAACTCGGATTCACGGAACAGAACACTCAACCGATCGGCGAAATAATTTACCCGATAGCGAAAAAGCTAAAAATAGTGGATAACCCGATAACGGGCCTGTCGACCAACGACGCTCTAAACGCTTTATTCCTTTCTTCCAAGGATATCGATTGGAAAAAGACTGCCGCTTACTCCAGGTCCCACATAGGTCACATTCGGTTGAACCTATCGGACCGAGAACAATCCGGAATTGTAAACAGGGAAGAATACCACGACTTGAGAGCTGAAATCATGGAAAAGCTGGAAAAAATTACGGTACCGGGATCCGGCAAAAAACTTGCGGACTGGGTAAAACCCAAGGAGGACCTGTATTCCGGCCCGTACCTCGAGGGTGCACCGGACATCCTGTTTAACCCGCTCGAAGGGGGTAACTGCCACGGTTCAATCGTCGGTTACGGTGCCATCATGTTCTTTAATTCCAGCGTCTTTAGTAAAAAGCTTCACCCGGGCCACCATAGAAGGGACGGGATACTTATGGCTTACGGGAAAGGCGTGGAAAACGGTCAACGAGACGCTTCCATCATGGATCTTGCTCCGACAGTACTAAACCTTAACGACTTCAGGATACCGGAACAGATGGACGGAGAAGTAATCGGAGAGATATCATCCAGGGAACCGGAATTCTACGAACCGGATGGATTTTACAAGGAATCGACCGGATCGGAAAAAAACGAGGAGATAGAGGAGAGGATGGAGAGTCTGGGCTATCTCTAATTCTAGGAATTTTTAATCGTTTTGTAAAACTGCTCGCTGTCACAGGGAAACAACTACGGCTTTACGGATTTTAGGGCGACAACAATTGCAGAGCGACACTTCATAACGTATAATCGATCTTAGTGAAAATTAACGTAGGTTGTAATTAAAAGTTATACGTAAATAGGTGAACAGGAAACAGGAAAGGATTTGAACAAAAAACATTTGTAAATTCCTTCACTGGCAAATAAATCCGACATTTTATGAGCATTCTCTTAAAAAATTTCGATATTTTATCACCGGAAGAACGATCTCCAGCAGTTAACTCCTCCCTGCTCGTACAGGACGGGAAAATTAAATCGGTTTTCAGGGAAGGAGAAGTAGAGAGCGGTTCTACCGCGGATAAGGTGGTGGAAGGTGAGGGCAGGTTATTGATACCGGGATTCGCAAATACTCACGCTC
The DNA here is from genome assembly GCA_964506635.1 of uncultured Thermotogae bacterium. Lineage (GTDB taxonomy): Bacteria > Bipolaricaulota > Bipolaricaulia > M55B111 > M55B111 > JAGXLP01. Next base: position 18,465 of record CAZDMI010000006.1, read on the forward strand.
ACCTGGGAATGACCATATTTCGCGGTTACGCCGACGACATTGCTCTGAGCGAGTGGCTGCAGGACTGGATCTGGCCCGCCGAAGAGGAATTAACCCCGGAAGAGGTCTATTGGGCATCCAGTCTGGCATTGTTGGAATCCATCAGGAGCGGCGTCACCACAGTTTCCGACATGTACTTTAACATGGATCAAACCGCTCGGGCAATCGAAGATGCGGGGGTCCGGGGACTGATTTCCTACGGGATTATCGCGGAGGAACTGGACGAATCCGGGAAACAAGAGATCGAAAAAGCAGTGGAGCTGGCAGAGAACTGGGACGGAGCGGCGAACGGCAGGCTCAAGGTAGCACTGAGTCCGCACGCTCCTTACACGTGCAGTAACCCAGTTTTAAAAGAGTTATCCCGGATCTCAGGGGAAAAAGAGGTTCCGATTCACACTCACGTCTCCGAAACGAAGGGCGAGGTCGAGGAATCACAGGAAGAATTCGGCTTAACGCCAGTGGAGCGACTGGCAGAGCTGGGCGTACTGGATAACCAGGTCCTTGCGGCTCACTGCGTCCACCTGAATCAAGAGGATATGGAAATACTGAAACAAAATGACGTAGTCGTGGCACATAACCCGACAAGTAACATGAAGATCGCTTCCGGAGCCGCTCCAATAGAAGAATTAAGGCAAAGTGGTGTAAAAGTTACTCTGGGAACCGACGGACCCGGAACCAATAATGATCTGGACATGTTTGAGGAAATGAGACAGGCTTCTTTCCTTGCCAAACTGGAGGCCAACGACCCAACTGCTCTCTCGGCAGATGCAACTCTCAAGGCTGCAACAGCATCTGAAGTAGAACAACTTGGTTTTTCCGGGCTAGGGCGAATCGAAGAAGGTGCAAAAGCTGATCTGGTTGGACTAAAGCGGGACCAGCCTTACTGGGCCCCCGAGTACGATACGGTATCAAATCTGGTCTATTCGGCAAAGAGCCGAGAAGTAGATTTTGTCATGGCGGACGGAAATCCGGTGATGGAAGATGGAGATATCAATACTCTGGACGAAGAAAGAATATTGAAAAAGGTAAAAGAGATCGGCAAAAAATACGGTAAAATCAGAAAAGAACAAAAATAAACCAACCAACTCCCGGAGCATCGGCCCTGGGGGTTCGGGGATAGGAGTGATTTAATATGTCATTGTCACAGGAAAGGAAACAGGAGTTAATCGAAAAGTACGGCGAACACTCGGAAGACACGGGTTCAACAAGCGTTCAGGTAGCTATTTTGTCGGAAAAGATCGGCAACCTAACCGAGCACCTGAGAGAACACCCGTCGGATCACCACTCAAGGCAAGGACTGTTAAAGATGGTAGGTAAAAGAAAGAAGTTTCTGGAATACCTGAAAAGAGAAAAACCGGAGCAGTACACAAAGTTAAAGGACGAATTAAATATAAGAATTAGAAAATCACAAGAAAAGTAAATAGTTTTTTTGAGGTGAAAAATGTATAAGCAGCAGGAAACCGAGCTGGATGGAAGTAAATTTGAGCTGGAATCCGGAAAAGTGGCCCGACAGGCCGACGGATCGGCAATATGCAGTCTAGGAGATACTCAGGTATTAGTTACGGCAACGTCCGGCGGGGATAGCGATAAATCCTATTTCCCGCTTCGAGTGGATTACGAGGAAAAGTTCTATGCCGGCGGTAAAATCCCCGGCGGTTTTATCAAAAGAGAGGGGCGACCCTCGGACAAGGCAGTTTTAAATGCCAGGATGATCGATAGACCGATACGGCCCCTGTTCCCCGACGATTACATGGACGAACTCCATATAGTTGTTACGGTTTTATCGGCAAGCGAGGACTACTCACCGGGAATCGCCGGTATGATCGGGGCCTCTACGGCACTTACGATGTCGGATCTGCCTTTCTTAGGTCCGATCGCAGGAGTCGAAGTAGGCATGATTGACGGTGAGTTCTTGCTCAATCCCGGCGCGGAAGAAAAGGAAGAAAGCGACATGGAGATAGTCGTTGCGGGAACCAGCGACTCTGTCACCATGGTCGAAGGAGAAATGTCGGAAGTAGCGGAAGAGGACGTCGTCGGTGCTTTAAATTTTGCCCACGAAAGAATAAAGAAGCTGGTAGATTTCCAGCTAGAATACGCGGAAAAAGAGGAACTGGACAAAAACACTGGTGAAAAAGAAAGAAGCCAGCTCCAGGAGAGGGCGGCCGAAGCGGTCGAGAGTTACCTCCCCGAGCTCGTGGGAATAGAAAAGAAGCTCGAACGAGAGGAAAAAGTCGAAGAAATCAAGGACAAGGTTAAATCGGAAGTTCTGGGAGACGAGGAACCCGAAGAAGAAGAGGAAGAGGAAATTGAAGACGCGATCGACGAAGAATACAAGAAGTTCGTCCGTCACAAGACAGTAAAAGAGGGAGTTAGAATAGATGGACGAAAACCGGACGAGATAAGACCAATCAGCGTAGAAGCTGGGCTTCTGGACAGGGCCCACGGTTCCAGCCTCTTCACAAGGGGCGAAACGCAGAGCCTGGGAACAGCCACTCTGGGGACGACCAAGCAGGACGAACAGAGAATAGACGGAATGGTCGCGGAAGGAAGCAAGAGGTTCATGCTCCATTATAACTTCCCTCCTTATTCAGTAGGTGAAGCAGGTTATATGGGTAGCCCCGGCAGGAGAGAAAAAGGACACGGTCATCTTGCCGAGACCGCTTTAAGCCCGGTACTTCCGGATGAAGAAGAGTTCCCATATATCATAAGAGTCGTTTCGGAAATACTTGAATCAAATGGATCCTCCTCGATGGCGACAGTCTGTAGTGGTTCGCTCGCGCTGATGGATTCGGGCGTACCCATAAAGAAACCGGTAGCCGGAATAGGAATCGGCCTCATGGAAGAGGATGGAGATTACCAAATACTGACGGATATCATGGGGAAAGAGGATCACCTGGGCGACATGGACTTTAAAGTTGCAGGAACCAGGGACGGCATTACCGCATTCCAGATGGACGTAAAAGTAAGCGGAATAGACGAAGAGATCATGCGGGAAGCTATGGAAAGAGCTCATGACGCCAGGATGGAAGTGCTGGATGAGATGGACTCCGTGATTTCCCAGCCGAGAGGCGAGGTTTCCAAGCACGCTCCGGTCATGGAAGTCTTCACGGTAGACGAGTCGGAGATAGGCACTGTCATCGGCCCTGGTGGTAGAACCATTCGGGACCTGACCGAAGAGTACGAAACGGAAATCGACATCGACGACGACGGGACCGTCAAGCTTTCCGGCGTCGACAGGGAAAAGGTCGAAGAAGCAAAAAGCATAATCCAGGACATGACCAGAGAGGTCGAACCCGGCGAAGAATTCGTCGGAGAAGTGGTAAGAATGGAGGACTTCGGAGCTTTCGTAGAGTTACCGAACAAATCCGAAGGCCTCGTTCATATTTCCGAGCTTTCCGACGGTTACGTGGACAACGTAGAAGACGTAACCGCCATGGGCGAAGACATGCGAGTCAAAGTCATCGGTCACGACGACCAGGGAAGACTTGACCTCAAACGTGTACCGGAGGAATCGGAAGAAGAACTTGAAGTTGGCGATCAGGTAGCCGCGGAAGTCACGAAGACCACCGATTTCGGAGCCTTCGTAGAAACAAAGGGCGGCGAAACGGGTTTAATTCATATCTCCGAACTATCTCGCGATTACGTAAAGAAGGTTGAAGAAGTCGTCGAAACTGGAGACAGAGTCAAGGTAGAGTTAATAAACATCGACGACGAGAACAGGTACCAGTTCAGGTTAATCCAGGAATAAGCGAGCTCGCTAACCATGGAACTATTCCCCGGCTGTTACCGTAAAGATCTGACGAACGGATTGAGCGTCATCGGGCAGGAAGAACCTCAGTCCAAGTCAGTTTCGCTTGGCCTCTGGTTCAAATCGGGCAGCCGGGATGAAAACCCGGAAGAGAACGGGATAACTCACCTGATAGAACATCTTCTCTTCCGGGGTACCGAAAACAGAAGTGCCTATCAAATAACGAGCGACGTAGACCGCCTAGGTGGCCACGTAAACGGTAGCACGAGTCGGGAATACCTGTTGCTCTCTTTGCGCCTGCTACCCGAGTCACTGGACGAGGGGCTCGAAATTCTCACCGATCTCGCCACTAACCCACTATTTCGAGAAGAAGACTTCAGGGTCGAAAAGGACGTAGTTTTAGAGGAGATCAGGTCCTCCCACGATGACCACCAATCTGAAACGGTTCGATTGCTGGAAGAAACAATTTGGGGGGAGAATTCCGGTTTGTCTCAACCCGTCCGGGGAACCGAGGAGTCTCTGAAGAAGCTGTCCGGCGACGACGTGAAATCGAGGTACGGGTTTTTAAAAAGCCCCGAGGAAATGATGTTAATCGGCGCCGGGAATATGAACTTTGACGAACTGTACGATCATACCAAAAATTACCTGGAGGGGGTTGGGTCCGTAGAAGCAGGGGGAAACGGCGCGCCTCCGGCGGAACAAATTGGGGAAACTTCGAACGGAAAAACAAAAAGCGATTGGCGAGACATAAACCAGCTTCACTGCGCGATCGGGGTCGAAGGTCTGGCAAAAAGTGACGAGGACAGGTACCCGCTGGAAATGCTCAATATAATCCTCGGTCAGGGTATGAGCTCTCGCCTTTTCCGAAAAGTCAGAAAGAAGCACGGGCTGGCCTACCAGGTAACTTCCAACGCCCAGTACTTTGCCGATACCGGCTTTTTTCTCGTTTACGGAGCAATGGCACCGGAAAACCTCGATCAGTTTATCGATCTAGTTACCGACGAACTGGAGGACCTGGTAAACAATCAGGTTGGTGCTGACGAACTGGAGCGGGCAAAGAAGAAAACCAAGGGTAATCTGGTTCTGGGGTTGGAAAACAACCGATCTTTGATGGGGCGTCTCGGTATAACTGAATTGCACGAAAGCGAGTTTCTCTCCGTTTCGAAAGTAATAGAACGAATTGAAGAGGTATCACCCGAGGAAATTCAGGACGTGGCGAAAAGGTTACTGGACCGAGAAAGGTTGAATTACGCACTCCTCGGCCCAGAAGCAGAGGATGCGTCGGTTCTTTAAGGTGCTTCGGCTCTGGGTTTAAAAACACCGCATGTAGCCACCTAGCCATCCCATTAAATCAATCCGCATCAACAGAGCAAAGCTAACTATTCAGCCCCCCGGTGAAGTTTCATTGACCCGCACCCCGAGGCCTCTTTCCACGGGGGACGAAGTCAAGTTTGGCTAACATAGTCGTATCCAGTATACTATAAATAGAATTGAAATTGAGTTTTTTCGATCGACTACTGGATAAAGGGGGTAATATCGGACAGTGCTCAGCTCCAGCAGTTTTCGCGGATATCTCACGGTTTTAACTCTCCTTCTCATCTTCGGACTAAGTACCGTCGCTTTCTCCAGAACCATTAGAGTCTGCGGGTTTGGTTGCCAGTACGGTTCGATCGGAAAAGCGGTAAGAGAAGCAAGTCCGGGTGATCTAATTCGTGTCCAGAACGGTGACTACAAAGAAAATATAAGGATAGACAAGGAATTGACTATAACGGGAACCAGCGCCCAGTGGGTGAGAATCTCACCGAAAAACGACGCCCGTCCTACAATACAGGTGGGGCCGTCTTCGGTTTCCGTAAACCTGAAAAGCATTACGGTCAGCGCCAGCGGGAAGGAAAGCGGTAACGCCATTTCGGTAACCGGGGGCGCAGAAATAAACGTAACGGACGGCCTGATCAGAAATGCCGGTGCCGGTGTCGAAGCCCGAGATAATTCCTACGCAAATTTGATGAATACTGAAATAATGGGGGTTAAAGACGGGATTCGGACGTACGGCTCCTCCGAGGCCGTCGTTCACAAAGGTCTGATTTCCGAATCGGGTACCGGCTTAATTGTCTCCGGCAGTTCGGAGCTATCCCTGATAGAATCGGAGATCTCAAATTCTACCCGGATCGGGGTTCATGGTAAAAACACGGGAAAGATAAACGTCCTTTCAAGCACGATGACGGATAACGATGGACCCGGTATCAAGCTAACGGACTTTTCACGACTGGACATGGAGGATAGCCAGGTCAAGGGCAACGGGGGAGGCGGTATTCTGTTAAAGGATTCCGCCAACGCCGAACTGATAGATAACGAAATAACTTATAACGACCAGAAAAACCTGGCCATTATCAGCAAGGAATGTGGCTTTAGCGGTCCAACAAAGAGCTTCTTTGGCGAAGTCACCGGAACGGGGAACAAAATCGTTCCTTCAAATAAAAATACCATCTGTCCAGCCCGATTTATGCGGATCAATACTCAGGAGGGCGGAGGTTATTCCTATCCCTTCAAGCCGAGCACGTACGCCTTCGTTGGGTTGATAGGAGTGGCTACCATGGTATTCCTGGTATCAAGTTTCTAGAACAATCATAGCAGTCCGTTTTCCGTGTTAAAACTTACGGGCTCGAAAGCTTCTCGAGCAGGAATTCAAGAGCTTTTTCGGCAGAAAGTCGCTTATTGGTTATCCTGTCCCCGTCAAAATTCATACGCTTAACGTGGTCATCGCCGGCAGAAACTAACCCAACGTAAACCAGGCCAACCGGCTTTTCTTTTGTCCCCCCTCCTGGACCAGCAATACCGGTAGTGGAAAGGCCGATGTCCGTGCCAGAATTCTCTTTTACCCCCCGAGCCATCTCAAGAGCGACTTCTTCACTGACCGCCCCGTATTCCATAAGACTATGTTCCCGGACGTCCAGAATTTCTCGTTTTGCAGCATTAGAATAAGAGATAATACCCCGATCAAAGTAGTCGGAGGACCCCGGTACGTTGGTAACGACGTGGGCAACCAGCCCTCCGGTACATGACTCCGCTATCGATAGCGTAAGTCCGTTATCCCTAAGAAACCTCCCAAGGTCCACCTCCAGACTAGCCCTGGTCAAAGTCTTATCAGGCATCTCTCCTCCTATTTTCAAGGGCTTCCACTTAATTCATCCACCTTCTCCCGCAACCTCCGGGAAAGCGTAGTATAACGACGGTCCTCTCGGTCGTTATTTATCGCCATACCCATTGCCTTCTTGCTGCCTACCAAGACGACGAGTTCTCTGGACCTGGTAATCGCGGTGTAGAGCAGGTTTCTTTTAAGCATCACGTAGTGCTGGCTCAGCACGGGCAGTACCACGGCCCTGTACTCACTCCCCTGGCTCTTGTGAATGGTAACCGCGTAAGCCAGTTCGAGCGAATCCAGTTCCGTCTTCTCGTAGGTCAGCACGCCGTACTCGGGATAACGAACTTCCAGTTCACCTTCTTTGTGATCCGAACCGACGATTTTACCTATATCGCCGTTAAATACACCCTTCTCGTAATCGTTTTCCGTCTGCATTACCTTATCCCCCACCCTAAAACCTTTTCTGTTATCAAGTACAGGGTCACCGGGATTTAACTCCTCCTGCAACGACGAATTCAAATTATCGACGCCAGGTGCCCCCTTGTACATCGGGGAGAGAACCTGAATTTCCTTCTTAGGATCCATATCCCACCTGCCGGGTATATCCTCGGCAACGAGGTCGACGATCTTATCCGCGGCCTCCCCTGGATCTTTTTCCTCCCGGAAGAAAAAATCCGTCTCACCATCACTGATAACCGGGAATTCCCCTTTATTGATGCGGTGAGCATTCGTTACGATATCGCTCTGTCGCGACTGCCTGTATATTCGCTGGAGTTTCTTAACCCCTATAGTTCCTGAATCCAGTATATCATTCATTACGTCCCCGGGACCGATCGAAGGGAGCTGATCGGCATCGCCGACCAGGACCAGATGCGTACCCTCCGGTATTGCCTGAACCAAATGGTCGAGCAACCAGGTATCCACCATGCTTAACTCGTCGACAATTATACCATCGGCCGACAACTTATTGTCCCTATCGTGATCAAACTCGCCAGGGGGCTTGAATCCGAGAGTACGGTGGATCGTTTTTGCTTCGTGGCCCGTCGTTTCCTCCAGTCTTTTGGCGGCCCTTCCTGTCGGAGCTGCAAGCAAAACCTCCCAGCTCAACTCCTCCATCAGTTCGATAATTCCTTCCACAAGAGTCGTCTTCCCTGTTCCCGGACCCCCGGTAATAACAGTGACCTTATCCAGCAGAGCCTGACGTAAAGCTTCTCGCTGCTCTTCGTTGTAGTCGATTCCCGAGCTAATCTGGTAGCTGTCGATCAGCTCCCTGACCCTACCTTCATCCTTTACTCCCTTTTCCCGACCGACCTCGTTAAGCTCCACCAGTTTTTCAGCTAGCTCTTCCTCCACGTGGTAAAGAGAAGGAAGGTATATCCTGGAACGTCCCGAAGCTTTATCTTTCTCCTCGTATAGCTCTTCCCGGGACAGGAGCTCGTCCAGCTGGCTCTCAATTAGCCCCGGAGAGACCTCAAGAACTTCCTCAGCCCTATCCAGGAGCTTTTTTCGCGGCAAGTATACGTGGCCGTTATCCGTTGCCCCGTCAAGAGTGTAACGCAAACCGGCCCCTATACGCCCCGGATCTTCCGATTCGATCCCCACCTTTCCCGCTATCCTGTCGGCGATCTTGAAGCCTATACCGTCGATCTCAGCCGCCAACCTGTACGGATCAGTCTCTACGACGGTCGACGCCTGAGCCCCGTATTCTCTGTAAATCTTGAGTCCATAAGCAGTACTGATATCATGACTTTTTAGAGAAACCATCACGTCCTTGACCCGCCGCTGTTTCTCCCAGCTTTCCTTGATCTTATCTAGCTTCTTCTCACCTATTCCGTCTATCTCAAGCAGGTATTCCGGATTTTCTTCCATTACGTTCAGGGTCTCCTCTCCGTACTGATCAACGATCCTTTCCGCGTACTTATCACCTATTCCCTTTATAAGTCCCGAGGCCAGGTACTTCTTCACGCCCTTCTCCGTGGTTGGCTGGTCCACCTGGCATTTTTCCACCTGAAACTGTCTGCCGTACTTTTTATGTCGGGTCCATTCACCTTCTAAGACGAGATCCTGTCCTTCGTAGACCTCTGGCATCTTTCCCACTGCTGTAACAAGGTTGTCATCGCTCCCCGCTCGGGTTCCCCGTACCACCCGGAAACCATTATCATCGTTCTGGAATACCACGCTTTCCACTGTTATTTCGATCTCTTCGTCCTCGGTTCCTTCTTCAAAAAGTTTGCCCTCAGGACTCATCTATCTTCCCCCGGTTATATATTGGTTCTACTGTATCATTAATGTTTGATAAATAAATTACGATTCACCGTAATTGTAGATAAAAGCGATGTCAAAAACCAACTGGAACCATACTACGTGAAAAATAGGTCGGGACTGATTAAAATTATTTCGGTTTGAAGTCCATCCAAGTGCGGTGATCAGTATGATCAAAATTGGGACGAGCGGTTACTCCTACGACGACTGGAAAGGGGTAGTATACCCCAGAAACCTGGATGAGAAGAACTTTTTAAAACACTATTCGAACTATTTCAATCTCACCGAGATCAACTTTACCTACTATCGGCTTCCCACTCCCGGAATCTTTGAAAACATACTCAAAAAAGCCCCGGACGACTTCAATTTCGTCGTAAAGCTTTCCAGAGAACTTACACATGAACGTGATAAAGCCAAATCCGCCGCAAAAAAGTTCCGCTCCGGGATCGAACCGCTGGTCAAGAGCAACCAGCTCGTCACTACCCTCGCCCAATTCCCCTACTCCTTTAAGCCCAATGAAAAGAACTACAATCACCTCAAGTTACTCCGGGATCAGTTGGGCGACGTTCGGATCAACGTTGAATTCCGCAACAAATACTGGATCAAGGATGATACCTTTGAATTTCTGAGCGATAACAACCTCGGTTACGTCTGCGTGGATGAGCCCGACCTCTCCGGGCTGGTGCCCCCGATAGTAAAAGCAACTACGCAACTTGGCTACATTCGTTTTCATGGCCGGGTAAAAGAACACTGGTGGAACCCACCCGAACCTCACATGAGGTACGATTATCTCTACGACGAAGAGGAGCTTGAGGAGTGGGTGGACAGAACGGAACAACTCGAAGAATACACGGACGACATGGTTATCCTGTTTAACAACCACTATCAGGGGAAGTCCGCCAAAAACGCTAAAACTTTTTCCTCGATTCTCGGTATAGAGGACGACTCGAAGGAACTTCCGAAGCCGGGCGACCTGATCCAGCCCGGCAAAGACCTCTTCAGTTCTTAGCTCACCGCCTTTGGCTCGCCTTCCACCCTTGTAACATCTCCCTAAATTAGTTATGATAACTCTCAGTTTGTTTAATTTGGACAAATTTTACCTCTCTGGTGATCAATCTGTGGAAACTAAAAATAACGGCATAAAAGATAAAAAAATCGGAATTATTGGTGTGGGTACCATCGGGGGAACCCTGGTAGAAGCACTGGTTAAAAACGATATCGTCAAACCCGAGAACATAAATGGCAGCACTTCGCACGAGGAAAGCGCAAAAAGCGTTTCCGAAAAATACGGTATAGAGGCAACGACCGACAACGAAGCGGTCGTAAATCGGAGCGATATAATAGTTCTGGCCGTAGAACCACAGATGATAGAGACGGTCCTGGACGAGGTAAGCTTTGCCTTTGGGCCGGACCAGCTCGTTATTTCCGTAGCCGCGGGGATAACGACGGAGTTCATCGAGGCCAAGCTGGACCGGGAGATTCCCGTAGTACGCTCGATGCCGAATACCGCCATCACCGTAAACAGCGGAGCAACAACCCTCGTAGCCGGAGAATACGCGAGCGAAACCGAACTGGAACTTACAAAGGCAATATTCGAGCCCGTTGGCCTCGTCGAGGTAGTCAAGGACGAGAAGCTTATGGATGCGATCACGGGGTTTTCCGGTTCGGGCCCGGCATATGGTTACCTGATTATAGAATCTCTGATCGAAGCCGGTGTCAGAATAGGATTACCCCGCGAAAGGGCAACCAAGCTAGCCGCTCAGTCGCTGCTCGGTGCCGCCAAAATGGTTCTAGAAACGGACGAACATCCGGCAAAATTGAAGGATATGGTCACCACTCCAGCCGGTGTAACGGTCGATGCAATAATGAAACTGGAAGAAGGGGGAGTCAGGGTTGCCTTTTTTAAAGCCATCGAGGAAGCAACGGAAAAATCGAGACAGTTAAAAATCGATGAAGATACGTAAGAGCTTAAAAAGAGTTTTAAACCGACATGAGGCTTTTTTCTTTTAGCAGAAGAAGACCTCTCAGTTATAATAGATGTACCGCTCTATCAAAATAAGCTTCATTTTATTTCTTAGAAAACCTTTTAGAGGTGATTCAGGTGTTAAGGGTTGAGAACCTGAGTAAGAATTTTGGAGGGATTAAAGCAGTTCAGGACTGTTCTATTTCCGTAGAAAAAGGAACGATAACGGGCCTGATTGGCCCCAATGGGGCAGGCAAAACTACGTTATTTAACCTAATGACCGGCTTCCACGAGCCGGACTCGGGTCGGGTTTACTTCAAGGACGAGGATATAACCGACCTCAGTCCTCACGAGATATTCGAGAAAAACCTCTTCAGGACTTTCCAGATTACCAGAGAAATTGAGGAAATGACTGTACTGGAGAACCTGATGCTGATTCCACGTCAACAGACCGGCGAGACACTCTGGAATTCGTGGTTCAACAGGAGCCTGGTCAGTAGAGAGGAGGACGGCCACAAAGAAACCGCCCTGGAAGTTCTCGAATTCCTCGAAATGGAGGACCGAAAGTACGACCTGGCAAAGAACCTCCCCGGTGGAGAGAAAAAACTGCTGGACCTCGGTAGAATGATGATGGCGGAACCGGAAATGGTTCTGCTGGACGAGCCGGGGTCCGGAGTACCACCCTCCCTGCA
>CAZDMI010000007.1:0-30302 GCA_964506635.1 uncultured Thermotogae bacterium
TCCGGGACTTCGGAGATGATCTCTCCCTCTACCCCGGTGGCGTTCGAACGGGCAAGGTCCCTAAGTCTCTCCAGGTCCTCTTCCGTGACTACCCCGCTTCCGGAAGCAAGGGAAACCGTGGCCTGAGTTGTCGAAAAGTCAAGAAGAGGCCCTCCGGCTCCGAACTGGATTGTTTCAACTTCGGAAGAAGCCCTCTCTTTGGCTCTCTTAACTGCTTTCCCGGTTGAATCACCGGCTTTTTTACTATTGACTATCCTCCCCTCCTTGACTCCTTCACTTTTGGCCTTTCCAACGCCGGTCAGTACCAGGTTCCCTCCCACTATTTTTCCAACTAGGACTTTAGTTGAGCAGGAACCCGTGTCCACTATTGCACTTGCGTTCATTTCATCCCCCTGAAGATCGATGACTGCTGGTTTCTTTGCCTTTTTAATTGTCCGCTCCGGACCATAACTTTCAAAGGTCGTGCAAGACGACCGCGTTGAAAGTTGCCACTGTAACCACCACCTGAAAAACCGCCTGGGTTTTAATCCTGGGTCGCAGACTTCTGGGGCGTCTTAAAAAAGGCGAAAAAATTGAGTATAATATCATGTCCGCTAGGTAAATCAATTTGGTTAAACAAATACATCTCATAGAGGTTGATACGATGTCCAAGATTAGAGAAGTGACGGGTAGAGAAATTCTTGACTCACGCGGTAATCCGACAGTTGAAGCAGAAGTAGTTCTGGAAAACGGAGCCTGGGGTAAGGCAGCTGTACCTTCCGGAGCATCTACGGGAAAGTTCGAAGCGCTGGAATTGAGGGACGGTGACCCGGACAGGTACGGAGGTAAAGGTGTCAGGAAAGCAGTTGAAAACATCAACGAAGAGATTTCTTACGCACTTGATGGTTATAACCCGCTCTGGCAGGAGAAGATAGACAAAAGGTTGCTCGAACTTGATGGAACCGAAGACAAGAGTAACCTGGGAGCCAACGCGATTCTGGGTGTGTCTATGGCAGTGGCGCGCGCTGCCGCCAACGATCTTGGCCTACCCCTGTTCAAGTACATTGCGGGCGTTACACCCGCGAGCCTGCCGATACCGATGATGAACGTGCTGAACGGCGGCGAGCACGCGGATAACAACCTGGATCCTCAGGAGTTCATGATCGTTCCAGTTGGTGCCGAATGTTTCGGCGGGGCTGCTCAGATTGGTTCGGAAGTTTTTCACGAATTGAAGGACATTCTAGCCAGTCGAGGTATGTCCACGGCTGTCGGTGACGAGGGAGGTTTTGCCCCCGATCTGGATGAAGAGAAGGAGGCACTCAGCCTGCTGGTTGAGGCAATTTCGGAAGCCGGCTACGAGCCGGGCGAGGACGTAGCTATAGCTCTGGACCCGGCCGCGAGCGAGTTTTACGAAGGGGGCAAGTACCACGTCGGAGGCTCAAGTCTCTCCGCTGGTGAAATGGTTGACCTGTACGCCGAGTGGGTCGATGAGTTCCCGATTATCTCGATTGAGGACGGTCTGGATCAGCAGGATTGGGACGGCTGGAAGACTATGACCGACCGCATGGGTGACGAAATACAGATAGTCGGTGACGACCTGTTTGTCACAAATGAAAAGCGGCTCAAGAAAGGTATAGAAAAGGGCGTCGCTAATTCAATTCTGGTTAAGGTAAACCAGATTGGAACCCTGACGGAGACGATCGAAGCTGTCAGGACGGCGATCAGGTCGGGTTATTCCGCAGTTATTTCTCATAGGTCCGGTGAAACCGAGGATACTTTCATAGCGGACCTGGCGACAGGATTGCCGACTACCCAGTTAAAATCCGGGTCGTTGTCTCGTAGTGAAAGAATCAGCAAGTACAACCAGTTGCTCAGAATTGAAGAGGAATACGAAATAAAGATGGCCGAATGGCCGACCTAACCATTGGGACTCGGTAGCGGGTAGTGGCGTTTTTACGGTCACGTACATGCCGGGCGAGATTTCAGCGGTAATATGACGGCTAAATCAACTGGAGTTTAAGGGTTCGAACTATGGCCGCTGCGTCGGACCGAGATACGGGATTATGGGGGCTTTTTCACGGAAAGGTGCTGCCATTATTGCTGGTAGTTGTCGTCCTCGCAGCGGCTTTTTTTGGCTGGCTTTACTGGAACAGGTTTCAGGAGATTTTTTCCCTTCAGGCTGAACTGGCCGAGTTGAAAAAGGAAAGAGTCAGGCTGCAGGAGGAAATTGACGAGCTGGAAGGGGTCGTAGCCAGGCGGAACGATCTCAGTTATATCGAAAAACTGGCCCGGGAGGAGCTTGGCCTGGTTTATCCACCTGAAGAGACTGCGGAGGAAGAATAAAAACCGGGGAGCGAAAATGGATTTCGTCCATCTGCACAACCATTCGGAATACAGCCTTCTCGACTCGACAAATACCGTCGAAGGCCTGCTGGAAAATACTAAAGAAAAGGGGATGTCGGCCGTGGCCCTGACCGACCACGGCAACATAAGAGGTGCCGTGGAGTTTTACAACAAGGCCCAGGAAGTCGGGGTAAAACCAATTATTGGTTGCGAACTCTACGTGGCTCCGGGAAGCAGGCACAAAAAGCGGGGACACAACCAGGGAAAAGAGAAGTACTATCACCTGGTGGTCCTGGCGCAAAACAATCAGGGCTACGAGAACCTGGTTAAACTGACGAGTCGGGCTTTCACGGAGGGTTTCTACTACAAACCCCGGGTCGACGACGAGCTTTTGCGGGAGTATTCGGATAATCTGATAAGTTTGAGCGCCTGCAAGAGCGGGGAAGTGCCAAAGAAAATTTTGCAGGAGAACAGGGAGGGCGCTCGCGCCGCGGCAAAAAAATACGCTGAAATATTTGGCCCCGAAAACTTCTACATAGAACTGCAGGACCAGGGCGTCGAAGGCCAGGACGAGTTGAACGACGAATTGATCGACCTTGCCGACGAGCTGGACCTGGGTCTGGTTGCCACAAACGACGTTCACTACCTGGAGGCTGAAGACAGGCTGGCCCACGAGGTTCTATTGAATATAAGGGCCAACAAGAAGATCACCGACGAGGACCGAATGAGGTACGAGGGCGAGGAATATTACCTCAAATCCCCGGAAGAGATGAAGGAGAGGTTCTCGCACGTGCCCGAGGCCCTGGAAAACACGGTGGAAATAGCCGATCGCTGTGAGGTCGACCTCGATTTCGGCGACGATTATCTCCTGCCTCCCTTCGAGGTGCCCGATAAGTACGATTCTTCGCTTGACTACCTCAGGGGTCTCGTCGAGGAAGGAGCGAGGGAGCGCTGGGGAGAACTCACAGCCGAGATCGAGGAACGTATCGACCACGAGCTCGGCATCATCGATGAAATGGGCTACCCGACGTACTTCCTGATCGTCCGGGACTTCATCGAATTCGCCAAGGAGAACGATATTCCGGTCGGGCCGGGACGGGGTTCCGCTGCTTCCAGCGTGGTGGCCTATACCCTGGGGATAACCGACGTCGACCCGCTTGAACACGATCTCCTTTTTGAGCGATTTCTCAACCCCGGTCGGGTGAGCATGCCCGATATAGACATTGACTTTTGCATGGACGGCAGAGATGAGGTCATCGACTACGTCGTCGAAAAGTACGGGGAAGACCAGGTGGCACAGATTGCTACTTTCGATACGATGGCCGCCAGAAGTTCGATTCGCGACGTGGCCCGGGTTCTGGATATTCCTTACGACGACGCCGACGAGATAGCTAAAGCGATCCCCCCCGGTAGTTCGCTCGACGAGGCGCTGGAAAACGTTCCCGAGCTTCAGGAAAAGTCCGAGGCCAACGAAACCTACGAGAGGCTCTTCGAGGTTGCCGGTAAATTAGAAGGTCTGATGAGAAACGCCTCCACCCACGCAGCCGGGGTCGTAATAGCACCAGGTGAATTGACGAACTACGCTCCTCTGCAGCGTCTGAGCGACGGGGAAATAGTTACCCAGTACGACATGGATGTTCTCGAGGATATCGGTTTGCTCAAGATGGACTTCCTTGGTTTGAGAAACCTTACGATCATAGAGAACACTTTCGAGCTGATCGAGGAGACCAAAGGGGAGAAACTTGCGGTAGACGATATTCCCGGTGGTGACGAAGCCACTTTCGAATTGCTGCGGGAAGGAAGAACGATCGGCGTATTCCAGCTTGAAAGCGATGGTATGCAGGGTTTGATGGAACGTCTTGAGCCGGAACAGTTCGAGGACATAGTTGCGGCAAACGCACTTTACCGGCCGGGACCGCTGGAAAGTGGTATGACCGAGGATTACATAGAGAGAAAGCACGGTCGGGAGGACGTTACGTACCCGCATCCTAGCCTGGAAGGAGTCCTTGACGGGACTTATGGTCTTCCAATCTATCAGGAACAGATAATGCAGATGGCCCAGGAGCTGGCCGGTTTCTCGCTGCCCGAAGCGGATACGCTTCGTGTTGCGATGGGGAAGAAGAAAAAGAAGGTCATGAACCAGCTCAAGGAGAAGTTCGTCGACGGCTGCGTGGACAACGGAATCGACGAAGGAAAGGCGGAAGATTTGTTCGCCGATATCGACAAGTTCTCCCGTTACGGTTTTAACAAGTCTCACTCGACGGCCTATGCCCGAATTTCCTACTGGACTGCCTGGTTGAAGGCGAATTATCCCGCGGCCTACATGGCGAGCCTGCTTACCTCCGTAGGGGGCAACGAGGACAAGGTAGAGAAGTACATCGGGGACTGTGAGAGTATGGGTATCGAGGTGCTACCTCCCTCAGTAAACGAGAGCTACCTCGGGTTCGCACCTAATGACGCAGGAGACATCAGATTCGGGCTGGAAGCAGTCAAGTACGTCGGTACCGAGCCGGCTACGGCGGTCGTGGAGAAGAGAGAGGACGGCTATAATTCGTTTCTTGGCTTCTGTCAGAGGGTAGGTGGAAGCTTAAACAAGGAAGCGCTGGAGAGCCTGATCAGGGTGGGAGCCCTGGACGAATTCGGAACGAGGAAGTACCTGCTGTCCCAGATGGACAAGGGGCTGGAGATAAGCGGTATTTCCGCCGATCAGCAGAGGAGTGGGCAGCGATCCTTCTTCGACCAGGGAATTGATTTTCAAGAGGATAATACGCCAAGGGATGAGATGGAAAGTTTCCCCCGCGGCGAGAGGTTAAGGATGGAAAAGGAGTTCCTCGGTGTCTATATTTCCGGTGACCCGCTGGAGGAGCACAGATTCGAGATAGATTACTTTTCCTGCTGCAAGCTTGACGATATGGAGGACCTGAGCAAGGACGCCTCGACCTGGGTAGCGGGCAGGATAAGCGAGATGAACCAGATTAGTACCAGTAACGGCGATCCGATGGCCTTTATTACCGTTTCCGACGGCTACGGGGAACAGGAAGTCGTCGCATTTCCCGGCGTCTTTGAGGAATCCGGCTCCCTTCTCGTCCCGGACAATATACTGCTCTTCAAGGCCAAGGTCGACGAACGGGATGGCGAGCAACAGCTCATTGCTCAGAAAGTTCTGCCGATAGAACGCGCCTGGCAGGAAGTGGAGACCGAGGTGGAGGTCGAGCTAAATGCAAACCTGGCCACTGAAGAAATTCTGAATCAAATAAAGGAAATACCGGATCAGGGGGATACTCCGATTTACTTCAAACTTTCCGATGACCAGTCGGGCCAGTACCGCGTAGTAAAATCCGGTAGTCAGTTTAGAGTTTCCGTGAGCAGGAAGTCGCTGGAGCAGTTAAAGGATCTCGAAGGTATAATTGACGTAGAATTAACTCCTAAGGGTTAATAAAAAAATGGACTGGGAAAGACTATCGAAATGGCTATATCCTGGCATGCGCGTAAAGCGCTGGGTGGCTCTTGGGGTGGTTTCAGCGCTTCTCGTCGGTTTTTCCCTGATTTTACTTATCGGCAGATCCCCGATAGACCTTATCTACGAACTGCTTTCCGCTAACTTCCTATTTTACTACCTGGTAGCGGCTGTTACCTTTGTCGGTGGGATATTTGGGGTAGTCTGGAGCGTTAACCGTCTCGCTTTATCAGTTACAGACTCGATGGATCGGTTCGAGCGCTCACCGACCGAGATGATCTGGCAAAACCGGCGGTTATCCAGGGGTCCAAAGGTAGTGGCGATCGGCGGGGGAACTGGTCTTTCGGTTTTGCTTCGGGGCTTAAAGAAGTATACTTCTAACATCACGGCCATAGTGACGGTGATGGACGACGGGGGCAGTTCCGGAAGGTTGAGAAGAGAGATGGACATGCTGCCTCCGGGCGATATTAGAAATTGTCTGATAGCGCTTGCGGATGATGAGTCACGTATGGGAGAAGTTTTTCAGCACAGGTTCGAGGAAGGGGGAGAACTTCAGGGACACTCGCTCGGAAACCTCATCATAGCTGGTATGGAGGGAATCGAAGGTGGGTTTGACCTGGCGATCGAGGAAACGAGCAAGCTGCTCAATATAAAGGGCAGGGTGATTCCGTCCACGTTAAAAAATACGAACCTGGTTGCTCGACTGGAGGACGGTAAGAAACTCACTGGCGAAAGCACCCTCTCGGATCACCCAAAGCGGGTAAGAAGTATCGAACTCGAGGAGGAGGCCGACCCTTATCCTCCGGCGATTCAAGAGATCGAAAACGCTGATATAATTGTGCTCGGCCCGGGGAGTCTTTTCACCTCTTTGATCCCCAACCTACTGGTCAATGGAGTAGTGGAGGCCATCGATTCCTCCGGAGCCCTAAAGTACTACGTGACGAATATCATGACCGAGCCTGGAGAGACGGACGGGATGTCCGCCGGGGACCACCTGGAGACCTTAAGCGGTTACATGGACCCTAATACGTTTGACCATGCAGTTGTGAACGTTGGAAAGGCTGATGAGGACCTACTTGGCCGATATGCCAGTGAAGGGGCGGAACTTGTGGAACCCGATCTGGTTGATGATAATAAGTACGGGATCGAACCACTGCTCGACGATCTTGTCAGCACTGTGGAGCTCGAAGGGAAGCGGACGGTCAAGCACGACCACGATAGACTTGCCGAGTTGGTCCTGGCTTCGACCAGGTAGTTTGGCGAAATTTCTGTTACTGGTTTCTCCCTATAAATTTAAGTTTTCATAATCTTGATAAAATCACGAGGTAAGAGATGACAGAAGATATTAAGAAGTACGTTCCCGATACTAGCGTTATAGTCGACGGAAGGGTTACCGACCTGCTTGACGAAGAGGAAATAGACGGTGCCAGGATAATAGTTCCCGAGGCAGTAGTTTCGGAACTCGAGGCAAAAGCCTCAAAGGGTAAAGAGACGGGTTACAAGGGTTTGAACGAATTGGAAAGACTTCGCGAGGTCTGTCAGGAGAAGAAGCTGGAGCTCGAATACAAGGGTAAAAGGCCCGGAAAAACCGAAGTGGACCTGGCGGAATCCGGTGAAATCGAGGCGATGATCAGGGACCTGGCCGAGACGGAAGATGCCACGTTGATAACCAGCGACAGGATTCAGGCCACCGTAGCAAAGAGCAAAGGGTTGCCCGTGGTACTGGACGAGTTAAAAGAAGAGGCCGAGGAGCTAAGCTTCAGCGGCCTCGGTCTGCTCGAGTACTTTGACGACGACACGATGTCCGTCCATCTCAGAGCAGGAACCGTTCCGAAGGCAAAGCGGGGTGAGCCGGGCCGAATGGAGCTGAAGTCCATCGGTTCGGAGGAGATAAGCCCGGAAAAGCTGGAGGGTATAGCTGAAGAAATCGTTGAAGTCGCGGATACCCATACTTCGGGGTTCATCGAAATGGATTCCGGCGGAGCTTCTGTCGTTCAGCTGGGAGATATCAGGATAGCAATAGCGAAGCCACCTTTTTCGGATTCCGTGGAGATTACCGCCACGAGGCCGGTTACGAAAACCGTGGTGGAGGATTACTCCTATTCTGATCTCTTACAGGAGAGGTTGAGTGAATCCCACCGTGGCGTAGTGGTTTCCGGTGCTCCCGGTATGGGCAAATCAACTCTGGTTCAAGCCCTATCGGAGTACCTGCGCGAGTCGGGATGGATAGTCAAGACTATGGAAAAACCACGGGATCTGGACGTATCATCGGAGATCAGCCAGTATAGGGACCTGGATGGCGATATGGCCAATACGGCGGAGGTTCTCCTGCTGACCAGACCGGATTATACCATATTCGACGAAATGCGCCAGACCTCGGACTTTGAAGTATTTGCAGACCTGCGCATGTCAGGGGTAGGGCTGGTCGGTGTCGTTCACGCTACGAAAGCGATTGACTCGATACAGCGGTTGATCGGCCGTGTCGAACTCGGAATGATTCCCCAGATAGTCGATACGGTTGTCCACGTTGACGGCGGGGACGTCAAAAAGGTTTTCGACGTCGAGCTTACGGTAAAGACCCCTTCCGGCATGGAGCAGGGGGACTTGGCTCGACCGGTAATCGAGGTCAGGGATTTTGATAGCGGAACTCTAGCTTACGAGATGTATACCTTCGGCGAACAAGTAGTGGTGATGAGCGTTGAAGATTCTGAAGCCAAACCGATGTGGAACCTGGCGCGAAGGGAGCTGGATTATTACCTTGGAAACAAGTTCAACTTCGATTTTGATCTGGAGATAAAATCCGACAACAAGATAGCAATTTACGTGGCTGATAACCACGTACCAGCAGTCCTGGGTCGGGGTGGTGAAAAGATTGATGCCCTTGAGGGAGAACTTGGACTCAGCATCGACGTGAGGAGCTTTCAGGAAAGGGGTGCCTCCGCTTCTGAAGGGAGCGAGTTCAGCGTCAAGAAGACGGACGAATACCTGATAATGAACTTCGATCCTTCTTTGCGGGAAGAAGAGGTTGAAATATGGATCGAGGACAGGAAAGTCTTTTCCGGCGCGGTTTCGAAGCAGGGCCGGATAAAGCTCGACCGCAACACGCCTCAAGCGGAGGAGATAGAAGAGGCTAAGGATACTGGTGCGGAAATCCGGGTTGGTTCTACTTAGGCTTAATCAACCTTTTATCACAATTAGGGGTTTTAGTTTCGCGACTTTTGGGGTTAGGCCACTTCTGTGAGCCGCATTTACTACTCTCTTGACGTTCTTGTAAGCGCCCGGTGCTTCCTCGGCTAAACCGGGGTAGGAATGGGTTTTGACCGTAATTCCCTCGTTTCTCAAACGCTCTTCGACGTCCTCGCCCCAGAATTTCGATTTGGCCTTCTTTCTCGACATGGCTCTACCGGCACCGTGAACCCCGCTGCCGAAGGTTCTACGCATTGCTTCTCGCGACCCACGGAGCACGTAGGAAGAGGTGCCCATGGTACCGCCAACCAAAAGCGGTCCACCTACCTCCCGATAGCTGGGAGGCAGCTCTTTCCTGCCGGGACCGAAAGCCCTGGTTGATCCTTTTCTGTGAACCAGGAGTTCTTTATTTTCTCCGTCGACCTCGTGGTTTTCGAACTTTGCAGTATTGTGCCCAACCTCGTATATGGTCCTGACCGATTCCGGGTCCAGCCCAATCGATCCCTTAAGAGCACGGCGCGTCAAACCTGAAATTGCCTGTCTGTTGGCAAAGGCGCAGTTAATTCCGCAACGGACCGCGCTCATGTACTGACGACCTTCCGGGCTATCAATTGGCGCGGATACCAGTTCTTTTTCCTCTATCGGCAAACCGTATTTTTCACTTGCTTCTTTCAGCTTCTCGAGGTAGTCCTGGCCTATTTGATGGCCCAGGGCGCGTGAGCCAGTATGAATTGAAATCACTACCTGCCCTTCGTCGATACCGTAAGCTCCAGCTGCAGCGGAATCGAATACCTCATCCACTTCCTGAACTTCCAGGTAGTGATTTCCGGACCCGAGGGTCCCTATCTGTTTGAATTGCCTTTGTTTGGCTCTCCGACTTACGTCTTCCGGGTTGGCGCCGTCTATTCGCCCGTCTTCTTCGATGAATTTCAGGTCGGACTCGAGCCCGTAGCCCCTCTCGACCGAGAAGCGCGCTCCCTCTTTGAGTACACGATTGATCTCCTCGACGGAAAGGTCGATTTCACCTTCGGATCCCAGACCGGCCGGTACGGTTTCGAAAAGGCTGCTGGCAATTTCTTCCCTGGATTTTTTTACTTCCTCGGCGGAAAGCGGCGTTTCCATGAGGCGAACGCCGCAGTTTATGTCAAACCCGACACCACCTGCGACCGCGACGCCCTGATTGGCGTCGAAAGCGGCTACGCCACCGATTGGAAACCCGTAACCAGGGTGAATGTCGGCAAGACCCATTGAAGCCTTAACGATTCCTGGCAATGAGGCGACGTTGATGACCTGGTCCAGGGAGTTCCAGTCCGCTCCGGACCTGGCCTCCTCAAGAAGATTCCGAGCGGTTTCTTCATCTACGAATAGTCTTCCGGGAACGTTCATATTTCCCGACTTCGGAACTTCCCAGGTATAATCGTCAATCTTTTTTAAATCGTACCTTGATTCTTTCATTTTATTATCCGTGGCTTGCTGGCTTAGACGTCAACCACGAACCTGCACCTCCAGTTTTCGTTTTCTTCCGCCAGTTCAAAGCCCTGATACGTTACCGCCTTGACCTCCGTACCCAGCTTGTGGATTCCCGGTTTGATTATTTCACCTTTTACGGTAGCTTTCAGTTCCAGGTCGGAACCCCGACTCTTTATATCGGTTTCAGCAAACTCTCCGTAGATCTCGTTGTGGAGATCCCTCAGGGAAACCAGCTCGCTTAACCATCGGTAAAGCAGGTCCTCGGGATTATTTGCCCTGAGTGCCAGTTGTCTCCTTTCGCGCGAACTTACCCCGTCAAGGTCCGTCATCAGGCTAAAAAGCCCCTTTGCAGCTTCCTGGAATACGAGTTCCAGCGTCTTACCGTCGGCTTCCAGGCCCATGTCGGCGCCGTGGTCGAGGTACCGGTAACCCAATTTATCCTCCAAGCTCCACCCTGAATAGGGGCGTATAGACGGGTCCGTCCGATCTGAGCTCGCTCTGCATCAGGGTTAGTTCTTCTATCGGTACGGACCAGCTTCGATCGAAATTCAATTCCTCGAGTTGCTGACCGAGTTGCTCGATTTTGCCATCGTCGTCGTCCTTGGTCCGTCCGAGAGTGACGTGGGGGACGTAATCCCTATCTTCTTTTTCGAAGCCGAGGCCAAACAGGCTTTCGTCGAGATCTTTGTGCAGTTTAAAAATAGATTCGGGGGGCGAGTTAGAACCGAGCCATATGACCTTGGGGAAGCCCGAATTCGGGAAACCACCAAGCTTGTCTATCTCCATTTCAAACGATTCGGCCCTGCTGGCAACTCCTTCGGCTCTTCCCCTGATTTCCTCGACCCTTCCTCCGTCGATATCGCCGAGGAACTTAAGAGTGATATGGAGATTCTCTCCCGAGACCCACTTTACGTATGCTGGAGAGTCTATAGATTGGCCGACCGATCTGGCTTCCTCTTTTACGCTTTCCGGTAGTTCGAGGCAGAAAAAGGTTCGCATGGTATCACCGGGTGGAAAAATCAACAATCTCTCGTAAAGGTAAACTGGCGAAGATTGGTATAGTACGTTTCCCTGCTGAAAATTTGATCCCATGCAACCTGCTTCGAAACCGTTCACCTGGCGTTACCTGGACAGTTAGCTCGAGCCAAGCAACCCTCTGACACCCACAGAGGTCTACTTACCGCTGCTCCCTTCCGGGCCTGACGGGATTGGTAAACTTGTGCCGCAGAGGACTCAACCGTCAACACCACTTACCCAGGTACAGTCCCAAGTGTCCAATTCCTCCGCAGGTATGTGGCTCCCCTATAGCGGATTGGGGACTAAAGGGACCGCTAACTCCCGCCTAGCATGGGTTTGGCGGAGGGGGTGGGATTTGAACCCACGGAACCTCTCGGTTCACCGGTACTCCAGACCGGCGGTTTTGGCCGCTCGCCCACCCCTCCTTTCTTAAAAAGGGTAAGCTTAAACCCCTTTCCTTTCAAATCAAAATTACGCAAAAGCCCCGTGAATAACCGTTATTAGCTAACTGTAGCTTCTAAATTCTCCGGCTTTAGCTCCGGTGTTCGGGAAGGGTAGTACGGTTATATCTGTAAGGAGGAAACCTTATTTAATTTTCCTCGAGCTCTTCCTCGTGATCGCAGTTCTTGCTAGTGCAAACCAGTTTGCCGTCAGATTCTATAAGCACCCCTATATCACAATCCGGGCACTGTTTTATCGGGCGCTCGCTGGTGGTATATTCGCAGTCAGGGTAGTTGCTGCATCCGTAAAACTTCCTTTTATTCCTCCGGGAGTAACGTTCCAGCAGTTCCCCGTCCTCGCATTTTGGACACTGGACCCCGGACGATATCGAGGCCGTTTCGTCGCAATCCGGGTTCGTGCACGCATAGAAACGCCCGTATTTTCCGTGCTTGATCTCCATCGGGGAACCACATTCGGGACACTCCTTGTCACCGAGTTCCTCTTCCTCTTTTTCGTGTTTTTCCAGTTCGTCAGCTATCAGAACTCTTCCGTCCTCAAAAGTGAAGGAGAGGTCCGAAGGCAGGCTCTTCTTCTCCTCGCATTCCGGCCAGGAGGAACAGGAAAGATATGGCGTGCCCTTCCAGTACCTGATATTCATGTGCCCGTCGCAGCTGGTGCAATCGACGTCGGTAGGGATCTGAAAATCGTTTTTCTTTTCCTCGAGAGAGCTTTCAACCTTGTCCAGTTCCTTCTTCAGGGGAGCGTAAAACCTAGTTAAAGTCTTTTCTTTGCTGATTTCGCCGTCTTTGATTTCGTCCAGGGCTTTTTCCATCTTGGCAGTAAGGTCGGGCTCCACGATCTCGGGAAAGTACTCTTCAAGAAATTCCACCACCACAAAACCTAGCAGCGTTGGGGTGAAAGAGCTATTCCGTTTAACGATGTAGTCTCGCTGCTGTATGGTGGAAATAATGCTGGCGTAGGTGCTGGGCCGGCCTATGTCCTGTTTCTCCAGCTTCTTTATCAGACCGGCTTCCGTATAACGACTTGGCGGTTTCGTGAAGTGCTGGCTCAGGTCGACTTCCTTTAGCTGCAGCTCCTGGTCTTCCTCCAGGTCCTCCGGTAAATCAACGTCCTGGTCCTTCAGAGGTTTAAGCTTCAGGACCTTGAGGAAGCCATCAAAGAGTAACTTGCTCCCTGAAGTCTTAAAGAGTAGATCGTCTGCCCTGACGTCCACCTTCCGTCTCTTGTAAACTGCCGGGCTCATCTGGGTCGCAACGAACCTGTCCCAGATCAATTTGTATAGTTTAAACTGGTCAGGGCTCAGATGGCCTTTTATTTCTTCCGGTCTCCGGCCAACGTCGGTTGGTCTGATGGCCTCGTGAGCGTCCTGTGCGCTGCTGTTCTTGCGGAAATAGCGCGTTTCGTCAACCAGGTAGTCCGTTCCAAACTTGTTCTTGATAAAACCGCGCAGGGCGTTATTTGCTTCCTTTGCAACCCGGGTCGAATCAGTTCTCATGTAAGTGATCAGACCTTCGATCCCTTCCTCGAGTTCGACACCTTCGTAAAGGGTCTGGGCAACGCTCATCGTCTTGCTAGGGGTAAAGTTCAATACTGAAGAAGCGGCTCTCTGCATTGTGGAAGTAATGAAGGGGGGCAAGGGTGATCGTTTGTTTCGCTTCTTCTTGAGCCTGGAGACGGTGAAACTTGACTCGTTTAACTTTTTCTCTATCTCGCTGGCCTCTTCTTCGCTTCCTATGTCGGGTTTTTCTCCATCGATTTTCTTAAGCTGAAGCGGAAAGGCTCCTGATTTCGATTCCTTGTATAAGTCAACGGCCACTTTCCAGTACTCTTCCGGATCAAACTTCTCCCTTTCTTCTTCACGCTCGACGATGTATCGGAGCGCCACTGACTGAACTCGACCGGCGCTTAGTCCTTCAAACCTGCTACCGGAAACCGTTTTTGAAAGAAGTGGACTGATGAGGTAACCGACGAGTCTGTCGAGTATCCGTCTCGCCCTCTGGGCATCGACTTTCTGCAGATCAATCGAGGTTGGCTGTTTTAGTGCTTCCTTTATACTGCTTTTAGTAATTTCGTTAAAGATGATTCTCTTGAACTTGCCGTTCTGGGTGGAACCGTTCCCGTTTTCGTTGAGTAGCTCGTAGAGGTCAAATGCTATGGCCTCTCCTTCCCTGTCGTTATCCGTTGCCAGGTAGACGTTTTTCTTGTTTTCGGCTTCTCCACGCAGTTTCTTCACTAGCTTCTTCTGGTTTACCACAAGTGTGGGGCGAAACCCCTCTTCTATCTCGACCCCCAGTTCCTTTTCCGGCAGGTCCCTAACGTGGCCCTTCGAGGATAGTACCTCGTACTTCGAACCCAGGTAACGGCTGATAGTATTCGCCTTCGTGGGTGACTCTACAATTACTAAATTTTCCATCTTTCCTCCTCCAGAACGGAGATAATTATATTTATCGGGTTATCGCATATCAATGGTAACGATTGCCCCAAAATATTCGGCAAAGAGAGTTAATCCAAAAGAACTGTTAATTTTCTTTTAGGCGTATCTATTAATTTAAGTTAAACTTTTGCTTAATCAAGAAAAACCTAAAGTTTAATCCAGTTTATGGAGCGCCTTTTTTGGCTCTTTTAAAATAGCTAAAACCAAGAAAGAAAAAAGCAAAAATTGAGGTGGCAAAATGAGAAACTCTATTTTTACCTATCTAATGGTAGCGTTAGTCCTGATTGGTTTATTCGGTAGCGGCGTCCTTGCCAGTTCTAACCGTGACGTTGAGATCGGGGAAGTTGCCTGGGCGGGTACCAAGGCCAGCTGGGCCGACGAATGGATCGAGCTAAGAAATCTTACGGACGAGAAGGTGGATCTCACCGGCTGGAAAATAATCTGGGAGGGTGCCGAAGTTAACCTTGGAAAAGAGGCCGGGAACACGATAGAGTTGAAACAGTCGGCTCTCGGTCCCGGCGAGGTACTACTGCTGGAACGGACGGACGATAAGACAGTTTCGAACGTTAAAGCCGATATAATTTATAAAGGATCGCTTGCTAATTCAGGCGAAAAGGTCGTTCTGGAAGATGATTCAGGTGAAAAGGTACAGGTAATTGATGCCAGGGAAGGGTGGCCAGCCGGGACCGGTTCGGGTGGTGAACCACCTTACGCGGCCATGGAGCTGGTTGGAGAGAAATGGAATAACCAGAAAAACAGTGGTGAAAGCGAAGATGCCGGTGGGAATAAGATATACGGCACCCCCGGGAAAAAGGAACAAGAGGATAGTTAAGTTGGGGTAATCTAGTTCGGTTTAGGTGAACTGATAGTTGTCGATATAAGCCCGGAGTCTATCTTTCACCTTCGGGCTTTTTAATTTGTTTATTGCCTCCTTCTGGATTTGTCTAACCCTTTCCCGGCTTATCCCAAATACTTCACCAACTTCGTTCAGCGTCCTGGGGTGGTAGTCCTCGAGTCCGTAACGCAACTGGATTATTCTCCTTTCCCTGTCCGTGAGCACCTCGTGAAGGAGTTTCTTGAGTTCGTCCTTGAGAAGGGATTCCAGCGTTTCCTCTTCCGGGTTAGGGAGGTTTTCGTCGGCCATTATATCCCCTAAAACGCCTGCCTCTTCTCCGTCATCATTTAAGGGCTTGTCGAGGGACGTGGTTCTCTGGGCTGTTTTCTTTGCGTGGCGAACTTTTTCCGTTGAAACTTCCAGTTTCTCAGCGATTTCTTCTGGACCGGGCTCTTCCCCGTTTTCCTGTAGATATTCTTTTTCTACATCGTGAATGTCACGAATCAATTCGCTCATGTGTGCCGGTACCCGAATAGTCCGTGATCTGTTGGTTATTGCTCTAAGGATGGCCTGCCGGATCCACCAGGTGGCGTAGGTGCTGAACTTATAACCCTTGCGCCAGTCGAATTTTTCTACCGCTTTCATCAAACCAAGGTTACCTTCCTGGATCAGGTCCAGAAAAGAGAGCCCGAAATTACGGTACTTCTTAGCAATACTTATAACGAGCCTGAGGTTGGCAACGGCGAGTTCCTGCTTGGCACTATCGTCGCCGTCTTCGATCCTCTTGGCAAGTTTGGCCTCCTCATCTCTTGATAGGAGAGGCCGGTCACCGATTTCGTCGAAGTAAGCTTTGACCGGGCTTTTTTTACCGTAAGATTGGTGGGTCATTTCTCCCCCTTTTTTTAAGTTTTATTCTTTAGTCCAGGATGACTTGCCTTCGGATAAATAACCGGAAGAAAACGGTCCGGAAAGTACTGAAAAATTATTGAAGCTATACTCAATCCATGGGAACTGGCAGGTTTGCCCCTTAATGCCATATTTTCTTTTAGGAAAGAATAAACCATGCCGAATTATAAGGTGAGTACTTCTTCTTTAAAAATAAAAATCCGGCGGTTTTGCGTCAACTTTACCCCATAATTTTCCTGATTCTAGGAAGTCTCTCTTCGGTATAATTTCTGCCAATCGAAACGGCCTTTTCTACCTCGTTAAAATCGAGCCAGTTTAGGGTATCAACTGGCGGAGTCAGGACTGCCAGTTTTTCACCAATTTTTTGCCTGGCTATCGATATCTTGGTATTAACCAGTTCTATTTGTCTGATTGAGCTAGTCCTGTAAAATAGGTTGAGTGGATTTTCGTCCAGTTCGTCGCTTAGCCGCTCCCTTACGTCTACTGCAAGCACGTACTCGGCCCCCATTTCCAGTGCGGGTAGAATGGGTAGGACGTCAACCACACCTCCATCAGCCAGGGTCCGGCCATCAAGTTTTACAGGAGGGATAAAGCCGGGGATGGCAGAGCTTGCCGCTGCTGCACGGTAGACCTTACCTTTTTTGATGACCAGCTCGCCCCCTTTTTCGAGATCCGTAGCAATTGCGGCATAATCGATGGAAAGGTCCTCGATCCTGGAGTTTTTCGTCATCAGTTTAAAAAAGGTGAATAAACGGGTGAGTTTGACGGGTGTATCGACCTGTCCCCCTTTTTTTCTCCTTCTAGCCCCGATTTCCCGGACTAAAGATTTTCCAATCAACTTTTCAAGTTCGCGGCGGCTCTCCGGGGAAATTTTCAGTATGTCATTTACGTCGAGCCGCTTCAAAACTTTCACCATTCCATCAAGGTTGGCCCGGTTAGCAACAGCTGCTCCAATTACTGCCCCCATACTCGTTCCCACCACGATATCCGGTTCCAGTCCGGCTTCCTTAAGTGCCTGAGCTACACCTAGATGAGCATAACCCCTGGCCCCACCTCCGCCCAGTACCAGGGCCGTCTTCCCTTCCCCCGGTTTTTGGTTAATTAAATAATCCGACGAGATAGAATAGAAGTCGTTTTCCATTGGTAAGACAATATTAAAGGATCAGAGTGTTTTTAACATCGTTGAAAATAAAAAACCCGCAGCGGGAACTTCCCGCTGCGGGGATTATTTCTTTGTAAGGTAATGGTGAGTTACATTCCCATGCCGCCGGGCATTCCGCCGCCGCCGGGCATTCCGCCGCCGCCGGGCATTCCGCCGCCGCCGGGAGCACCGCCGCCGGGAGCACCGCCGCCGCCTTCGTCGTCTTCGTCCTCTTCATCGACTACTAAGGCGTCCGTCGATAGCAGCATGCTGGCTACCGAAGCGGCGTTCTGGATTGCGGATCTCGTAACCATGGTCGGATCGATAATCCCTGCTTCTACCATGTCGGTGTATTCCTCTTCTTCTACGTCAAATCCAACCCCTTCTTCCTTTTCAAGAATGCGCTCTGCTATGATTGAACCTTCGTGGCCGGCATTGCTTGCTAGCTGTTTTACGGGTTCCTTGACCGCCTGTTTCAAAATCTTGGCACCAACTGCCTGGTCGCCTTCGAGATCGAGTTCGTCGATCTTGTTGGCGGCTTTTAAGAGTGTAATGCCACCGCCGGGCAGAATACCTTCGTCAACTGCGGCCTGAGTTGCTTCCAGAGCGTCCTCCATCCTGGTTTTCCTTTCGTCCAATTCGGTCTCAGTAGCAGCACCGACTTTGATTACTGCGATTCCGCCTACCAATTTAGCCTTCCTCTCTTCAAGTTTTTCCCTGTCGTAGTCGGAGTCACTGGCTGCTATCTGGTTATCTATCTTGTCGACCCTGCCTTTAATTGCTTCAGTAGAGCCCTTGCCACCGATTATTGTGGTATCTTCGTCAGTGACTCTGACCCTTTCGGCCTTCCCTAACATGTCAACTGTACAGTCGCTTACGTCCATCCCAAGGTCCTCAGCTATCAGCTGACCGTCGGTGAGAGTGGCAATGTCTTCAAGCTGCTCGTCCCTGCGGTCACCGAAGCCAGGTGCCTTGACTGCGACACTGTCCAGGGTTCCTTTGATCTTGTTGATAACCATAGTGGTCAGTGCTTCGCCATCGACGTCGTCCGCTATTACGAGCAGAGGATCGCCGGACTGGGCAATCTTCTCGAGTACCGGTACGAAGTCCTGAGCGTTCTTGATTTCCTGATCCGTGATGAGTATGTACGGGTCCTCAAGGTCCACTTCCATGTTCTCGGAATCGGTAACGAAGTAGGGTGAGAGGTATTCTCTGTCAAACTGCATACCTTCGACAAGTTCGTAGTACGTCTCTATGCCCTCGGATTCCTCTACGGTGATGACTCCGTCCTCTCCGGCCTCTTCCATGGTGTCGGCAATAATCTGACCGATTTCCTCGTCGTCGGAGGATATGGTGGCTACCTGAGCGGTCTCTTCCTTGTCGGAAAGCTCCCTGCTCTTATCCTTAAGTTCCTCAACTATTTTTTCCGTACCTCTTTTAATTCCCTGTTTCAGGTATTCCGGGTTTGCACCTGCTGCGACGTTCTTGAAACCTTCTTCCAGAATTGCATGAGCCAGAATGGTAGCTGTAGTAGTACCGTCACCGGCTGCGTCGTTGGTCTCGCTTGCTACCTCTTTGACAAGCTGGGCACCCATGTTCTCGAATTTGTCCTTGAATTCCTGTTCTTCTGCTATGGTTACTCCGTCGTTCGTAATATCGGGAGCACCAAAGTCCTGGTCAAGTATTACGTTTCTTCCCCTCGGCCCAAGAGTGATTCTTACTGCCTCAGCAAGCTGATTAACTCCTTCCTGCAATGCTCTTCGTGCGTCCTCTTGAAATTTTACTTCTTTTGCCATTTTTTATTGACCTCCTGAATTTGGTTATTCGATCTTGGCGAGAATGTCGTTGTTCTTGAGAATCGTTAATTCGTCCCCATCGACCTCTATTCCTGTTCCAGAGTAGCTGGAAAGTATCACTTCGTCCCCAACTTCTACCTCAATTTTGTCGTCCGTACCTACTGCCAGTACCTCTGCCTTGATGTAATTGTCTTCCGACTTGGCACTGTCCGGAAGGACGATGCCTCCTTCGGTAACTTCTTCCTCCTCTTCCTCTTCTTCGACTTCTTGTACCAGAACTCTTCTTCCTAACGGTTTGATATCCATGCTGCTTACCTCCTCTCTTTTTAATTGTTGTGAATATTGTGTTGAATAACCTTAATTAGCACTCTTGGCTAACGACTGCTAACGCAGAAAAAGTTTACCCAATTCCCCCCTTTTAGTCAACCCCTCGTTTAAGAAATATTTAACTGATTAAGTTGATAGAAATACAGAATTCATCGGGTTTGAGCAGCCTAAGGCGTGGTTCTTGATTCATTATTCTCGGCGGGCAGGCTAAATTCGAATCTGGTCCCTTCTCCGACTTCGCTCTCCACGGTTATAGTTCCACCGTGGGATTCAACTATTTCCTTTGCTATGGTAAGACCAAGCCCGGTACCACCCGTGCCCCGCGACCGGGATTTGTCAACTCGATAAAATCTGTCAAATATGTTTGGTAATTCCTCTTCAGGGATTCCGCTTCCGTCGTCCGAGACAGTGGTCTTTGCTTTGCCGGATTTATTTGAGACAGAAACCTCAATTTTCCCCCCGGAGGGTGTGTGGGTTAAAGCGTTGTCCAGCAGGTTTCTAATGACCTGAGAAATCCTTTCGGGGTCGGCTTCGAGGAACGTCGGCTCCCCGAGGTCCTCTTCGATCGTAATTTCTTTCCTTTCAGCGGTATTTTTGGCTGCTTTTATCTCTTTATCGATTATGTCCTCGAGAACTACTTTTTTTGCGTCGAGCTCGAGCTGCCCCGCCCTTGCCCGGTTGACGTCCCTCAGGTCGTTTACAAGTCTTTTCAGGACTAGAGATTGCTGGTGGAGTGATTCGAAGACTTTTTCGCTCGGCTCTACCATCCCCTCCTTCAGGCCCTCCAGGTAACCCTGGATGTTCGAAAGCGGGTTGCGGAGTTCGTGAGCTACGTCGCTTACCATTTCCTCTCTCAGTTTTTTCTGTTGCTTTAACCTCTGTGCCAGAGAGTTGAATGCTTCACCAAGCTTTCCAATTTCCCCTCCCGAAGATGTATCGACCCGCTGGTCCAGATCGCCTTCTTTCATCTCGTTCGTGGCCCGGGTCAGTTCTCTTATCGGTCTCAGGATATTCCGGGAGAAGAGCACCGCGAGGATGATACCGGTTAAACCGGCGATTAAACCCCCCGTTAGGACTGATTTGTTGACGGAGTTAATGAAGGTATTCTGTAGAGGGGAACGCTTATTGGTCTTTATAAATATTTTACCAACGGGGTAATCTCCCAGGTTAATGGTCACCGTTTTGTTGGACCAGTCGCCGGAAACGGTGGAGTCTACGAGCTCTCCTTCCGTGTCGCTAATCACTTTCCCGTCCGGATCGGTGAGCAGGATTCTTTCGTCATAGACTTCAGCAATATTGTCGGATAGACTCGATACCCCTTCCCAGCCCCCATTGTAGCGATAGTAGTTGGAAAAAGTGAGGGCGAGCCGCTGGTAGCGTTCGGCCTGGTCCCGACTCACGTAGCGGTCAAATTGGTTGATTGCGGAATTGGAGGCTATGTAAGATATAGTTCCGACTGCGATTGCTATGACGAGAAAAAAACTGGCCAGCAGCTTGATTCTGAGACTACTGAACATTCTCTTCGAGCTGGTCGTCGGAAGCTGGGGGGTCGAATTTGTACCCTACTCCGTGTTCGGTCTTTATGTACTCAGGGTCCTCCGTATCCGGTTCGATTTTTTTCCTGATGTTTTTTATATGGACGTCTATCGTCCTCTCGAATCCTTCGTAGCCGTAGCCGAGTGCGGCGTGAATCAAGTCGGGTCGAGAAAATACCCGGCGGGGTTGTTTTACCAGTGTGGACAATATATCGAACTCGGTTGGCGTTAAATCAACCGGCTCACCGTCGAGAAGGACCTTGTGGGATTCAAAATTCACGGTTAAGTTCCCGTGGCTAACTTCCCTCGGGCCCTCTTCCGAGGCCCGGCGTAGAACTGCTCTAATCCTGGCCAGAAGTTC
Source organism: uncultured Thermotogae bacterium (assembly GCA_964506635.1). Taxonomy (GTDB): domain Bacteria; phylum Bipolaricaulota; class Bipolaricaulia; order M55B111; family M55B111; genus JAGXLP01. Next base: position 21,250 of record CAZDMI010000007.1, read on the forward strand.
TCCCGGACTGAATGGCTTAGTTACGTAATCGTCGGCTCCAAGGTCGAGGCCCTTAATTCTGTCCTCCTCTTCCGACTTTGCGGTGAGCATTATTATCGGTGTCTGGGATTCGTTCCTCACGCCCCGACATACGTTCAACCCGCTGACCTTGGGCAGCATCAGGTCAAGGACGATGAGGTCAACGTCTCTCAGCCGGAAAAGGTTGAGTGCCGCCTGGCCGTCGTAAGCCGTCAGTACCTTGTAACCGTCCTTCTCCAGGTAATTCTTCAACAGATCGACCAGGTCCTCGTCATCGTCCACTACTAGTACAGTTCTTTTCATTACAATAATAAATGATAGGTTCGGGAAGCCCGGAATTATACCCGGACTTCCCGTTATTTTGAGCTAAAGTTACGGGGTTAGGGTCATCCACCTGTAGCTTTCCCCGCGTATGACTCTGACAAGTAAGGTTTCGTTTTCGCCGAGGTCCTCGGTTACTGATTTCCAATCTCTTATAGAATTCAGAGTAACCAGGTTTACGTTATTCTTTCCGGCCTGAAGCAAGACGTCTCCGACCTGAACGCCTTCGACGTTGCCGCTTCCGTCCATTTCGGTAATCACGAGACCTGATTCGACCGAAAGCTCGTACTCTTCCCTGAGCTGGGCCGAATTTTCTTCGAGCGAGAAGCCGAAATCCGGATCAGTGTATGTATCAGTTTCCGTTCCGGGTTTCGCACCGTTGTCAGTTTTCTTCCCGAGAGTTACAGTGAACGTCTGCTTCTTTCCTTCTCTGATCAGTTTCAGGTCGATTTTCTCACCTACGTCGCGGTACATAATTTCCCCCTGGAACTCCGAGCTTCCGGTTATCTTATTTCCGTTCAGGGCGACGATTATGTCTCCTGCCTTAAGACCTGCTTTGTCCGCCGGCGAACCCTTGATTACTTCCGAAATAAGGACGCCGTTACCGTTTTCCAGACCGAATTTCTCTCCCATCTCGGAAGTGACGCTCTGGAACCATACTCCGAGCCAGGCTCTTGTTACCTCGCCTTCGCTGACCAGTTCCGGGAGTACCTTCTGCACCGAATCTATCGACACGGCGAAGTTTAAACCGGTCAACGGAACTCCCTGTCGATTTTGCCTGATTATTGCCGTATTTATTCCGATGACCTCGCCATTGGTGTTAACCAGAGGTCCGCCGGAGTTGCCCGGATTTATGGACGCGTCGGTCTGCAGCAGGTTCTGATAGCTCCCCTCACTATTCGGTTTAGGAATGGTTCTATTTCTTGCACTTAAAACACCTGCAGTGACGGTATTCTCGAATCCTTCCGGGTTGCCGATTGCGACTACCCAGCCACCGACCGGCGTCTCTGCCGGGTTGCCGAGTTCCGCCGTTGGCAGGTCCTTTAAGTTACCGTCTCCCTCGATGTCAAGGACCGCAATATCAATCATTGCATCCTTACCGACTACTTCGGCCCTGTAAGTTTGCCCGTCCTTGAAAACCAGCTTGATTTCCTGTGCATTGGCGACTACGTGCTCATTCGTTAGAACGTACTTTTTCCCCTTCCAGCTTATGGCAAACCCGGAACCGAGCGACTCGACCTGTCGTTCCTCCCCCCGTGGTGGTTCGCCAAAAAAATACCGAAAGAATGGGTCGTTGAAGAAGCTCGAAGGTGCTCTCTGTGATACCCCTTTAGTTACTTCAACTCTTGCTACTGCGGGACCGACTTCCTCAGCTGCTCTGGTAATTGCTGTTTGCTGGGACGCTGCGGGATCCGATTCCTCTCCGGTGACTGCCAGCGTGCCGCTCCCGATCAATCCAATGGAAAGTATAATTACAAACACTAGCGAAAACTTGCTGTTGATTCGGCTATCCATGGGTTATTACCCCCTGCTTTTCGTTGATTGGTTTTGTTAATTATACTTTAGCTCAGGAATGTAAAGAAAGTGTAAAGTAATTTTAAAGAAGAATACCCCGGGACCGCACTGATTTCAGCGATCCCGGGATGATGCCTTGAGAGAAAGTAGTTTAAAAATCAGTTTTTTAGGTTCAATACCTCTTCCCCAAACTTTACGTAGAGCCAGATAAACAGGCCAAATATAATTACCGCTGCAATGACTACAATCCAGGCGTAAAAGCCCAGCGGAACGAGGCCAAAGAAAGAGTTTAAAGGGCTGTATATTACGACGAACTGGAGCAGTATCGACGAAACCACGGCCAGTCGAAGCCAGTTATTTCGCTTAATTGGCTGGCCAAAGATCTTTCTAATTGGCCATATCTCAACCAGCTCGATAAGAACCAGTTCGGTAAACGCTACGGTTCTTGCCAGGGCCATATTGGGGAGAAAATGGTTGAAGGAGAATAAGATCAGGGTGGTCAGGCTGAGTCCGATACCCAGGATCACGTAGATCATGTGGTTATTAATCACTCCCTCGCCTTTTTTTCGGGGTTGCCTGTCCATGATCCCCTCCGATTTACCGTCAGCTCCCAGGGCTACTGCCGGGAGACCGTCGGTCAACAGGTTGACCCAGAGCAGCATCGGCGCGGTAAGCGGTAAACCGAGCCCAACCAGGGACGCGATAAATACCGATAGAACCTCCGCCAGGTTGCCGGAAAGCAGTAGCGATACGAACTTCCGTATGTTGTCGAATATTGCTCTACCCTCGGAAATAGCTTCCTTGATCGAAGCAAAGTTGTCGTCGAGCAAGACTATGTCCGATGCCTGTTTGGCGACGTCCGTGCCCCTTATCCCCATTGCAACTCCGACATCGGAACGTTTGAGGGAAGGAGCATCGTTTACGCCGTCACCGGTCATCGCCACGACCTCACCTTCTCTCTCCTTGATCAGGTTGAGTATCTTCAGCTTGTGGGAAGGCGAGACCCGTGCGTATATATCGGCCTCCGGTATTTTATCCTTAAGCTGCTCTTCCGTTAGTTCGTCCAGTTCGCTTCCGGTGACTACTTCACCGGTAAAACCAAGTTTCCTTCCAATTGCTTTGGCCGTCAGGGCGTTGTCACCGGTTACCATTACGGTTCTGATCCCGGCTTTCCTGCAGGCCGATATTGCGTCCTTGACTTCTTTTCTGGGCGGGTCAAGCATGCCCTGGAGACCGAGAAAGGTCAAGCCCGACTCCAGTTCCTCATCGCTTCTTTCTTCCGGATCTCCGTCTCCCAGATTCTTGGTGGCGAAGGCCAGGACTCGAAGAGCGTTTTCGGCCATCCCGTCTATCCGGTTCCGCAACTCCTCCCGTTTTTCCTCAGTTAGGGGCTTAACTTCACCGTTTTCCCTGTAACTGTCGCTTCTCTCCAGCATAACTTTTGGTGCACCCTTGGAATAGGCTGTAAGTCTACCGTCCTTTTTATGTACCGTAGTCATCCTTTTCCTCTGGGAGGAAAAAGGTACCTCGCGGACGCGCTCGTGCTCGGATTCGAGGTTATCGGTATCCAAACCGGATTCTTTTGCTGATTTAATTAGAGCAACCTCGGTTGGATCACCGCGGCTACCGTCTTCCCTGATCTCGGCGTCATTACAGAGGGTGCCGGCCCGCAGCAGCAACTCTTCTTCGCTCGCTTCCTCGTGGTCGGATTCAACCTCCAATTCGGATAATTTTAATTGCCTTCCTCCGGCGTATATCTGACGTACCGTCATCTCGTTTTCAGTTAAGGTCCCGGTCTTATCGGTGCAGATGGTATCAACTGATCCGAGCGATTCTACCGCGGTCAGCCTCCGCGTCAGTACGTTTCTGTCCACCATCTTTCTGGTTCCCATAGCGAGGGCAAGCGTGACTACCGCCGGTAAACCTTCCGGTATGGCGGCAACTGCCAGCGCCACGGCTGTGAGGAAGGCGTTTAACCAGCCAATGCCGTGGATGAGAACGGAAATCGGGATAATCAGGGCAGAAATGGCTAGCAGGATGATCCCGAGCCGCTTGCCCAGCTTATTTACCTCCTTCTGGAACGGCGTGAGCTCCTTCTCGACTTCCTGTAGTTTCTGGGCAACCTTGCCGATTTCCGTGTCCATGCCAGTTGAAACAACGATCGCCTTGCCTCTTCCGCGTACCACGTTGGTTTGCTTGAAGACCAGGTCGGTCTTTTCTGCCAGGTCGGCTCCCGCTTCTACGGAGTCCAGGTTCTTTTTTACCGGTTCGCTTTCCCCGGTCAGTGCCGATTCGTCCACCTTCAAGCTCTCCTCTTCAATCAACCGTGCGTCCGCCGGGACCGCCGATCCCTGCTCCAGCGCTATCACGTCACCGGGTACAACTTCTTCCCTTGAAACTTCTTTCGCCTGGCCGTTCCGGTAAACCGTTGCGTCCGGCGAGGCCATCTCCTTTAAGGCCCGGATTGATTTTTCCGCTTTCCAGTCCTGGATAAAACCAAAGATACCGTTACCGATGACTATGGAAATTATCAGGTAAAAGTCCACCTGGTGCCCCAGGACCAGGGATAGTGTGGCAGCTACCAGAAGAATCAGGATGAGGAAGTCCGAAAACTGCTCCAGGAGCAGTTTTAATGGTGAGACCTCTTCTCCTTCCTCTAGCTCGTTCCTGCCGTGCTCCTCCAGCCGAGACTTCGCCTCTTCCTCGGAGAGTCCATCGGGAGTGGACGACAGCTTGTCGAATACGTCATCTGGAGTTAAGCTGCTCCAGTTCTGTTGGTTCATTCGGAAGAATCACCGCTCCCTTAATTTTTTGGTTTTGCGTCTGTAGCCCGTCATTTTTACGAGACCAGCAATGAAGTACGAACTTATGGCACCTGCTTGTAAGGTAGAAATTATTTTTTGCAGCTACCAGGCTAAGCTTAATTTTTTCGGACTGGATTTTAAACTGAGATCAACCTGGCCCGTTTGGGTCAAAGCTCCAGGTTTATTTTTTCTACTGCCTCGCCGAAATTCCGCGTGCCCCCGGCCTGAGATACTATCTCAATAATCGCCTCCGGCTTCCTGACGACTGACCCGAATAGATGGGAAACGCCGTAGTCCTTGAGCAGTTCAGTCATCGGAGTGGACGGACCGAGCAAAGCAGTTCGCTCCGGCGATAGCTCGAACAGGTGTTCCAGCGTCCCGTTCATCAGCGTAGTGGAGGAAATTATAGCGACGTCGCATTCGGGTAGAAGAGAGTTTACGGCCCAGTCGGGGTATATTTCTTCTCCTGAGGAGGGCTCCCGCTCGAATACGTAAAGTTCTTCGGTTCTTTGCTTGATCGGATCCATCAGCGGGGCAAAGTTCCCAACCATACCGACCGAATCTCCGGCCGTTATCGAGAGTGCCTCAAGCGGTGAGTCCGTATTGCTCTCCTGGTCCCGGTTCAGTACTGCGTTGATCGTTGCGAGGCCGATAGCGGCGAGCAGCGGATCCGGGCGCGTCAGCAGTTCGGCTGCTTCCTTTGCTCTCGTCCCCTCGAAATCCCCGGCTCGATCCAGCAAACTGCAACCACGAGGCAAATCGTATCTCAAAGTCCCCGCCAGTCCGGTTTCGCCTGAGTCAAGTCTAACTACAGTGTAACCCAGGCCGATTCGCAGATCCGCGATTTGCTTCCCTTCCAGGTCAGCCCCCGTTTCTTTTATCAGCTCTTCCGAAATCATCCCTCTTCCTCCTCTTCTTTTACCACGTAAAGTTTCTCTCTCCCGGACGAACCCCCACAGGTCCCGCTGTACGGACAGAAGTTACAGTCTGACTCACAGTTTGATTCCTCAAGGGAACCTTCGTGCGCGAGTTGTTCCACCATTGCCCGGATGGTTGGCTTTCTCATTTCCAGCAGGTCGGTTAACTCGTCCAGTGTTTTCCCTTCGTCCAGCAGCGTAAGTAATTTATTCTTTTTATTCATGGTTGCCCCTGTTCAGAGAGATTAGTAGAACCAATCCCAGCGTGAGAGGGAGTAACAGTATGGACGGAATTACCGGTTCCTGATAGCTTTCTATAAATCCTTCCAGGGTGGTTAACCATCTTTTGCCTTCGCCGGGTACTGAACTTAAAACTATCGAAAGGATTTCCATCCCTCCCACTATCCAGATCATCAGGCTTGCCAGAACTGCCTGGGCTCGTTTTTGTACCGGATTCCCTTCGTTTATCGCGCTGAGAAATAAAACGCCGGAAGCGGTAAGTATCAGGCCCCGCCAGAAGACGAATTCACCGGCAAACGTTACTATACCCCAGGCAAAACTGGACCCCGTCAGGGAGAGCATTATCTCGAGCAAGCCGGGAACCACGGCGAAAACGCCGATAAAAGCAAGCAAAAAGGAAAAGAATTTTTTAGACACCTAAGCCACCCCCAAAAGTATTCCGATCAGGTGAAGCAGGCCTCCCCAGAGGAAGACCACGACCCCCAGGGTTAACAGGCTACCACCAAGAACTTTTACCAAGCCCCCGCTCCGCCTTCCTTCCTTTATAATCATCGAAAACGTCGCTATACATGGGAAGTAAATCGAAATTAGTACCACGGAAGTGATCAGCTGAAAGCTGGACATTTGAATGGAGGTAAGCTGGGCAACTGCGAGGTCCTTCCTGAGAAATCCGGCAATCAGCGGTGCAACGGTTTCTTTGGGAACACCGAACCATCCTGTAATAACAGGAGCAAAAAAGTTTGCCAACCAGGAAATCACTCCGCCAAGGTAGAGGAGGTTAACCAGCCCGACGCCGAGCAAGACGAAGGGGATGGCGTTCGTGAGAAATCCTTTTACCTTTACCCCGAGCTTCCTGGAAACGTTGGAAAAAGTTGGTACTCTGAAAGGGGGTACGTCCGTCATGATTTCCGGAGACTTTCCGGGAATTATTCTATCCAGCAGGAAACCGAAAAGAAAGAAACCGAATAGGAGATAAAGCATGATATAGCCAAAGTATTGCGGTATCAGGGATAGCATGACACCTATCTGGGCCCCACATGGGATAAATATTGAGAGGAGGACCATCATCATAAATCTCTGTTTCTTCGTCTCCAGGGTCCGGGTTGAGGCGACCCCGGGAACGTTGCAACCGAGCGATAGGATCATCGGTACAACTGCAAAACCGTGCAGCCCGATCTTATGTAAAACGGTATCAACCAGGACGGCCAGACGTGGCATGTAGCCGGAATCCTCCAGTATCGTGATAACCAGATAGAAAGCAACTATGGCGGGGAAAACGACCCCTATAGCCACGAAAAGCCCGCTGGTCAATATTCCAAATGCCTCGAAGGAATTCTGGGCCCCCGGATCACCAACAAATACGTAGTAAAACCAGGAGCCTTCGAACGGAAAGGCCCGCTGAAGCAAGGGTAGCCAGTGATCGTCGAAAAGGGGTACGAAAAATCCGTCGGTAAAGAAACCGGCGAAAGCGTTGAAAAAGGCCCAGAAACCGTAGAGGACGGCAATACCAAAAGGAATCCCTGTAAGGGGTTTTACCGTTAACTCGGCGAGTACACTCGTGATCGTGGTCTTTTCGGCGCCGTACTCGACGGTTTCCCGTGCGACTTTATCTATCAGTTCCCATCTTCTTTCGGTATCGAGTTTCACTTATAACTCCTCTATTCTTTTCTCCAGGTCTTCGACGTTTATCGCGGTAGCTTCGGGAATTTTGCTGGCCAGTTCGGATATACCCTCGCCACTTATCGCCACGGTCGGGACGACCGGAACTTCAAGTACGTCTTCTAACCCCTTCGCGTCTATGCTTATGTTCTGCTTCTCGGCGTCGTCCCACATGTTTATTGCTATCACGAGAGGGTAGCCCTTCTCCAGAATCTCAAAAGCCAGGTAGAGCCCCCGTTCTACCTTTGTGGCGTCGAGAACTGTGACGACAGTTGCGTCCTCGTTCTCCTCCAGGATGTCCATTGCAACTTTCTCCGCCTCGTCCTTGGGCTCAGTGGAGAAGGTACCGGGAACGTCGATCACTTTTGCCTCGTTACCCTCGATCATCGCGTAACCCTCAGTATAATCCACCGTGGTTCCCGGATAGTTCGATTCGGTAATATTTGCACCGGTAAGTCTGTTAAAGACTGCGCTCTTCCCCACGTTAGGGTGACCCATCAGCAGTATCGTCATTCTTCACCTCAACTGTAATCTGTTTTGCCAGGTTAAGACCGAGTGAAGTCGTTGATTTGCCTATGGTAACAACTACCGGGCCGTTTATCGGTTGTTTGGTGTCCATGCGTATTTCCTTGCCGACTCTGATGCCGCGACTAACCAGTCGCCGCTTCAGCCCCGGTTCAATTCCCGTGATCAGGGCTTCCTGGCCGTACTGAAGTTCGGAAAGCTTCTCTGTCCTGGTTTTTGTCAAGTCTTACGCACCTTTACCTTCCGGGCCATACCCCGACCGATAGTTACTATGTTTCCATTTACTTTTACCGTTACAGGCCCCCTGGTTGAGAGGACTTTTAGGTTTTCCCCCTCGGAGATACCCCGCAGGGCCAGCTTCTGTTGCAACTTCGATCCTCCGGTTATCCCAATTACCCTGGCTCTTTGGTTTGAATTAAGATTCGACAAAGTCATTGTCAGGACTAACCCTCGCTATTTTTTTCTTTTCGGTCTCCTTCAAAGCACTCGTCCGGAAACTCCCCGTGCTCAGAAAAGTAGTAAAAGTGTTGTAGCCACCTGGCTTCGTCCTCAGGACACCCCTCGACGAACTCGATAAAGCGGCTGAGTTGAGTAATTGATTCCTCGCTCAAAGTATGCTCTACCTTGCAGGCATCCTCGTCGGCCTGTTCTTTTGATACCTGCAGCATTTCCAGGAATTTCCTCATGTTTTCGTGTACTTCCGAGACCCCTTTTGCAACCTCCCTGCCTTTCTCCGTCAGGGTAACGCCCTCGTACTTACGGTAGTTTATGTAATTCTCCCTCTCCAGCTTCTGGAACATTTCCGTGACGGAGGGAGCTTTGACCCCGAGATCTTCGGCAATTTCGTTCGTTTTGGCGTGGCCTCGGCGGTTGAGCGAGTTGTAGATGGTTTCTAAATAATCTTCCAGGCTTTTACTTGCCATTTTCACCGGGTTTGATTTGAACTTAGGTTAACCTAATATTCCGCAAATTATAAAAACCATCGTCCCCTCTATCAAGTTTACGAGCTCCCTTTGAGAGGTGTAGTTAATTCATTCGATAAGGCCTATTTTGC
>CAZDMI010000008.1:0-16253 GCA_964506635.1 uncultured Thermotogae bacterium
GTCAAAACTTTAACCCACGAAATCGAAGGGGAGGACGTGGGTGTGGCCAGCCTGGAATTCGATAACGGGGCACTGGGCGTAATAACTGGTTCGACCTCCATTTACCCGGGATTGCAAGAGGAACTTGGAGTTTACGGTTCCGGCGGGAGTCTCGAGTTAAAAGGTAGTGAGATAGTTACCTGGAAAACCCGGGATGGAGAAGAACCTTCAAAAGAAGTTAAAAAAGGCGGAGAGAGCGGAGCGAGCGACCCCATGGATATAGATACTCAAAACCATCGAAATCAATGGGAAAAAATTTTAAAAGCAAAAGAGCAAGGAGAAAAGCCCCCAGTAAACGGAAAAGAGGCGCGGAAGTCCGTAGAAATTATTAATTCAATTTACAAATCTTCCAGAACTGGAAATAGAGTTAAATTAATTTAAAAAGGTAGTGATGGTTCGTGAAATATAGGAAGTTAGGCAACACCGAATTAGAAGTAAGTGTAGTTTCAATGGGTTGCTGGGGAATATCAGGTGGTGACATGTGGGGGAAACAGGATGAAGGGGAGGCAATTGCCGCTATCCGCAGGGCATACGAAAAAGGAATTAATTTTTACGACACTGCCGAAGCATATGGTGACGGTTACTCGGAAGAGCTGCTCGGGGAAGCCCTAGATGGCTTTCGGAAAGAGGTTAAAATCGCCAGCAAAGTCAGTCCAGGCAATCTCCGCCCGAAGGACCTAAAAAAATCATGTGAAAACAGCCTAAGGAGACTGAATACGGACTACCTGGACTTTTACTACATCCACTGGCCAAATCCCGACGTACCGATCTTCGATACCGTTAAAGCTTTAGAGGAATTAAAAAATGAGGGTAAAATTAGATACTATGGAACTTCGAATTTTGGGGCTCGACAGATGAAAGAGTTTCTGCAACATTCTGACCTTACAGTTAATCAGCTTCCCTATAACCTTCTATGGCGGATAATCGAGCAGGAAATACAACCTTTCTGTCTGGAAAAAGATATCGGGATAGCAGCCTATAGTCCCTTACTTCATGGATTGTTAACCGGAAAATTCGGATGCCCTGATTCCGTTCCGGATGGCCGGGCACGGACAAGGCATTTTTCTAACGCAAGACCGGAAACCAGGCACGGTGAAGAAGGAGTTGAAGGCGAAACTTTTGACACGATAGAAAAAATCAAATCAATCTGTCAGGAATTCGGAACCGATATGGCTCAAACGTCCATTGCCTGGGCTTTAACACAATCGGGAGTAGATACCGTCATAGCGGGAGCTCGTTCCCCGGAACACGTAGACGCAAATGCGGAGGCAGGAGACCTCGAGTTGCCCGAAGGGTTAATTACCAGACTTGAGAAGGCCACGAAAGGCTTAAAAGGGGGGCTGGGCAATAATCCGGACCTCTGGCAGGGCAGTAAAGAGGGCAGAATTCGGTAATAAATCTTTAATCCCGAAAAGCGCTGCAAAATTAAATCCCGAACCTGTTAGCCAATTGTCCCTGGAATCTAATTTAGAAACCCTGCTCTCCCCACCTCTTGTATATAATTGCCGGATTCTGTATTGTTCACTAGTATTCAATATTTGTACATTTTCATTCCGAGGGGGTAGGAAGAAAGATGGATCTCTGGATCATTCTAATTCCGCTATTCGTAGGTGTTGCAGTAGGTTATCTAAATTTCTGGCCCGATTTCCTCGGAAAAATAGAAGGGCCTTTATCCCATTTCGCCTTATTGCTGTTGCTGACGCTTATGGGGACAAAAATCGGTTCCGACGGAGAGATCCTTTCCAGCATTGGAAACATCGGACTCATCTCTTTAGTAATCGCTGCAGCCAGCATCGTTGGAAGCGTTATTTTACTGGGGCTGATTTCTCCAGCCCTGAATTGTATTTCGGATGAGTCCGGAGAAGTAACCGAGAGTTCCGGAAAAATTCACTTAAAACTGACTGCATCCATTCTAGTGTCCATCATAATCGGGGTTCTGCTCGGTTACACCGTACTGGGGAGCGGAGTCACGGAGGCAATCGATACGGCCATCAACTATACTTTAGGGCTACTCTTACTGGCGGTCGGCATTTCACTCGGACTAAACAAATCCGTCTTCAAACAAGCTTCTAGGTTGGGCTGGAAGATCATTCTGATCCCGATAAGTATAGCAGCGGGGAGTATTCTCGGCTCGTTACTGGTGAGTTTTCTGGTGGAGACATCGGCCGTCGAAACTGCAGCAGTTGGAGCGGGGTTTGGCTGGTATAGCCTGTCGGCAATCCTGCTCACCAAACTCAGCGGCCCAGAACTCGGCGCGATAGCGTTTCTGTCAAATACGTTCAGGGAACTTTTAACTTTTTTGATTTTACCTTTCGCCGTAAAATACCTCGGTAAAATCGTCTCCATCGCCCCGGGCGGTGCAACAATGATGGACGTGACGCTGCCACTGTTGAGGGAACTCGGAGGTGAGGAGGTTATTCTTCCGGCCTTCTTTAGCGGCGCCGTACTTTCCTCCCTCGTCCCGCTCGTCGTTCCCTTGATAATTAGCCTTTGACTATTTCAAACCCCTTGGTGCTCAAGAGTGGTAAAGTAAGGTACCTCAGGTCAAATCCGTTTATAGGTTAATTTGATAGGCCGCTACAACCCCTCCAGGGACTACTTATACTAAAACTGAATAATTTTTCAGCTAATAGGAGTCACGAATGAGTTGATCCAGTACTTTCTCGGTCTCCAGAACTTCGGAGCCGGCGGCTTCATTCCTGGCTCCATCAAGCAAAACGTCTTCAACGTGCTCGATCAATCCGTAGTGAGGAGCAGAAAATTCACTGAATTCATACTCCTCCACTTCTCCGCCCTTCTCCAGCGTAACCTGAAAATCACTCAGGTCTTCAGTATAAATCGATCCCTCGGTCCCATGGACGTAAAACTCGTCCGCGGACCCTCCGGAATAGAAATCAGCCTGTATCCCTGTCTGTATTCCCGTATCGAACTTGATGCTCCCGGTTACAGTATCCTCGAGGGCATTTCCCGACTCAAAACTCGATACGACCGCTTTTGCCTGGGAGACGGAGCCGAAGAGATGGGTGAGAAGGTCCACTCTGTGGGAAGCGACGTCAACAAACCAGCCGCCGCCACTTATTTTGATTTCCTCTCTCCAGCCCGAGTCTTCCGGGGGCGCAAATGATAAGTACACGTAACTCTGAACCGGCTCACCTATTAGACCGTCGCGAATCATGTCTCTCATCTTTTTTACGTGTGGATAAAACCGCCTGTAATAGGCGACAAACAGCTCCACTCCCGATTCATCACAAACTTCAACCATATCTCGAGCAGAATCCTGGTTCAGAGCCATAGGTTTTTCCACTAGCACGTCCATCCCGGCTTCGGCCGCAGCTATAGTATATTTTCGGTGACTGCTCGGTGGAGTAGCCACGTAAATCAGGTCAATTTCGGGGTCATCAAGCAGTACGTCGGCTTTATCTGTAGCTACGGGTATATCGTTTTTTGAGGCATATTCACGTGCTTTCGACAAACTTCGCCTCATTACAGCTTTGACCCTACTTCCTTCCGAATCCAGCAACGCCGGCCCACTCTTACGCTTGACCACGTCACCGCAGCCAATTATTCCCCAGCTCAGGACTTCTTTTTTTTCATCATCCTTTTCTCTCACGCAAAACCACCTTCCCGTCTAATAAATGAGATAGAGGATCAAAATTCAAAAAACGATCTAATTTTACTGCACTCTTTTTTAAGCGGCGAGGCAAACAGGTTGTAAGATCCAGGAACTTGTTCTCCTACCACGCCAAATAAGAAAAACCGGTCCAGAAATAACGGGAGTTAAATTTGATGTCATGAAATAAAGGAAAGAATTACGTCTACCGTGGTTACAGCGAAAGAAAGATAAAAAACCTATTTCGCAGGACACACCAATACAGTGCCCCCTGCGAAATAGTTACCTGATCTCTATATTATTTTTTGAGTAGCCGCCAGTATTTACCCAACAGCCAACCCTGTAAGGGTAAAAAAAGAAATTTTGAAAGTTTGGCGCTACTCTTTTTCTATCTCTAGCTCTCCTGAATCCGTCTCAACCGCCTTCAAACTTTCCCTGACCCCTTCTTTCAGGTTCTTACCCGTCTTAAAGGCCGGAACTACTTTGCTCGGTACCTCGATCTTCTCCCCCGTCTGAGGATTAATTCTCTCAGTTGCTTTCCTCGACCTAGTTTCGAACTTACCAAAGCCAGTTAGCAAAACTTCTTCGTTGTCCTTCAGTGCCTCCGTAATTATTTCGATAACCGAATCCAGGGCCTTCTTCGAATCCTTCTTGGTAAAACCGGTAGCTTCGCTCAATCTGTCGACAAACTCGCCCTTGTTCATGAGAAATTTAACCTCCTGTTGGGTTTAATTTGCATATTAAACCGTAAACCCGATTATAACAGGGTTTAACCGCAAAATACAAGTATTACCAGTAACCGACCGGAAAAGATGGTCCAAACTCCAGATCTTACAACATTTGATTTAAATATATCCCAATCCTGCAGGGGTTTTCAAGTATTTCGGCAATATAACCAAAACTTTCATTGCTTCAAAGCCAAAAAAGGTTAATATTGCCAGTACTAGACACAGAGACGTAGCAAAATTTTACTTGCTACAAGAGTTTTTATACCATAAATTGGGAGGTAAATGCAAATAGAAATCATTGCAAATCCGGTCGCGGGGGGAGGCAATTCCACCTGGGCGGTCGAAACCGTAAAGGAAACCCTGGATAGGCATAATGAGACCTACTCTATCCACTGGACGCAGTTCCCCGGACACGGCGAAGAACTCGCAGCCGAACTGGAGCCAGGGAGCGAAACCATCGTGGCGGTCGGTGGCGACGGAACGGTAATGGAAGTACTAAATGGAGTCAAATCTCCGGGAACGAAAGTAGGAATAATTCCCACAGGTATGGGGAACGACTTGGCTCGCTGCGTCGGCATACCGGAAGACACCACCCGGGCAACCGAAGTACTAATGGGAGGCAGTCAGATCAAAATTGACCTGGGGGCCGACGACGGGGAATTATTTAACTTCATGGGTGTAGGGTTCCCGGCGGACGTCGTGCGAAACGTGGAAAAAAGCAGGAACGGGCTATCCTGGGGCAAATCAGTTTACCTGTTCGGCTTACTCAAATCCATCGGTAGTTTATCGACCTACGATATAAAATTGGAAGTCAACGGGGAGGTAAAAGCCCGAAAAGCCAGTGCCGTTTTCGTAGCCAGTTGCAGGTATACCGGTGGCGGCATTGACCTCATTCCTCACGCGGATTATCAGGATGGGTTACTGGACGTGGCGGTAATAAAAGAAGTAGGGCGGATGGAGTTGGTTCTGGCGTTGAGAAAGGTCTACAGCGGTAACCACGTCAATCACCCAAAGATCGAGTTCTTCCGTGCCCGTTCGGTCAGCTTGAAATCACGAGATAACCTGCCAGAAATGCTGGACGGGGACCTCAAGGGCTCGACGCCCAGCAAACTTACGGCGGTACCGGAAGCAAGAAGCTTAATGGTACCTCCGGATAAAGCCCTGTCATAAAATCGGCCAGGTGAACTACCGGCAAGATTCACGCAAATTACTGGAAACCGGGAATCAAATCAATAAAAGCTTACTTCTCGCACCTAACTATCAATCGGGGTCGGAAGTGTTTTTCTTGAACTCGCCCATCAAATTATACATCCGCTGAAGCGAGAGCAACCAGGATACCAAAGATTCACCGCCCTCGTTCTCGTTTACCCGGGAAGGGTGTAAACCGTCCTTACAGCCGCCGGTTCTAAAGTCGTAGAGCGGAACCCCCAGGTCATTTCTTCCGAGGAACCAGTTAAATCCTGCGTATATAGTATCAAGGTAGTAAGAATCCCCGGTAAGGTCATATGCCTCACAGCTCGCACTTATCAACGCCCCTACTTCAACCGGCTGTTGATCAAAATCCGCTTTTTCCTCCCCTCTAACTAACCAGCCATCGTTTCCAATCAGCGACAGATAACCTTCTTCAGGGTCCGTCTGCAGTTCTATCAACCAGCGCAGACTCCTTAAACCCCAGTCCTTCATTTCCTCATTTGAACTCAACTTTCCCCAGGCAATAAGGGCCTGAGGCAAGCGGGCGTTTTCGTAAGTTACGCTGTCTTCCGGCCATAACCAGCTTTCATCGGAGTTCGTTTTCAGTCTTTGGAGCAGGTTACCCGCGAGTTTTTCTCCTACCAGTTTCCTGTTCCTATCCCCACTAAACTTGTCAAGGTAACCCACTATTCCAAGTATCGAAAAAGCCCAGGCCCGGGGCGAGGTAAAATTACTGACGGGGTCAATAGCTTTACCAAAAAGCTGATGGCCGTAATTCCTAAATAATTCGTCCGGACTTTCACCAATTAACTTACCGAGTGCCCATACCAACCTCCCATGGGGATCCTCGTTTTCTCCCCTGTCCTTCCACTTCCTATCGAAAGTCAGGTAATTCCTCGCCTTTTTACCCCCCTCTTCCAGCGCGTAATCCAGAAAAGAAAGGTAAGTTTTAAGTAGCCTTAAAGCTTTCTTATCCTCAAATATCTTCCACTGGTTGAGTGCAACAATCGCTGCACGTGCGTTATCGTCAGTTGTATAACCAAACTCCCTATTTGGAACCGTGTAAGAAGCGTGCTGGTAAAGACCAGTATCGTCGGTCATTACTTCCAGGTGATCAAGTTTGACTTCGGGCAGATCCGGCAAGCTATCGCTGGGATCGATTCGCCCTCCTGTCGACACCGAAGGGCTTTCCTTGAAGCTCTTCAGGGCCTCACTGTAAGTACGGGAGTAACTGGCCGCGACGGAACCCCAGACCATGTCTCGACCGAATTCATAGGCTTTCCTGCGCATTCTCTGCCGCTTGCCTTCGTCACCAAGCAGATCGATTATTGCCTCAGCCATTGCATCGGAGTTCTTAAAAGGCACCAGCCTGCCCCTGCCGTCACTGAGTAACTCCTCTGCATACCAGTAAGGAGTCGAAACTACGGCGTTTCCAAGAGCAACCGCGTAAGCCAGGGTACCGGAAGATATCTGTTCCCGGGACAGGTAAGGTGTCAGATAAATATCACTCGTCACGAGGTATTTGACCAGCTCGTCCAGGGGAACGAACATCTCGTGGAATGCAACGTTGTCCTGAAGCCCATTACGTTTTACCGTCCGCTCCAGGCTTAATCTGTACTCCTCCCCCTGGTTTTCCTTTACCTGAGGGTGAGTAGCCCCTAGTACTATGTAAAGGGCCTCGGGAAACTCGCTGGCAACTTCCTCCATGGCCTCGATAGCTACCTCGATACCTTTATTGGGACCCAACAGCCCAAAAGTGAGGATAATCGGTCTCCCTTCAACGCCGTAATCCTCCTTATAGTAGGAAGTATCAAGGAAAGGTACGTCCGGAGCGCCATGGGGAATCATCTTTACCTTTTCGACAGTTACTCCGTATACATCTTCCAGAAGTTCCTTGCCTTTCTCCGCCAGCACAACTACTTCAGTTGATTCCTTGCAGATCTTTTGCAGAACTTCTTTCTGGTGTTCCGAGGGGGTTTTCAGGATCGTATGCAGGGTGGAAACGACCGGTTTCCGGACATTTTCCAGAAAGGGAATCAGGTTATCTCCGTCTTTGCCGCCAAAGATACCAAATTCGTGCTGGATGTTAATAACTTTGGTATCCGACAGGTTGACGTAATCCGCAGCCCTGCGGTAATCCATCCTGTTATTGGCGTTTATTTCGAAGCCAACTTCCGATTCGTAATCGTAACCCTCGGCCCGATCGTTGAGGGCAGCTATGTTGACGTTACCCTTTTCCGATATCTCCTCACCGTAATGTTTCGACACGTTCTTTGCCAGGTCATGAGTAAAGGTGCCAATACCACATTTCCTCGGTGGATAGGTGGCCAGATACGTTACTGGCACGTTTTCCGGGTTCTTTTCGGTCACGGTTCATCCCCCCTTCTTTAACCAGGATTGTATTTTTTCTTGCGAAGTGAACTTAACGCATTTCTGAATCCAACATTTTTAAAATTTTGCCAAGCAGAAAACCACCAGCAGGTTCGGTAAACCCGAACTCAACGACAGCTTTCCAGGTATTCCAGTACCTCGTCCAGCTGAGCAGTTGCCATCCCGATCGAAGTATCGGCGGCACCGTAATAGATTCTCAATTCTCCAGTCTCCTCGTCAACAACCGCACCCGTAGGAAATACTACCCCCGGGACGTCTCCACGGTACTCGTAGTCTTCCCTCGGACCCAGGACCCAGGGGTCGCAGCGCCTGATCACCTTGGTGGGGTCTTCCTTGTCCAGGAGAGCGAGCCCCACACGGTACAAACTACCGGAAGCCGTCTCTCTCACTCCGTGATAAATCATCAACCAGCCGCTACGGATCTCAATCGGCTGGGGACCGAGTCCTACCTTGGCATCGTCCCACCAGCCGCTACGACGTTGCAGCAGTATCTCGTGATCGCCCCAGTGTTTAAGATCCGGGGAAAAGGAGACCCAGACGTGCTGTTCGCCCCTAACTATGGGTCGATGAATTAGTACGTACCGACCATCAAGCTTTTTTGGAAACAGGGAAGCGTCCTTATCCTCCGGAGGCAAAAGAGGACCCTTTCGATCGAACTCCTTGAAGTCTTCGGTAAAGGCGAGCGAAACTTGAGGTCCCGCCGGCGAGAAAGAAGTATACGTAATAGCATAACGCTCAAACGGCTCAAACCAAACTATCCTCGGGTCTTCGAGCCCCCACTGCTCCTCGTGAAACTTCTCCGACCTGGAAAGAGTCGGCTCTCCATCGACCTCCCATCCCGTCTTTCCGTCCTCGCTCCGCGCAACGGTAAGATGAGAAAAACCCCGACAGTCCTCAACCCGACAAAGAAGGATGGTCTCGCCTCCTAACTGTGTAGCTCCGGGGTTAAATACGGAGTTCACCACGTACGGCCACTCGCCTGGTTTTAGAATTGGGTTATAAACGTGTCTGTGGAACAACTCTCTCGGATTGCTTCGAGTTTCGTCTACCATTTTTCAACCTCTTATGAAATTTTTCTTAACTAGATTATATACTACTTTATAACTTTTCCAAGATATGAAGCTCTTTTTGTTTCTTATTTATTCAATCAATACAAGTAGTATTCCGGCTTCCCGTTGATATTTGTCTGAGAAGAGATTATATTATTCGCGAGGTGATTTTCCTGGTTCTCTATAGGACCCTACAGAACTATCTCGAGAAGATTGCCCCATCTTACCTGGAATCGGATTGGGACAATTCCGGCCCTCAAGTCACAACCAACCAGGAAACATTAGAAGAAATATTGATCGGCCTGGACCCAACCACGGAGTTCATCGAAAAGGGAATAGCCCGGGAATCCGACTTATTGATCACCCATCACCCCCTGATCTTCTCGGAACTTGAGAAGCTGGACGGGGGGACACTAACCGGAAAAAAGTTAATGGATTTAGCAAGTTACGGAATGGATTTGCTCGCAATTCACACGCCGTTCGACGTGTCAGCACGCGGATTATCTCACGGGCTGGCAAAAAGGTTGCAACTAGAAAAGTTGACACCGCTTAAGACTTCTAGTGCCCCGAACCTCCTGAAATTGTCAGTTTTTGTGCCGAAAACCGGGGAAGAAATGGTGAAAGAGGCCCTGGTGGAATCCGGCGCGGGGGAGGTAGGGAACTACAGGGAAAGCTATTATAAATCCAGGGCGGAAGGGAGCTTTCGAGCGACGGAAAGCGCCGACCCGAGTCGCGGAGAAGCAGGAGAAACGGAAAAAACGGAGGAAGTGAAGCTGGAATTTTTACTCAGCCCAAAATACCGGAGGAAGGTCGTTTCAGCCCTTCACGGCGTACACCCCTACGAGGAGCCTGGCTTTTCGCTCGAGGAGACCGAGCGACAGGAACCTGGTGTAGGACTGGGAAGGATTGGCGAATGGAGGGATTCGCGGGGTCCGGACGAGGTCAAATCACTGATTGCCGCCAGTCTGGAGATGAGTAGGAAGAAAATACGGTTCACGGGTAACCTGGAGGAAAAGATAAAGAGAGTAGCGACCTCGCCGGGTGCCGGTGGCCCCGCGGTAAATCCGGCAATCGATTCAGAGGTGGATCTTTTAATAACCGGCGAACTGGATTATCACGAGCGAACCGACGCAAGGGAACGAGGCCTGGCGATCATGGAGGTCGGCCACTTTCATTCCGAAAAGGTGTTCGTACCCCGGTTAAAGGAACTATTACGGGAAGAATTTAGCCCGGAAGCACTTTCAATCGAGCTATTCGAGGGGGAAAACGTTGAATAAAAACTTAAAAAAGCTACTTGACCTTCAGGGCTTCGACGAGTCAATAAAGGAAAAAGAACACAAAATTGACCGGCTTGAGGGTAGAGTTGAAAAGCTTGGCGAAGAAATTAAACAAATAAAGGAAAAAGAGGAGAAAAGAAAAGAACACTTGAAGTCCCTGAAGGAGGAAAGCGAGGAAAAGAACGCGAGAGTCGACGAACTTCAGGAACAGATTGATCAATACCAGGAAAGACTTGACGAGGGAATAATTAGCTTTAAGGAAACGGAGGCTCTTGAGGAAAAAATCGAGCATTCGACGGAGAGAATGGAAAAGCTTGAGGACGAAGCGATCGACATTATGATGGAGATAGATCGTACCGAGAGCAAGAGAGAAGAACAGAAGTCCAGGGCTGAATCGAATATTGAAGACAAAGAGACGAAAATATCGGATCTGGAGGACGAGAAAAGCGAGTTAAGGCAGGAACTGGACCAGCTCGAACGGAAAAGAAAAGAGTTAACGAAAAAGATCCCCGATAAGTTAATAGAGCAGTACGAAAGGCTTCGAGCCAGCGCTAACAAACCAATAGTGCAGGTGAAGAACGGCGTCTGCCAGGGCTGCCAGATGTCCGTGAGCAAAAACACGGTCAAAAAAGCTCGCAACGGCCAGGGGATAGTCACCTGTGAAAATTGCTCACGAATTCTTTACGTACAATAAATCGGTCTCCACACTGGCTTTCCTATTGCTTTTCCTGACCCTACCCCTATCAATTACAACCCTGCAAACCTCTAATTCGTTTGGAGTTTCTTTGCCCGGAAAGATAGGCCGGCTGAACGACTACGCCAATGTTCTAACCATGGACGACCAGAGAGAGCTAGAAAAAAAATTGACCGAACTGAAAGAGAAAGGGGTGGGGGTAACGATCCTTGTATCAAGCTACGACCCGTTTTCGGACCCAAATATTTATTCCAGTGAAGTAAGAAGTAAATGGGGAATAAGAAAAGACAGGAATGAGAGCCTGGTTGTCTTCGTTCAGGAAGGAGAAAACTGGAAGGTAAGAACGTACCTGAGACCTCAGGTTACGAACATTTTCCCGTCCGGCGAACTGGCGGAGTACAATGACTTAATCAGAAAGCAAGTAAAGAACGGGGAGGTCCGACAAGCCGTGATCGAAGCGGTTTCCGGGATACATAAAAACGTCTTTCCGCCGGCAGTAGAAAAGACAAAAGAAGAGACAGGGAGTGAAGTCCAACTCTGGGTATATTTAACGGCGGGGATATCGGGAGGAGTCGTTCTGCTCATGGGGGTACTGTTCTGGGAAGGAAAAAGACGGTGTCCGCGCTGTGGAAGCAGGCTTGAAAAAGTCAAGACTCAAAGTCACCTGAACGGCAATGATTCAGAGAGGCACTGTCCGGAGTGCGGCTACCACGAGGAATAAAAATCCATGATACCGAAACTTAGTCCATTAAAACGAATTACGAATAAGATTCTCTCCGTACTCGCCTTTCTTGCCTATAGCGGTCTCGTATTTTACTTTTCGGTCCGCCCGATCGGTGAGGGCGCACCGGTGATTGGTCTCCCGGGAGCCGACAAGCTCTTTCATGCGGGAGAATTTGCACTCTTCGTACTTATCGCCTATGGGGCAATTCACCATTTCGCGGATACCGGCCAAACCAGGAATTCAGTAGTAACCCTATCGATCTTTTATGCCAGTCTCACGGAATTTTCACAGGCTTTTATTGTTTACAGAACGTCGTCCTGGCTGGACTGGCTGGCAAATCTGGTGGGCATATCAATCGGAGTAGTCATGGTAATCCTAATAATAAATAAGAATAACAAAAAAAGAGAGCAGGGATGACTTTATGAGCTCATTGCGATTCTTCCTGCTGCTATTTTCTCGAAAGCTGAAAGGGAATGGATAGCTAGGGCGGGTGGATTCGAACCACCGGTCCAGGGACCAAAACCCTGTGCCTTACCCCTTGGCCACGCCCTATTTAAGGATTAAAATTCGTCGGTAAAGCTAAGATCCTCTATTTCCTCGTCAGCCTCTTCCTCGACTTCAACTTCCTCTTCCGGGCTTTCATCGCTGGCCCCGACCTCTACTTCTTCTGCCTCGGCATCGCCTACTTCTTCCCTGTACTTCTCGAGAACCTTTTCCTCCAGCTCGAGCCTGAAGTCATTGTCTATCGGGTGAGCAGTATCCCTGTATTCACCATCTCCAACTTCCCTGCTCGGCATCGCGACAAACAGGCCGTTGCTTCCCTCAATTACCTTCACCGAATGAATGATAAATACGTCGTCGAAAACGACAGAACAGAACGACTTAAGGTTCCCTTCGTCCTTCATCGGTCTTATTTCGACTCTAGTTATTTCCACTGTAAACCTCTCCTTTTGTCTATTCTTTTGGTTTTGGTCGAAAAATGTTATCATAAGGTGCACCTCGTTTCAACAAGGGAACGGGATATGGCCGAATCCAGCACCCGGATAACCGTCTTCAATCGGGCTTCACCCCGGAAGATCCATTGAAGGGGAATAGGATAAGAGACCGCCCAGGTTGCCCACTCCACGCGGATCAAGGAAAACAACCAAAGAAGATGGACGCACAGAATCAATGAAATCGGCTGTAAATACCCGACAAAAAAGATTAATATAACTAGCTAAGGGGTGTTAAAAATGGATTTGTACACCACGGGCGAGGTTCCCGGAAGAGAAGTAGAAGAGAGTCTCGGCTTAGTACGTGGCAACACTATCAGGGCCAGAAACGTCGGTAGGGACGTGCTCGCCGGGTTGAGAAATTTGATCGGGGGCGAAATCAAGGATTACACGAAAATGTTAAGTGACGCCAGGGACGAAGCAGTCTCCCGAATGGTCGAGGAAGCTGAAGATCTCGGCGCCGATGGGATAGTAGAAGTTAGGTTTACTACGTCGGAAACCATGGGTGGTGCAGCGGAGATCCTCGTTTATGGAACCGCAGTAAAATTTAAATAGCCTGGATATCCCGTTTACTCGGGGTTCATTGAACGGCACCGGGGCTTCCATTAGAATTTCGCGCAGTTAAGCTGCCTTTGCGGGGTGTTAAGTTGAAGAGATAGCATGCTAACACTGGGTTTCGATACTGCGACTAAAATTGGAACCATTGGGCTGGTGGACGGCGAAGAAGTGATCGGAGAATATACCTTTTCCGCCAGCGAAAGTCAGTCCGAGAAGTTATTAACTTCGATTGACCTGCTTCTGGAGAAAACTTCGGTCGATATATCCGAGGTTAATAGGATAGCCGTCTCCCGGGGACCCGGTTCTTTCACCGGACTTAGAATTGGCATAAGCACCGCAAAGGGTTTGTCCAGCGGACTGGATGTACCTCTGGTAGGAGTACCGCTGACGGATTGTTACTTCTCCAGGGTTAAGAAGTTTTCAGGACCGGTATGCACGCTGATCAAGGATAGGCGGGACCTGGTCTACACGGCCGGCTACGACTCCAACGGGGAAAAAGTTCTCGATGAAAGGTCGGTTTCAGTGGAAAAACTGAAAGAAGATCTAATTCCCGACCTCGTCAGCGAGTCCAAAAAAATCCTGCTGGTTGGAAACGGGGTACCAGAACACCGGGATACTCTAAGTGAGGTTAATCAGGCTGTACTCGAATATGGTTGCAATAACTATCCATCCGGTCTGGGGATAGCTTTTCTCGGCCAGGAAAAGGGAACTCAGGACGAAGCACTTGCTTCGCTGGAACCCCTGTATGCACAACGGCCGATCGCGGAGATAAACTGGAGCGAGGATTAAGTCCCCCTTTCTTCAGAGGGAATCAACAAATTGGACGGTAAAAATTAGTCTTTGGTTTCTTACAATTTATTTGACGAAAAATATTAAAAAGGTGATAAATATGGCTAATAGTTGCGAGATCTGCGGCAAAGGAGCGAGTTTTGGCAACGACGTCAGTAATTCAAATCAGAGAACCAGCAGAAAAAGGAAACCCAATCTGAAAAACGTCAAGGTATGGGAAGATGGAAAAAAGGTAAGGAAGACGGTCTGCACGGATTGCATCAAGAGCGGCAAGGTAAAGAAAGCGATATAATACTGGTGCCAAGGGCGGGAGTCGAACCCGCACGGTCCAAATGGACCACGGGATTTTGAGTCCCGCGCGTCTGCCAATTCCGCCACCCTGGCTGGAAATTAAGTATAATTTGTCGGTTCGAGCGATTCAACCACGCCACTAAACTTCCAGTGGGGCCCTGGTTCGTCTAATTTAGTCTCTATAGGCAAAAAAGGTGAATAGTTGACATGCATTACCTTCTGGTAAGGAAACTGAACCAAGGCGTTGGAGCAGGCGACGTAGTTGGAGCACTGACCAACCAAACGAACTTGAGCCCCGATGCCGTAGGAAATATCGAGTTCGACGATACTTTTGCCGAGATAGAGATACTCCAAGATACAGACAGTTACGAACACGAAAGGATTGAGTCGATAGGCTCCGGCGAGGTAGAAGTCGCCCAGTGGGAAGAGGATTCATGGGAAACACTATCCTCTTACGTTAGTAAATACCGGGAACTGGTCCAGATCGAGCGCGAAGAAGAAATGGAGCGCCACGAGAGGGAGATCAGAACCACGTCCGGTCACGAACGGGAAAAAATGGGCCGAGCTCTTCTGCACATGCGGGGTAAGGACGCAGGGGAGGACCTGGGCGGAAAGAAAATGGTCAAATTTAGCAGAAACAGGAAAGGCGAAAAGCTACCGGAAACGGAGATAACCGTCGGCGACCTCGTAATGCTTTCAAAGAACGATCCCCTGCGGGACGACAACCCCACCGGAACGGTTGCCGAGAAGACTAACTACTCGATAACCGTCGCCTTTGAACCACCGACGGATGGGTTCATCTTTCAAAAAGGACTCCGGGCGGACCTTTACGTCAACGACATTACTTATCAGAGAACCCTCGAAGCCCTGGAGAAACTTCCATTCCACCGGGATAAAAGCCAGGCAAAGAAGTTGATCGGCTTGCTCCCGATAGATGAAGTCGAGCCAGGGGATTTTGACCCGGCTGAGGATAAACTGGATACTTCACAGTCCCGAGCAGTCCGGCGAGCCGTCAACTCCAATTCATTTTTCTGTATTCACGGCCCTCCGGGAACGGGGAAAACTACCACTCTCTCTAGCGTAATTAAGGAGCTTGTGAGCCGCGACGTTTCGGTACTGGCCACTGCTGCTTCGAACACCGCAGTCGACAACATGGTGGAATTCCTCGCGGAAAAGGATCTGGAAGTAGTCCGCGTCGGTCATCCGGCCAGAATTACCCCCTTTCTCCGGGAAGTAAGCCTGGACTACCGGGTGCAGGAAAACCCAAAGTACGAAAAATCACGTGATTTAAGGGAAGAAGCACGGGAACTTCAGGACGAACAGGATTCCTATCAGTTTCCCTCCGGACGGTATCGCCGCGGAATGAGCGACACGCAGATACACCAGCTGGCTGAAAAGGGATCCGGTTCGCGCGGTGTCTCTCGGGACAAGATACAGGAGATGTCGACCTGGTTGAAGCTCCAGGAAGAAATCGATCGCCTTTACGAAAGAAGCAAAAAACTGGAAGACGAGGCAATTGACGAGGTAATAGCGAGCTCGGACGTCGTCTGTACCACCAACTCCACCGCGGGATCGGAACTGATGGAGAATAGAACCTTCGACGTCACTGTGATTGACGAGGCAACACAGGCAACCGAACCGTCGTGTCTGATTCCAATCAACAAGTCGGAACGCGTCATTTTGGCCGGGGACCACAAACAGTTACCCCCGACCATCCTGGCGGAAGAAGCAAAAAATAAACTTCAAGTTACCGCCTTCGAAAAGCTGGTAAGCAGGGAAGGGGACAAGTTAAGGGAGTTGTTGCTTACCCAGTTCAGAATGAACCGAAAGATCATGCAGTTCTCAAACGAGCGTTTCTACGAAGGAAAGTTAAGGGCCGATTCCTCCGTGGCAGACCACACGTTGGCAGATCTGGGACTG
>CAZDMI010000008.1:16353-25937 GCA_964506635.1 uncultured Thermotogae bacterium
GTAATAATAATTTCCTTCGTCCGGAGTAATCCGGAAAACCAGCTTGGCTTCCTGACTGACGTAAGACGACTTAACGTTTCACTGACCCGGGCCCGGAGGAAGCTGATAATGGTCGGTGACTCGAACACGTTATCGTCACACAAAACTTACAACAACCTGCTTGAATTCGTGCAAAACCACGGAAGCTTCTTGAGCTTATCCAAAGCTTCTCGCGATCTTCCGGCGGACTGGCGTTAGAAACTGCCCCGCTTCACACCTTTTAAGCCTCGAGATATACGATCGTCAGGGCGACGACCGCAGCACGGCAATGATAAATAATGCACCCTATTGCCAATAATCCCAGAGCTTAATTTTGACGAACCGCTTTTTTAAGTAGGGGGTAAGAATCAGCCCGGCTATAAATCCACCAACGTGGGCCAGTCGTGCAACCTGGCCGGCTGCTTCACCCGCAGCCCGAATTAGCTCAAAGAGGAACCAGAAGCCAACCATTATAAATGCAGGAATTTGTATAAAAGTGAAGAAGAAAAATATCGGTACGAGCGTCACGATCCTGGAACTCGGATAAAGCAAGAGATAAGCTGCCATGACCCCGGCAATGGCACCAGAGGCACCGATCATTGGCGTGCCGCTACCGCTGGTTGCGACGATCTGCAACATGGCACCGGCGACCCCCGCAACGAAGTAAAAAACGAGGTATCTCAGTGGCCCCATGGCGTCCTCGACGTTATCACCAAAGATCCACAGAAACAGCATATTTCCGATTAGGTGAAAGAAACCGCCGTGAAGGAAAGTCGAAGTGACCAGCGTAAGAAGTACGGGAAACGGTACGTAAGGCGGAAAATCCTTAAAACTGGAGATCTCTCCCGGCACGGCACCGTATTTAAAGATGAAGTTACGTTTTGGTGAAATCCTTACCCCTCTAACTCCGGGATCGGACAATCGGGAGCTATCAAATGGAACGACTCCGTTCTGTTTCCATTCGGTGATATTGAGAGTCATCGATGGCTGATTGCTCAGGCTCAGCTGAAACAAAAATACGAGCACATTAATCGATATCAGGGTTAAGGTAATCCAGGAGAAACGGTAGCTTGGCCTTGTATCACGAATGGGGATCAATTGTTAGCTCAAGCCTCCTCGGTACCTTCTCTGCCCGGAAGGTCATCAGCCCCCTCTCCGTCGGTATCCGAGTCCTCGTAAAGAGATTCCGGGGAAGAAATCCCCATGGAAATGACCAGCTTGATCCCTTCTTCGACGGACATATCGACGTAAGTCACGTCTTCTTCCGGGAAAAACAGAATTCTTCCGGTGAAAGGGTTGGGCGCGGGAAATATATATACGGCAACCCTGCTTCCGAGATGGTTTGTGACGAAACCGAGCGAGTAACTATCCTCCCTCGGGTACTCAATCAGGACGACTTCTTTAAACGAGGAAAAAGAGCTCTTGCCGAGAATGGCTTCGGAAATTTCCTGTGCCGGCGGGTATATTCTCTTCACCAAAGGCAGTTTCTTAAAAATCAGGTTTACGTACCTCTGGACCAACTTGCCGAGATAAACCCGAGACGCCAGCCCAAGGAGCAGAACTACAACTGCAGTGAAAATTATACTTAAACCGGGTATCCACTCTATCCCGAATAAACGCTCCAGGGAGTTACTTAATTGGGCGCCCAGCATCGTATTCCGGCCGAAAAAACCATCGATCAGGTTGTAGCCAAGCCAGAGGAGATAACCGGTAATTGTAACCGGCATTATGACTACAAGCCCATCTACTATAACGTCCTTGAACTTTCCCAGGATTCGAGAAATCTTCATTACAATAACCCGGCCTAAAATTGTCCGATAAAAAGATAAAGGCCCCCTCGTTTTAAAAGGAGGCCTGATACTCCTTAATCGATGATAACCTTATGTCCGATACTAATTCAACTACCGGGGTTAGAAGTTATACGAGAGCGTCACCCGTTTCCTTGTCGAATATGTGGATGTAATCAGTATCGGCAAATAACTTTACGTCCTGATGGGGGTCTATATCTACTCTGGGATCGAGCTGAGCAACGATTTCCTGTTCGCCAACCTCGGAGTGGACGATGATTTCGTCACCGAGCGGTTCAGTAACCAGCACGTGAACGTCAAAGCTCTTCGATTCGTCCCCTTCGTGAATGGTCTGCTCCGCTACCAGGTCCTCTGGCCTGACACCGAAGGTAATGTTCTGCTCGCTCTTTCCGTCCAGCTGGCTTGTAATCTTGTCGGGCAGAAGTAGATTAAAGCCGCTACCTTTGACGTAGATATCTCCATTTTCTTCCTTGAGCTGTGCATCAAGGAAGTTCATGGAAGGACTGCCGATGAAGCCGGCGACGAACTTGTTACTCGGTTCATCGTAAATGGTCTGAGGTGCCGCGTACTGCTGGATAATCCCTTCGTCAATAACGGCAACCCTGTTACCGAGGGTCATTGCCTCGACCTGGTCGTGAGTGACGTACATGGACGTGGTCTCAAGGTCGTGGTGCAGTTCCTGGAGCTCGGCCCTCATCTGGACCCTCAATTTGGCATCCAGATTTGAAAGGGGTTCGTCAAAGAGGAATACTTTGGGGTTTCGGGCAATGGCCCGGCCAACTGCGACTCTCTGACGCTGTCCACCGGAGAGCTCCTTTGGTTTTGACTCGAGCTTGTCCCCTATTCCGAGTAGGTCCGCGGTTCTATTAACCCTTTCCTCGATTTCGTCCTTGGGGAGCTTTCTCAGCTTGAGCCCAAAAGCGATGTTGTTGTAGACGTCCATATGGGGATAGAGCGCGTAATTCTGAAATACCATCGCGATGTCTCTATCCTTGGGGGGGACGCCGTTTACGACTCTATCGCCAATGTATACTTCTCCGTCAGTGGGCTCCTCCAGCCCGGCAACACAACGCAGTGTAGTGGTTTTACCGCAGCCAGAAGGACCGACCAGGACGATGAACTCCGAATCCTCGATGGTGAGGTTCGCGTTGTCCACCGCCGTGAGATCGCCGAACTTTTTAGTCACGTTACTTAACCTTACTTCAGCCATTCGAAAACCTCCCGATTGATAAATTCAATTTGAAACGTTTCAAATCAGTCATAAACCGAAAATAACTGTTAACGCCCTACCCCATAAAAGCGGTATATAGTTAAACTTACCATACTGCTTTAGTGTAACTGCTAAGGCAAAGCCGTGCAAGTTTTAACCGGGACCGAGATCGATCGGGGTCATGGTGTTTTACCATACCCTCAATGGACCCTATAATTGCTTGATTTATCTTACCGAAAAACGGTATACAGTATGCGGATAGATTAAGTCAAAAACCAAAACCTTGAGGAGTGAACCAGTTCATGCCCAAAGCGATTTATCCCGGCAGCTTTGACCCCATTACTTACGGCCACCTCGATATAGTGGAAAGGGCCGAAAAAATCTTTGACGATCTCATAGTCGGGGTAGCGGAAAACCCCGGAAAAGAAACCCTATTTAGTTCGGAGGAGAGGAAGGAAATAGCAAAATTGGCTCTGGAAGAAGAATCCATAGAGGTTTCAAAGGTCATCACCTTTTCCGGGCTGCTGGTCGACTGTGCAAAAGAGTACGATAGAGAATCGATAGTCCGCGGTTTAAGGGCTAACTCGGACTTTGAGTACGAGTTCCAGATGGCACTAACCAACAGGGACCTTGCTCCTAATACTGAATCCGTGTTTTTGATGACCGCGGGAGAGTACTCCTTTTTGAGCTCGAGTATCGTCAAGGAAGTCAAGGAACTCGGCGGAGATATCGACTCGTTCGTGCCGGACGTAGTTGAAAAAAAGTTAGAGGAAAAATTCGGTCTGCAGAAGTAACCCTTTTTCAGGAGAATACGGGAATAGTTAGACTATCCTGCTTTGATCGTTCTCCGCTTCCAGTAGGCGGATTCTATTCCACCCGGACTTCTTTTATTGCCGACCTCATTGTTTCGAGGGACCTGTTCAGGTGTTCTGACTTAAACTGCTCAAGTATAACCGGCCCGGAATAGCCACCCCTTTCCATTGCCTCAAATAGTCCAAGGAGATCAAAGTTCTTGTCATCCGGTTCCAGCTGTTGGTGATCCTCGCCGTTAACCACCCCGTGCAAGTGGAGGTTAATTATGGAATCGGAGTTCTCGTAGTAATGCAGGACGGGATCCTCGTCCCTTTTTACAAGATGTCCGACGTCCAGACACCTTCCATAACCCTCTTCTTTCAGAAAACTCTGGATTCGTGAGAGGTCGGTGAACAGGTTCTCGACTGCAATTTTTCCCGGATCGACGACTTCTTTCAGCTCTAGGAGCGATTTCCTGGCTCGATCAAGCTGGTCTTCGAACTGTTCTATCTCAAATAAATGTGTCAGGGGCGAACCTCCCGGATAATATATCGGGGTAACGTGAAGCGTGTAAACCAGCGGGCTCAAAGCTTCCGCTTTGCGGTAGGTTTCTTTTATAACTTCCACTGATGCCCGGCGCAGGTGAGGATTCGTCGATGCCAGCTGAACGCTGAGCGGCAGGTGGACTGAGTACTCCAGACCCATTTCCGCCTTGAGCTCGTTTAACTCGCTTATTTTTTCCTCCGTCAGCGGGAGGCTCCTTGGGTACTCCAGCGTCAACTCCACCAGATCGTAGGTCTCTCCGCAGCGCTTTACGTTTTCGACCAGATCCAGGTTGGGATAAGTCAGCGACGTCAAACCAAGCTTAAAAGGGAAATCGTTAGCCACGATTACCTCTCCTTTGGGGTAGAGTGCTGTAAAATCTAAGGGATTTCAGAATCTCCCGGAGGATTCGAAGTCAATTTCTCTCCCAGCGCGGTCCAGTTCTCAACGACTTCGACACCATCGGCGGAATCCTCCAGCTCATCCCTGTCAAACAGATCCGGCCACGATAGAAGATAGGGCTTGATACCTGAACTCCCGTAGGCCACGGCATCGTTTGGATGATCACCAACACCGACCACCCCGTCGGGACCAGGGCTATTCCTGAGTAGTTCTTCCAAACAGTCCAGCTTGAACTCCATGTCATTCATGGACCTCTCCGGCTTCATGTATAATTTAGCCCCGTCCTGGCCCGGAGGAGGAAACCCGTTCTTCTCCAGCCAATCGACCGTACCCGGGCGCATCGTATCACCGGACTCGTCGTGCCTTCCGGTCAGGTAAATCAGCTCGACGTCATCCTCTACCAGCCGAGTCAGGTATTTAGCGGCAGCAGGAACCGGTTCGTCCAGGTAAAGAAACCTGCCCGAGAGGAAAATCCCCCATAAACGTTCAAGTTCTTCCGCGTTCAGGTAGTCGGAAAAACCACCGAACTGGCAGGAGGTCTTTTCGTATACTTCCTCCCGGCCCACTTCCTGGAGCGACCGCCTGAGCCTTGCGGAGGTATCCGCGATAGTATTGTCTATGTCGGTAACGAATTTATTTAGTTTCAATATTGATTTTTCCATATTTTATTACACTTTAAAGACATTCTAGTGTATTTAAGGGACCTTGCTTTTGCAAACTTCTCCGAGTTCTAACGGCAAAACAGCTCTGAACGACGACCGGGTCTTCTGCCAATATTGCAAGAGAGGGAAAAAAACTCTATCCTATCCAGGGTTAAACGATATTAACTGACAAAAGGAGGGGTATTTTTGAAAAAAGTTATAATAATGGGTGCAGCTGGAAGGGATTTTCACAACTTCAATACTTATTTCAGGGGAAACGAAGATTACGAAGTGGTTGCTTTTACGGCAGCTCAGATTCCGGACATAGCGGGTCGAGAGTACCCGGCCGAACTGGCAGGTGATCTTTATCCCGATGGCATTCCAATAGAAGCCGAAAAGGACCTGCCGGAACTGATAGAAAAGCACGAGGTAGACCAGGTCGTCTTCTCCTACAGCGACGTACCGCATCAGTACGTCATGGAGAAAGCTTCCTGGGTCAACGCCGCGGGGGCCGACTTTAAGCTATTGAGTCCAGAGCACACTAAGCTAGAATCCTCCAAACCGCTGATATCGATAACGGCGGTCAGGACGGGTTCAGGAAAGAGCCAGACGACGCGCCGCGTTACGGAGATACTGCGAAAAATGGGAAAACAGGTGGCAGTAATCAGACACCCGATGCCCTACGGGGACCTCGCAGAACAGAAGGTACAGCGCTTTGAAACTTACGAGGACATGGACAGACATGACTGCACGATAGAGGAAAGGGAAGAATACGAACCCCACATCGACAGGGGCAATATAGTTTATGCCGGAGTCGACTACGAGAAAATCCTGCGCAGGGCCGAGGAAGACGCCGACGTAATAGTCTGGGACGGAGGCAATAACGACTTCTCTTTCTACCATAGCGACTTCAGCATAGTGATGGCCGACCCGTTACGTGCAGGCCACGAAAACACGTACTATCCCGGAAACGTAAGCATCAGGATGGCCGACCTGGTAGTAATAAACAAGGTGGAGACTGCCACGCCGGAGTCAGTCAACCAGGTACGGGAAAACGTCAGAAACGTAAATTCCGGGGCAAGGATCATCGAAGCCAGTTCACCGCTGACTGTGGAGGATCCGTCGGTTATCTCCGGGAAGGAAGTGCTGGCCATCGAGGACGGACCGACCGTGACTCACGGCGAGATGGACCTCGGAGCTGGCACTCTGGCAGCAAGAAAGTACGGTGCAAAGAAGTTAGTTGACCCAAAACCGTCCGCCGCTGGATCGCTGAAAGATACTTTTGAAAAGTATTCCCATATCCCGGACCTTTTACCCGCCATGGGTTACGGGCCGGAGCAAGTAGAGGACCTGAAGAAGACGATAAAAAACTGTTCACCGGAAGGGGTGGTGATTGGCACTCCAATCGATCTCAGGCGATTGATTGATTTCGACGTTCCAACCACCCGAGTTACTTACGAACTGCAGGAACTGGGGTCACCCAACCTGGAGGACGTATTAACCGACCTGGAGGTTTTATAAAAACAGATGGAAGGACAAAACCTGAACGTGGTAAGGCACCCTTTAATCCAGAACAAGTTAACGTATCTGCGAAATAAGAACACGGATAACCAGGATTTCCGGCTGATCCTCGAGGAACTAACGACCCTTATGGTCTACGAAATAACCAGGAACTATCCCCTCGAGGAGACGGAAGTAGAGACGCCGCTCGAAAAAACGACGTCGGAGACTCTCGCGACCAAGGTAGCTCTAGTCCCGATTCTCAGGGCGGGAGTCGGCATGTTGGAGGGAGTGCTAAACTTACTCCCCAAAGCCAGAGTTGGCCACATCGGTCTCTATCGGGAACACGATACGCTCGAACCGGTAGAGTACTACAAGAAGCTACCGCAACCACTGAGCGAATTTCAGATTATAGTGGTAGACCCGATGCTGGCAACCGGTGGTACGGCAAAGGCCGGCGTACAGATGGTCAAGGAAGAAGGCGGAGACAACGTCCAGTTCCTCTGCCTGGTAGCTGCACCCGAAGGGGTTGAG
This sequence comes from uncultured Thermotogae bacterium, assembly GCA_964506635.1. GTDB lineage: Bacteria > Bipolaricaulota > Bipolaricaulia > M55B111 > M55B111 > JAGXLP01. Next base: position 23,802 of record CAZDMI010000008.1, read on the forward strand.
AACTTTTCCGATCAGCATCCCAACGTCCCGATTTACACGGCGGCAGTCGACGATAAGCTGGACGAACAGGGGTACATTCACCCCGGACTGGGTGACGCCGGAGACAGGTTATTCGGTACTTAAATCTCAAGAATAGAAAATAATAAAGAATCGAGCCCCATTAATCGGTTGGTTAATGGGGCTCTTCTAATGCGTTATTAGTTTTGCTCTACTCGTTACTAAACTTGTTGTAATGAACTATGTCGTCCAGTTTTGCCCTGGTTTCTTCCCTCTTCTGATCCGGCTTACCGAGCGGAAGGAGGTAGGTCAACCGGATATCTTCCGGCAACCCGAGGATCTTTTTGGCCTCGGCCTCGACTGAATCATCCCTGTTTTCCAGATCGTAAACGTCCAGCCAGTAAGCTCCAAGACCAATGCTATAGGCAGCAAGGGCCATATTGTGCGCAGCCACGGCTCCTTCCTCGATATAATGACTAGTGCCACATCCCGTAATGGCAATGGCTACGGTCAATGGTGCGTTTTTTATTCCCGCCGTATAAATTGTCACTCGCTTGGTTAACTCGTTAAGCTCCTTTTTGAGATCCTCGTCTTCTATCACCAGAAACTGCCAGGGCTCACAATCCCCGAAACTTTCGGACCAGTAACCCGCCTGCAGGACGGCATTTAACTCCTCGTCATCGACGGGCTCGTCCTTGAATTTGAATACCATCCTCCTTTCTCTAATCGCTTTCAATACTTCGTTATCGATCATATTTTTTCTCCTCCAGTTACAGTTAGATGTTCCACAAATTCGATCGATCCTTACCTTTATTTTACAAATAAGAGAGGAAACTACAATCTTTTCAGGGAATCGACAGGAATTCGGTGTTATCCTGAGAAGTAGAGTTGATCTACATCCCGCTGGAGGATACTTTTAACTGATTTCTCATTTGCGACAGAACCGTTACTGGTACCCAGCTCCGTGCTCGGGGTTGGCTAACCGAAAAGAATGAGAACGCCCCAAAAAACTCAAAGAAGGTGAACTGATGCCAGAAATAAGAAAGGAGATTACAAAAGGGCTCTGGACGATAGTTGCACCAACCAGAGGGGACAGGCCCTTCGATTTTTCGAGCGAAGCCGGTAATAAAAGCGAAAAAGAGGTCGACCCGGATTGCCCCTTCTGCCCGGGTAACGAATCGGACACTCCGGAAGAGATAACTGCTATCAGGACGGAGGAAGAAGGCGATTCCAGCTGGAAGGTTCGAGTATTTCCAAACAAATTTCCCGCCCTGGACCCGGAAGGTAGCTCGGCCGTCATCGAAGGAGACGTATTCAAAAGTATTGGTGGATTGGGATATCACGAAGTCATAGCGGAAACCCCGAGGCACGACAGGGAGCTGGCCGACCTCTCGGTGAAAGAAATAGAGCTCGTAATCAGAACGTACCTGGATCGGTTTCGGAGGTTGAGCGACAAGCCGGAAATAAAGTACGTCAGTATATTCAAAAACCACGGGAGGCGAGCAGGAGCATCGCTAAAACATTCTCACAGCCAAATCATGGGAACGACCTTCCTACCGAATACCTTCAAGCAGGAGTACGGGCTCGCGGAGGAGTATCTGAACGAGGCGGGCTCCTGTCTTTACTGTGACGTCATCCGGGCCGAAAAAAGAGAAGCGGAAAGAATAGTGCTGGAAAACGAGGACTTCATAGTTATCTGCCCGTACGGTTCACGTTTTCCCTACGAAACCCGTATTTTGCCGAAAAAACACTCAAACGTATTTCGGAACCTTTCGGACGAAGAAATTAACGGGTTAAGCTCGGCTTTGAAGGAAACACTGACCACCCTGACGAGGAAGCTGGGTACTTTTCCGTATAACTTTACAATTCACACGGCTCCCGCTAACGCATCCATCAGCGGGTCGGAAACCGGGGAGAGCTACCACTGGCACCTGGAAATAATGCCCAGGGTAACCACGCCTGCGGGATTTGAACGGGGAACGAACAACTTCATTAACATCGTCAGCCCGGAAAAGGCAGCGAAAGAACTTAGCCAGCGGGTTCCTTAACCGGGCTAGTTAATCGCTCCAATACTTATCTGAAAGGGCTAGCTTTGGAAGTCTCTCAATCTCAATTCTTTCACCAAAACTTGTCGAGGAG
>CAZDMI010000009.1:0-23474 GCA_964506635.1 uncultured Thermotogae bacterium
TTTGATCCTCCTCCTATCGATTAGCTGTTTTAAAGAAGCCATTTTTTCACCTCCTGGCTCGGTTTTTAATTCAACCACCTATTATTGGCCTAGCTACCTTAGGTCAGCCCTTCGCATCAATTCGGGCATCTGATTTTCCCAGCCCATCGGCATTAGGTGCACACCCTGGGAGATATCCCTTGTTTCACATATGACCTCCGCACATATATCCAGACTTGCTTCCACCACGTCCTCAGCCCCCGCTATCTTCTCTATTACCCCATCTGGTACGCAGACACCTGCAATATTTTCGTTCATAAACTTAGCCATTCCCGCAGATTTTAAGGGCAGAACCCCCGCAAGCAGGGGCACATTTACCTCTAGCTTTCTTAACTTCTTCACGAAGTCCCGCAGAATCTCCGGATCGTAGATTGCCTGAGTCTGAAAGAATTTTGCCCCAAGGTCCTCCTTCATCTTGGCCTTGTATATCTGAGGCTCTACCGGGTCGGCCCCGGGGTTCACAACCGCCCCTGGGAACAGATCCGTAGAACCTTTTAACTCGTTTCCCGCCATGTCTACCCCTGAATTCAATTGACCTATCACGTCCAGCAACTGGGGCGAATCCAGATCAAACACCGGCTTTGCCCCCGGATGATCTCCCATCGTGGTGTAGTCACCCGTAAGTGAAAGAACGTTTTTTAGGCCGAGTGCTTCCGCACTAAGTAAATCCGACTGGAGAGCAATCCGGTTCCTATCCCTGCAGGTCAGCTGGTAGATGGTTTCGTAACCCAGGTCGCTGATTAAATGAGAAAAAGCCAACGAACCAAGCCTCATAACGGAACTCTGTTGATCGGTTACGTTGAAGGCATCGACCGAGCGACCGATACGGTCAAGTTCATTCAGAATGTGATCTACATCCGTCCCTTTGGGCGGTCCGGCTTCACAGGTAATGACGGACTCGTTTCCGAGGATTTTATCCCTGAAGCTTTTCACGGGAATCGTCCTCTCTTGCCTCTATAGCCCAGAATAATGAATGTCTTTTGTCCATTTGTGGAGCAAATTGGTACTTGTCCCTCGACTTAGGTTCGTTATAGGTGGCGAGAAGATCCAGGCGGTCTATTTCCACTAGCCTCTGATAAATTAATTCCCAGCCGCAGGGCCTACCGGGTTCAACCTCGCACTCCCCCTGGTGAGACCCACCGCAGGCTCCATTCAAAAGACCTTTAGTACACATTGTCAGGGGGCAGAGTCCACCTGTATAGTCGAGGAGGCATTCCCCGCATCTTTCACACGTTTCTTCGGAGGGCCACTCCCCATGAAACCCTCCCATGGAAACAGTATCGTTGGCCGGATGAACCTGCTTGTCAACAAGTTTGCCGACGGCCTGGATACCTATTCCACAACAGGCACCTAGGACGGAGTCCGCTTTTTCTATCGGATCCGAATTCCTTGCCAGCCGCATTCCGACCAGGCTTTTGTTGCAAAGGAACTCTATCACCCGTGAACCGGTAACCTCCCAGCCAGATTTTTTTAGCTCATTAGAAAGTTCTTCGACTTGCTCTTCGCCCCCGCTGCCCGAAGCAGCAGCACAGCCCCCACAACCGAGAACGAACACCTTATCGTCCTGACTAAGGTAGGATTTTATTTCGTCCCAGGGCTTTTGCTCCGAATATATCATCATTTCACCCCCGATTTATTGAACGACCGGATCTCAATGCACCGCACAGGCCATGCATGGGTCAAAAGACCTAACTATTCTGGCGGCTTCAATTGGACTATCCGTTTCTTCAACCCGGGTACCGATCAGAGCTTCTTCAATCGGCCCCGGCACCCCTTTTTCGTCCCGTGGAGAAGCATTCCAGGTCGTCGGAACTACGAGTTGATAATTTTCGATTGTCCCGCCCTTAACTCTAAGCCAGTGTCCAAGTGCCCCTCGAGGTGCACTTGTCAACCCGATACCGCTACCTGACTCGGGTAATTCGTATTCAGTTAAACTGGGTTCGCCCGGCTGTAACTCGTCAACCCATTCCTCCATCATTTCCACGATACTCAGACACTCAACGGCCCTTGCCAGGTGACGCCCCATTACGGAAGGTAAACCCTTCACGCCAAGTCCGGTTTTATTCAGCACCCTCTCCAGCTCCTGTCTTATCGGTTCGTTACCCTTTCTGAAATTGATCATCATTCTTGCTGCCGGCCCAACTTCATGGGGTTTTCCATAGTATCGAGGTGCCTTCACCCACGAATAAGCACTTTCCTTATCGGGGTCAGGCTGGCTCTTCGTTTTTTTCGGGTGACCGTCACTCGCTTCGGTATACCAGGAGTGAGTCACCTTTTCCGTGACCTTTTTTAGTTGCAGTTCTTCCACTTCCTCGTTATCCAGGGAAAGGGCGCCTCCGATTATTCCCTTATCGGTTTTCTGGTGACTACTAGAAAAGTCATCCTGATAGAAGCCTCCGTAAGCCAGGAAATCCGGAACACCTTGCCCAATCTCGAAATAATCTCCGTATACGTCCGCAACTTCCAGCACACCCGGCAGGTACCTTTGCTCGACAAACTCTTTTATTTCTTCTAGCCTGGAACGGAACTTCGTAATCGAATCAATATCGGGAGGTTTCGTAACTCCACCCGCCACAGTCCCCATGTTATGCGGCATTTTACCACCAAAGATTGCGACCAGCTGGTGGGCTTTCCTTCTCATCTCCAGCGCCTCCAGGTAACCCCTGGCAAGATCAATGCTAATTTCGTTTCCCAGCCTATAATCACCGGAGTACTCCGGCACAAATGGGGCCCCATCGGAAGTTCCAAGATACGTTTCCAGGTCCTGGAGGTCAGGGTCCGCCGATTTTAAACCGGCGATGTCGCCTGGATTTAGGTAGTCCAGCGAGGAAAGGTGGTAAAAATGGAGAAGGTCCGAGTGGATGAAGTTACTCCCCAGAATCAGATTCCGGATCAACCGTCCGTTCTTAGGAACATTTTCTTTTATCTGGAAAGCGTCGTCGAGCGCGAGAGCAGAAGCAACGGCGTGAGCGGCAGGACAAACTCCACAGACCCTTTGAGTAATCCTCCCGGCGTCCCGGGGGTCCCTTCCTGACAGAGTTGCCTCGAGTCCTCGAAATAAAGTTCCACTGCTCCGGGCAGACTGGATTTTGCCTTCCTCGATTGATAGCTCGATCTTGAGGTGACCCTCTATCCTGGTCACAGGATCGATAGATATCCGCTTCACTTCAACCTCCTGTACATGTCCTCGGCTTCCTCCATCCCGAACTTCTCGTAAAACGGGGTCATTAGATCAGGAAACCCCGGCTCAGTACAGCCTATGCACGGGTGGTTGTTCCGTATGGGCCAGTTTAAACCTTCGAGCCAGCCCCTGTTCGGACATTCGCTGTTCGTATAAGGACCTTTACACCCAACCTCCACCAGACAGCCTGAATCAGCCAGACTTCGGGCAAAGTTACCGGTCGAAAAATCGCCCCGCCGCGGACAGTTATTGTGAACAAGACCCCCATACACTTCTTTTAGCCTGCCCGCGTCATCCAGTTCTTTATCGCGGGGGACTCCGTAGATGATTACCTGGGCGAGAGAATCGACGAACCAGCTGGGCTCCGGCGGGCAACCCGGTACGTTTAAGGTCGGGGTGGAAATATCCTGGTTACTTAAGCGCTCACCGACCGAAACGCAATCCGTTATATTCGGGCTCCCCGCCGGTATCCCACCGTAGGAAGAACAGGTGCCAATATTGACGACTACTTGTGCCTCCCTGGCCAGCCTCGAGACCTGATTGGCGAAGGGTTCGTCCCCGACAGTGCAAAACCTTCCTTCCGCTCCCAGGGGGACTGCACCGTCGACGACAAGTACATAGTCTTCCTTTGACCGTGTTCTTTCGAGCACTTCGAGCGCAAGTTCTCCCGTCCCGCCCATCAGCGTGGCCATAAATTTCAGTCCAATGGATTTCCCCGGTACCAGCTCATCCAGCAACAAGTTTTTGAGTTTGGGATAAGGGGAGTTCATTAAAGAAATGGCGCATCCAGTGCAACCAGCCCCCTGAATCCAGATAACCGGTCTTACTTCAGTTTCTTCGGGCAACTTTTTCACCTCCGTTTCCTTCCTTCTTTCTTTCGACTATCGCCAACTAAGCTACTCAAACTTCGCTTTGACGCCGTGGAGATGAACCCGGTTCACTATAGTTGTTATAAGTTTTTCGAATAAAATTCGTTGACCCGGCGCAGTTAGTAACTAAAACAATTCCAGAGACCGGTCCACCCGAGCAGAGGACTCGCAAAGTAATTTTTATCCTGGACCGCGGAGCGTATGAGATGATCGTTTATTCTTTCTATCAAAACTATGCCACATTTTACTTATATCTGTCAAGAAATTTATCTTAATATTTTGGTAAGTATAATTTTCAGTCATTTAATTGAAAATACTAAATACCAGAAGCAACCTCTTGCTAATTCTCAACCATTCCCACGCTGGATTCGCGTCGGCTTTGGGCAATTATCTTCGAAATTAGCCACCACCACTTAACCTTTAATTCCCACCTGAGGCTAATCATTTTCAGGGTTGATCTTTATCATGGAGCACCCGTAATAAAAGGTTCATAATATACGTGAAATAAAAAATAACAGATACAGGTGATAAAGTGAGGAAGGAAATAAGGTTTGGCGGATTTGGAGGTCAGGGGATAATATCAGCCGGGAATATTACCGGGAAAGCGGCTTCAATATTCGACGACAAGGACGCAGTACTTATTCAGTCTTACGGCCCCGAAGCCAGAGGAGGGGCCTGCAGCGCTGACGTTGTAATAGAAAAGGGCAAGATAGATTACCCACAAATTACTGAACCCGAAGTCCTGATACTCATGTCTCAGGAGGCTTACGACAAATACGGCGACAAAATCAGGGACGGAGGAGTAATGTTACTGGAAGAGGATTTAATCGAAGAGGAGGCACCGCCGGATCGGGTGAGGCAGTATACTGTTCCGGCAACTCGAATCGCCGAGGACCTAGGGGGTAAAATCGTAGCAAACGTAGTAATGTTAGGGGTACTGGTTAACGTGATCTCTGACATAAAAAAGAAAGAAATGAAAGAGGCAGTACTTTCTTCTATTCCCGAAGGAACGGAAGATTTAAACGAGAAAGCATTTGAAAGCGGTGTCGAATATGGAGAGGAGATAACGGGGGCAAAACTGGCGGTCGGATAGTACATGGAGGAAGAAATGGGAGGCAATCAAAGAATCGGGGTTTTTATTTGCCACTGCGGGGAAAACATCGCGGGGACCGTGGATGTCTCCCTGCTTGCCGAAAGAAGCATTGAATTCGACAGCACCGTTTTCAGCACGGACTACGAGTACATGTGCTCCGATCCGGGCCAAAATAAGATCAAAGAGGCAATCGCGGAAGAGGATTTAAACGGTGTCGTTGTGGCCGCCTGCTCTCCCTCCATGCACGAGGAAACTTTCCGAAACACCGTCGAGGAAGCAGGGCTAAACCGCTACAGGTGCGAGATAGCCAATATCAGGGAACAGTGTTCCTGGGTCCACCCGGAATACGGAGATAAAGCCACTGACAAAGCTCTCAGGATCATTAAAGGGACCGTAGAAAAGGTAAAGAGAAACGAACCCATGGAGCCGGTGGAGCGAGAACATGCCGACCGCTGCCTGGTGATCGGCGGAGGAATCTCGGGGATTCAGGCCGCTCTGGACGTCGCCGAAGCAGGGTTTAAGGTGACCCTGGTGGAAAAAGAGCCAACCATTGGAGGTCACATGGCTCAGCTGTCGGAGACGTTTCCTACGCTGGATTGTTCTCAGTGCATCCTGACTCCGAAGATGGTCGACGTAAATCAGCACCCCAATATAGATCTATTGACTTACAGCGAAGTTAAGGACGTATCCGGTTACGTTGGAAACTACAGCGTTGAGATAGAAAAGAAACCGACCTACGTCGATCCGGACGCCTGTAATCTCTGCGGGGATTGCGAGGACGTTTGTCCGGTCAACGTACCTGACGAATTCGATCAGGGGCTGAACTCGAGAAAGGCGATAAACATACCCTTTGCTCAGGCGGTCCCATCCTCCTACACCCTGGACGAGGAGGCCTGCCTGGGGTTGAACCCGCTCAGGTGCAACGAATGCGCCGATGCCTGCGATGCCGACGCAATTGATTTCGATCAGTCGACCGAGTTCGTCGAAGAGGATTTCGGGGCGGTAATAGTAGCCACGGGCTACGACCTCTATCCAAAGGAAAATATGGGGGAGTACGGCTACGGGGATTTCGATGACGTAATCGACGGGCTACAGTTCGAGAGGTTGCTTTCTGCAACGGGTCCGACAGGCGGTACCGTCAGAAGACCTTCCGACGGGGAGGTGCCGGAAAACGTAGTGTTCATCCAGTGTTCCGGCTCCCGGGATCCGGAAAACCATAACTCTTACTGTTCGAAGATTTGCTGCATGTACACGGCGAAACACGCAAAGCTTTATAAGGAAAGCGTTCCCGAGGGTAATGCCTACGTTTTTTATATTGACATAAGGGCCGGGGGTAAGGGTTACGAGGAATTCATCCAGGAGGTCAGGGAAGAGGACAGAGTTATGTACCTGAAAGGAAAGGTTTCCAAGCTTAAGAAAGCAGACGGTGGCTTGAAAGTCTGGGGAGTCGACGAAATAGCAGGTGAAAGGATTGAGATCGATGCCGACTTAGTGGTCCTGGCACAATCCATAATTCCCGCCGAGGGGGCGGAAACGGTTGGAAAACAATTTAACTTAAATCTTGGCCAAAACGGCTTTTACAAGGAGGCACACCCCAAGCTCAGGCCCGTCGAAAGCCTGGCCGGGGGAGTATTCTTTGCAGGAGCGGGTCAGGGTCCAAAGGATATTCCGGATACAGTAGCCCAGGGTAGCGGGGCGGCAGCAAAAGCAATTGACCTCCTGTCCAAGCCGACTCTGACCCATGACCCGCAGGTCGTTGAAGTAGACGAAGACCTCTGCAGCGGCTGCGGGATCTGCGTCAGTCAGTGTCCTTACGACGCGATAGAGATAAACTCCCGAGGAGTGGCCGAGGTTAACGAAATACTTTGTGAGGGCTGCGGAACTTGCTCTTCCGGGTGTCCGGCTAACGCCCTTACACTTAAAAACCTTACGGACGATCAGGTAAACGAAGTAATCAATGCTTACCTTGGTGTCTAAGGATGGAATTCGAACCGAAGTTAGTCGGTTTTCTCTGTAAGTGGTGCTCGTCGGCCGGTGCCGATCTGGCCGGGGTTAGCAGGCTAGAGTATCCACCCAATCTGATCCCGATAACCGTCAACTGCTCGGGTAGGGTTGAGGCCAGTCAGGTAATGCGGGCTTTTCGCGACGGAGCCGACGGTGTCTTGGTCAGTGGTTGCCATCCCGGGGATTGCCATTATACAAGCGGGAATTACAAGGCCGGAAGGAGGGTAGCGCTGCTTAAACACGTACTCGACGAATTCGGGGTGAACTCTGACAGAGTTAGGCTGGAATGGATTTCTGCAACCGAGGGGGACGAATTTGCTAGCACAGTCCGGGACTTTACGGAAGAAATTAGGGAAATAGGACCGGGTCCTTATAACGATGCCAAAAAACAAGAATAAGAAGAAATTTGCAGCTTACTGGGCTTCTTCCTGTGGGGGCTGTGACATGGCCTTGCTTGGGCTGCACGAGAGAATTCTCGAATTGCTGGACTTCGCGGAGATCGCTTTCTGGCCCGCCGCTACAGACTTCAAGTACGAGGATCTTAGAGGCTACAAGGAGGATGAACTGGACCTCACTTTCTTCAACGGCGGGATCAAAACCGAGGAAAACGAGGAGATCGCGAACCTGCTCCGCGAAAAGTCAAAGCTAATGGTTGCTTACGGATCGTGTGCTCACCTGGGAGGACTCCCGGGACTGGCCAACATGAGTGATAAAGAAGATATTTTTGACACGGTCTATCGGGAGAACCCAACGACGGATAACCCGGACCGAGTTGTTCCGGAAAAAAGCTCAAATGAAAAGGGTCAGGGGCTGGAACTTCCGGGACTACAGGAAAGGGCGGAGGGACTGAGCCGCGTCGTCGATGTGGATTATACTATCCCTGGTTGCCCCCCTCCGCCGGACCTGACAGGGGAATTTCTGGATTTGCTTATCGACGATTACCTCCCGGAAAAAGGATCCGTGGTGGCGGGTGAAAAGACCGTATGTGACGAGTGCGACCGTGAATGGAACCGGGAGTCAATTGACGAGTTACGGCGCCCGAACGAAGTGGATATCGATAAGGAAAAGTGCCTTCTCGATCAGGGAGTTATCTGTCTGGGTCCTGCGACCCGTAGTGGCTGCGGAGGAAGTTGTCCATCGGCAAATCAGCCCTGTAGGGGCTGTTTTGGCCCCCCACCGGAAGTACAGGATCAGGGAGCAGAAATGATGAACAGCCTGGCTTCGATACTTCAAATCGGTGAAGAAGGACAGGGTCTCGATCGGGAAAGGAATTTACTCGGTGGTATTTCGGACCCAATTGGCACTTTTTACCCTTTTTCTTTACCGGAATCGATCTTCGGCGGTAAAGTGGAGGACGGGAGTAAAGATGAGCGAAAGTAAAATATCGATCGATCCGATCACCAGGCTGGAGGGGCATGGAAAAATAGAGATCTTCCTCGACTCTAAAGGAGATCCGAAAGATGCAGTCCTCCAGGTCCCGGAGCTGAGGGGATTCGAAGAGTTCTCCCGCGGCCGCAAAGCTGAAGAGATGCCGAGGATCACCGAGAGGATATGCGGGGTCTGTCCCGAAGCTCACCACTTCGCATCCACCAAAGCGCTGGATGCGGCCTATTCGGCTCAACCGACCGAAACGGCACTGGATCTGAGGAAGCTTCTTTACAACTCCTACATTTTTGCGGACCACTTACTTCACATGTTTTATCTCGGTGGGCCGGATTTCCTGGCTGAGAACCCATCCAGGGAGGAGAGAAATATAGTTGGCGTCATAAAATCCCTTGGAGAGGAAACGGGAAAGAAACTCTTGAAGACCAGAAGGCTGGCCCACGAGGCGATAGAAATAATCGGCGGGCATCAAATCCACCCGGTTACAGGGACGCCCGGAGGATTGACCAAGGGAGTTGATTCCAACGAGAGGGAGAAACTGGAGTCGATCGGGGAATCGGTTTTCGATTTTGCCCACGAAGTAAAAGATCTTTTCCATGAAAAGGTAATTGAAACCGATGAATTTGGCACTTTAATGGATGATCCCGGCTTTTCCCTGGAGAGTTACTACATGGGGCTGACTGACGAGGCTGGAGACGTCTCCTTTTACGACGGGGATATAAAGATCATAGACCCCTCTGGTGAAGAGTACGCGGTAGCAGGTCCGAACGAAACAATGAGTATGTTGGAGGAAAGAGTGGAACCCTGGACTTACGTCAAGTTTCCCTATCTGAAGGACGTCGGGTGGAACGACTTCCAGGCCGGAAAAGGGAGCGGTATCTTTCGGGTTGGACCGCTGGCCAGGTTGAACGTTGCCGGTGGAATGAAGACGGAGCTGGCTCAGGAGGAGTACGAAAGGTACGCGGAACACTTCGACGGAAAGCCGGTACATCAAACTTATGCCTACCACTGGGCCCGATTGATCGAACTGATCCAGGCGGCGGAAAGGATAAACGAACTAGCCGGCCGAGAAGAGCTTACCGGGGACGACCTGCGATCCAGCCTGGATGGACCAGGAGAGGGCGTTGGCGCGATAGAAGCAGCCCGGGGAACGTTATTCCACCATTACCGACTCGATGGAGACGGACTGGTAGAAGCGGCAAACATGATAGTCCCTTCGACCAGCAACAGCGCCGCTCTTTCCATCTCTATCAAACAGGCGGCCGAGGAAGCCATTGAAGGTGGAGAAATCAGCGAAGAAGCATTAAACCGGGTAGAGATGGGATTCAGACCTTATGACCCCTGTCTGGCCTGCGCCACACACAGCGTGGACGGTGGACTGGATATCGGTTTGAGTATCTACGACGAGGAAGGAGAACTGGTCGAGGAAATTGAGAGGTAATTCCGCGGATAATATTGGAGGAGTAAGCTATGACGAGCTTTTTTGGTAACCTTTCGATAAAACCGCAGGCGATTTCCCCAGCGAGGAAATCGCTGCTTCCGATCTCGGCCTCGCTCCCCGCCCTTTCAGAGAAAGGGCGGAACCGTGCCCGCTCGGCCTCCGATAGGATTTTCCTGAAAGGTTACCAAAAATCTCGTCTCTTATACGAGAACCCCAAGTCAATTCAAACGTACGAGTTATATTGGAAGAACCTTAAAGAGAAGGGGGCACAATGAAAATAAGCGAGTCCAACCGGGAATTGACGGCTGAAGTAGAGGAGTTGAGCGGGGAAAACGTTTTTTCCTGTTACCAGTGCGGCAAGTGTTCTGCGGGTTGTCCGTTTACCGAGGAAATGGACCTGTTACCCAACCAGGTAATTAGAAAAGTCCAGATGGGGAACGAGGACGCTCTCGAGGCCGAAACGCCCTGGGTCTGTGCCTCCTGCCTCAGCTGCAAGGTAGACTGCCCACAGGGTAACGACGTCCCGGCGATAATGGAAGGAATAAGGGAAATCAGTCTGAGACTTAACGTGGATAGGGTAGATCTGGACGAGATCGAGACAAAGGAATTACCGGAGATAGCTCTAGTCAGCAATTTGAGAAAGAAAACGGGTTGATTTCCATGAGAGAGCTTCTGTACTACCCCGGCTGCAGCCTTAAAGATACCGCAAAGGGTTTCGAGAGTTCTGCTATGGCGGTTTCGGAGGATCTCGGGATCAACCTGAAAGAGCTATCACGGTGGAACTGCTGTGGTACCGTTTACTCCCTGACCGACGACAACCTGATGAAGCAACTGGGGCCGATAAGGAACCTTATACGAGCGCGGGATGAAGGGAGCGACAAACTTTATACACTCTGTTCCATGTGCGATAACACCTTAAAGCGAGCGAATTCACTGGTAAAGGAAGACAAGGACAAACTGAACAAGATGAACGACTTCATGGATCAGGAAGAGAATTATTCGGGAGAAGTCGAAGTCCGCCACTATCTGGAGCTTCTCCGTGACGAACTGGGCTGGGAAGCGGTTCGGGATCAGGTAATTGATCCACTGGAAAGCCTGAACGTGGCGCCTTACTACGGGTGCATGCTGACGCGGCCGAAGGAAATTGGACTGGACGACCCCCATAACCCGACGATATTAGAAGACCTCGTTCGTAGCATGGGCGGAAACCCGGTGAAGTACCCTTACGACTCGGAATGCTGTGGCTCGTATAACACGGTGGACGAGAAGGAAGTGGTTCTGGACAAGACGGGTACGATTACCGGGGGCGCCGAGAAAGCAGGTGCAGACGTCTTAATCACCGCCTGTCCGCTCTGTCAGTTCAACCTGGATGCCAGGCAGGCCGAATTAACTGAAGTAGCTCCGGATCACCAACAAGTACCGGTCCTTTACTTTACACAATTAATGGCCGTCGCTTTTGGCCATCCCGATCTCTGTAAATTCGAAGATCACGCAATTGAACCCACAAAAGCCTTAGACATGGAGGGCACAGTGGGTAACGTGAGGTGATACCATGCCCGAAGAGCCGGAAGCCGAAACAGTTGAAATATTCATAATGGGTAAGAAGTACGAAGTACCGAAAGGTCTCACCATAATGAAGGCCATGGAGTACAGCGGTTACCAATATGTCCGGGGGGTAGGCTGCCGAGGGGGGTTCTGTGGTGCCTGCGCCACCATTTACAGGATAGAGGGGGATTATAAACTACACACCGATCTTGCTTGCCAGACGACGGTCCAGGCTGGAATGTACCTTACCCAGCTTCCCTTTACTCCGGCCGGCAGGGAGGAATACGATATAGAGGAGATAGACCTGGACACCAACCCCTTACTTGACCTATACCCGGAACTTGCCAGGTGCGTCTCCTGCAATACCTGCACGAAAACCTGTCCGCAGGACTTAGAGGTCATGGATTTCGTCAACGAGGCGATCCGTGGAAATATAAAAAATGTGGCGGAATTGTCTTTCGATTGTATCCAGTGCGGACTCTGTGCAGCCCGTTGCCCGGCCGAGGTTCCCCACCACCACGTGGCACAGCTCGCCAGGAGAATCTACGGCAGGTATCAGGCTCCGGATTCGGATCACCTCGAGAACCGGGTGAAAGAAATCGAAAGCGGTAAGTTCGACGGGAAACTGGAGGAACTCGCCAACCTTCCGAAAGAAAAACTGGAGGAGAAATATGAAAACAGGGAAATTCAGGAATAAAGAAGCGACCGACGAGGACCCCTATCCGGAGTCCATGCGGGAATCCATCCGCAAAGTTGAGGAAACCAGGGAAGCCAGGCTGGGAGAAGAAGTGGAGAGAATGGACTCCGAGGAAAGGAAGGAGGTCCTGAACGAGTTCCACCCGGACTACCGAGAAGCCGGCATGCGGAAGCTAAAGGCTGGGCCAAACAAGGGAGACGAGATGCCACTGGAATTGGCCGACCTATTAGAAGCCTACCCCGCCGTTAGGCCCGAGGAGGTCGACCTGTCCGAAGTAGATTACGAGGTCGACGTACTCGTAATCGGTGGAGGTGGGGCAGGTACCGTTGCCTCTCTGTGGGCCATCCGGGAGGGAATCGACCCGGAAGACATTCTGATAGCAACAAAGCTCAGACATGGCGATGCCAACTCGATGATGGCTCAGGGCGGAATCCAGGCGGCGGACAAGAAAGAGGATAGCCCGGGAGCACACTTCCTCGACATAATCGGCGGTGGGCACTTCGCGAACAAACCGGAACTGGCAAAAGCGCTGGCAAAGGATGCACCCGGCATTCTCAAGTGGCACGAGGAACTCGGTATAATGTATGACAAAAACGAGGACGGTTCCATGCAGACACTGCACGGCGGCGGAACTTCCCGAAAGCGACTCCATTCTGCAAAGGACTACACGGGGATGGAACTTATGCGAAACATCAGGGACCGGGCTCGAAATCTGGAGGTTCCGGTTGAGGAATTCTCTCCTGCAGTCGAACTGCTTACCGACTCGGAAGGTACGGTAACCGGGGCACTTCTCTATAACATGGAAACGGAACAGTATTACGTGGTCCGGGCCAAATCCGTCGTAATGGCAACAGGAGGCTTCGGCAGGCTTCATATTCAGGAATTTCCAACCACCAACCACTACGGTGCAACGGCCGATGGTCTCGTAATGGCGTACCGCGCGGGGGCAAACATGCTCGACATGGATTCGGTCCAGTACCACCCGACCGGTGCCGCGTTCCCCGAACAGATAGTCGGCCTCCTCGTTACTGAAAAGGTCAGGGGTTCAGGTGCAATTCCCGTAAATTGTGAAGGTGAAGCGTTCGTATACAACCTGGAACCGAGGGACGTCGAAGCCGGAGCACTAATTAGGGAATGCTACGGCCACGATTTAGGCGTGGAAACCCCCACTGGAATGAAGGGGGTCTGGCTTGATACCCCAATGATCGACATGATGCACGGAGAAGGAACTTTTGAAGAAAACCTCGCCTACATTTACAGGCTTTACACCAGATTTGGAATTGATCCCACGGAGGACCCGCTTCTGGTATTTCCGACACTTCATTACCAGAACGGCGGGATTGAGATCGATGAAGAAGGCAGGACTGCCGTCGAGGGTCTCTTCGCCGGAGGGGAAGTGGAGGGAGGAGTCCACGGAAAGAACAGGCTGATGGGAAACTCCCTGCTGGATTATAACGTATTCGGTAAACGCGCCGGGATTTCTGCTGCCAGACGTGCTAAGGAAAACGGCTGGGGTGAGTTGACTATGAAACACGTGAAAGATTACATTGAGGATCTGAAAGATTCTGGAATAGAAGCGGAAAGAAAATCCCCGATGCTTATTCCCGAATACCGTGGTGAAGAAGCGTTATCGCGTTCAGTTGACATACTTTAACAGTTCATAAAACTACACAACAACCAAAAGGGTGAATATGACGACTAGCACAGAAGAGAAAGCGAAAACCAAAAAGTGGGAGACCGATGGGGGCTACCTGTTTATCAAAGAAGATTACTGCAAGGAATGCAGTTACTGTATAGAGTTTTGTCCCCAGGACGTTCTGGAAGAGTCCGAAAGCTTTAACGAAAAAGGATACCATACGCCGCAACCGGTAAACCTGGAGGATTGCGTTAATTGTAACTTCTGCGGCATGATCTGTCCCGACTTTGCCATCTGGAGCGAGGAGGCGAACGAGGATGAGTGAAGAGGCAATAATGACGGGCAAGTACTTTATGAACGGTGACGAGGCATGCGCAGAAGGGGCTCTGGCCGCCGGATGTCGTTTTTTTGCCGGCTATCCGATTACCCCACAGTCGGAGATAGCTGAGAGAATGTCCAAGAGAATGCCGGAAGTCGGTGGCAGGTTTATCCAGATGGAGGACGAGCTGAGCTCTATCGCGGCAGTACTTGGCGGTTCCTGGGGAGGCTCTCAAGCAATGACGGCTACGTCGGGGCCCGGATTTTCGCTGATGATGGAAAACATCGGCCTCGGTATGATGACGGAGACACCCTGCGTAATCGCCAATATCCAGAGGGGCTCACCAAGCACCGGTCTGCCGACCGCGGTTGGCCAGGGAGAGATGATGCAAGCCAAATGGGGCTCTCACGGCGATTACGGAGTAATTGCTTACGCACCTACGTCGCCGCAGGAGATGTTTGATTACACTATCAAAGCTTTTAACAAAGCGGAACAATACATGATGCCCGTCTTCGTCATGGCGGACGAAAAGATCGGCCACATGAGGGAACGGGTAGTAATAGACGAAAGCAGGGTAGAAGTTCAGCCCAGGCGGAAGCCGGAAGTTGACCCGGATGAGTTCTTACCTTACGAACCGAAGGACGACCTCGTTCCGGAAATGGCTTCAGCGGGAGAAGGCTATCGCGTTCACGTCACTGGATTGACGCACAATGAAAAAGGCTATCCTCAGCTTGACGTTGAAACCCAGAGGGAAAAGGTAGGCAGGCTGGTGGATAAAGTAGAAGAGAACAAGGACGATATAGTAGAAATTAAAACTCAGGGCCTGGATGATGCCGAGGTCCTGATTGTTTCTTACGGCATGGCTTATCGTACGGCTATGGGTGCTTACAAGCGCGCCAGGGACAGGGGGATCAAAGCGGGAATTATCAGGCTCGTCACGGTCTGGCCGTTCCCGGAAGAAAAAATCAGGGAACTGAGCGAAAAGGTATCAGGTATAGTTGTTCCCGAGATAAACCAGGGGCAGATGGTCCACGAGGTCGAAAGGGCCTGTGGCGATAGAGCCGAAGTCGAACTCGTCCCTCATCCCGGTGGAGGTTTACATAAACCGCAAGAGATCCTTGACGCACTGGAGGCTTTGATATGACGACGGATTTGAAAGAAAGAGAAGAATCGGCCGAACCCGAGATAACGGAAGCGGATCATCCCGCAACCAGGTACCTGCGTGAGGAACGCCTGCCGCATATTTGGTGTTCCGGCTGCGGTCTGGGTTCGGCGGTCACGAGCTTGACCAAAGCATTCGACGAATTACAGCTACCGATCGACGATATTGGAATAGTTTCCGGAATCGGCTGCGCGGGGCGGGCTGCAGGATACTTCGAAACCGACTCCTACCACACGACTCACGGTAGAGCGATTCCCTTCGCCACCGGTTTAAAGCTGGCGAACCCGGATATGAACATCACGGTATTCAGCGGTGACGGGGACCTGTTCGCGATCGGCGGGAATCACTTCATCCATGCCGCCAGGCGTAACCTGAACATTAACGTGATCTGCGTGAACAACTATAACTTCGGAATGACCGGCGGACAGTTTGGCCCAACTACTCCTCAGGGAGCAAACGCAACTACCTCGCCCTACGGGAACTACGAAAAACCCTTTAATTTACCCGATTTAGCAGCTTCTGCCGGAGCTGTCTACGTGGCAAGGTGGACTTCCGTCCACGCAAGGAGAATTCAGAACGCAATGGAGGAGGCGCTTTCCAAAAACGGGTTCTCTTTCATTGAAATACTCTCTCCTTGTCCCACCGGTTACGGGAGGAAGAACGAGTTAGGTGAGGGCATAGACGAGCTGAAAAGTTACCAGGATAGAACGGTTATCAAACACGGCTCCGACCCCGAGGAAGCAGAGATAGAGCGGGACCCCGAATCGGAAATAATAGCCGGTAAATTTGTTGATACGGACCGCCCGACCTACTGCGACGTCGCGGATAGCTACCTGGATTGATATAGTGGTAAGGCCCGCAAAATCATAGGAACCCAACCAGTACGTAATTGTTTCATACTACTCGTTTCGAACGATGCCGAACCGGTACATTCTGGATTCGAGGGCGAATTTCTGGAAATCGGTAAAAGCCAGGGAGTTTTTTCGATATCATTTTCTCCGACTCGGGAGGTGATAGAATCGCCGCTCGGTCCCTATTGACGTAAAAAACAAAAAAGGGAGGGTTAAATATGGAGGAAGAAATTAGTGAGGAGGAGTTACTGGAAAAGGCAGAAAAACCCGGTAAAGACGCACTCAGGCTTCATCCTTTCTACCAGGGTAAAATCCAGACCAACCCAAAGTGTGCAATAAGAAGTTTCGATGATTTCGGGATGTGGTATACCCCCGGAGTTGCCGAACCCTGTCGGGAAATCGACGAGAACCCGGAAAAGGTCTTTGAGCATACCAATAAGTCCAACATGGTTGCCGTTGTTTCTGACGGTTCTCGGGTTCTTGGTCTCGGGAATATCGGCCCGGAAGCCGGATTACCCGTAATGGAGGGCAAGGCTCTACTGTTCAAGTACCTCGGCGGGATCGACGCCTTCCCAATTACGCTGGATACTGAGGATCCGGAGGAGATAATTAGAACGGTAAAAATCCTCGAACCGTCTTTCGGCGGGATCAACCTCGAGGATATCGCAAAACCAAAGTGTTTTGAAGTCCTCGACCAATTGAGGGAAGAAATGAGTATTCCCGTCTGGCACGACGACCAGCAGGGCACCGCTTCTATCGAATTAGCCGGGATAATCAATTCCCTCAAAATAGTTGGTAAGGATATGGAAGAAGCTCGTTATGCAATAATTGGCGCCGGTGCCGCCAACGTAGCTCTAACCAGAGTCATGTTCAACGCAGGAGTACCTCCGGAAAACGTAATCATGGCTGACAGCACGGGGATACTGCACGAGGGTCGGAAGGATCTCAAGGAAAACAGGGAAAGCAACCCGTACAAATGGGATCTGGCCCGGAAGACTAACGGCGCAGATAGAACCGGCGGCCTGGAGGAGGCAATTCGGGATACCGACGTGCTGGTTGCCGCTTCCGCGCCGGGGCCGGACACGATAAAGAAGGAATGGATCGAAAGGATGAACGAAGACGCGGTAGTCTTTGTCGTTGCCAACCCGATTCCGGAAATATGGCCCTGGAAGGCTAAAGAAGCCGGGGCAAGGATCGTCGGCACCGGTCGTTCGGACTTTCCGAATCAGATAAATAACTCGATCGGCTTTCCGGGAATATTCCGCGGTACCCTGGACGTAAACGCAAAGACGATCACCGACGAAATGGCCATCGCTGCAGCTCATGCAATTGCCGATACCGCGGAAGAAAAGGGTTTGAGCGAGGACTACGTCGTACCGAACATGGACGAGTGGGAGGTATTTATAAACCAGGCTGTAGCCGTGGGCAAAAAAGCGATCGAGCAGGGTATAGCGAGAAACGAATTAACCGAAGACGAGCTTGCCGAAAAAGCTCGATCCAGGATAGAGAAGGCGCGAGAATGGACTCAGAAAGCCATGGAGGAAGGTCTGATAGAGGAACCACCCGAATAGTCGAAGACGATACCTTAAAAAACGTCAGGTGTGAATCAGCGGCAATAACTCGAGGTGAAAACCATGAACCCGGATGAACTAGCGCAGGATCTGGTTAAACCAATTAAAAAAGCAGTTACTACGCTTCCCCAGCCGACCCTCTCAGCTTTGAAAGAAGCAAGGAAAAGCGAAGGCAAAGCAGGGAGCGTGCAGTTCGATGCCATGCTGGAATCCGTGGAAATCGGGGAAAGGGACGAGGTACCTATTTGTCAGGATACCGGGACTCCAACGTTTTACGTGAGGGTTGGTTCGGATTACCCGGGAATTGACGAACTGGATTCCGTCAAACGGGGTTTAAAAAAAGCGGTACAGCGCTCTACGGAGGAGGTTCCTATCCGTCCGAATACCGTCCATCCCTTCTCGGGAAAGAACCCCGGAGACAATACGGGCAAATCAATTCCCTGGATTAGTTGGTCCGTCGTAGAGGGTTCGGAGCTCAAGCTTACCTACTTGCCCAAAGGCGGTGGCAGTACAAATATGAGCCAGCTCACCATGATGACTCCCGGCCGGGGAATAGATGGAGTCAAAGAAATTGTTCTCAAAAGAATTGCATCAATGGAAGGCAAGCCCTGCCCGCCGACCGTCGTCGGTGTCGGTATCGGTGGATCCGCTTCTATTTCGCTGGAACTGGCCAAAGAATCCCTGCTCCGGTCAGTCGGAAAACGCCACAAAGAAAACGAGGTCGCAGAACTGGAAGAGGAATTAAAAGAACGGGCGAACAAACTTGGGGTCGGGCCAATGGGAGTGGGTGGAGAAACTACAGTTCTGGACGTAAAGGTCGAGTACGATTACAGGCATCCTGCCTCGTTTCCCGTCGGGATAACCCCTCAGTGCTGGGCCAATAGGCGGGTTTCGCTAAAACTGACCCCGGGAGGAGAAGTCAGGGAGGTGGATAGATGAAAATACTGGAAACCCCACTTAATTCAGAGAAAGTAAAAGATCTCCGGGTAAACGAACCATTAAAAATAACGGGAAAAATATTTACTGCTCGCGATGCCGCACATGAGAAACTGCTCCGGCAGGCAGAAGAGGGTAAGGAACCACCCTTCGACCTATCCAGGTACCCCTGCTTTCACTGCGGACCCGTAATGAAAGAGGTCGATGGTGGATGGAAGGTCGTTTCGGCCGGTCCAACCACGAGCATCAGGATGGAGATTTTTGAGCCGGACTTCATGGAGGAGTTCGGGACAAGAATTTTTATCGGAAAAGGCGGCATGGGAGACGAAACGTCAAAAGCTCTGCAGAAACACGGTGGTATTTACGCCCAGTTTACCGGTGGTGCTGGCTCCCTAATGGCAGGCTCGGTGGAGGAGGTTGTCGACGTCCACTTTCTGGAAGAACTCGGAGTACCGGAAGCCGTATGGTTGCTGAAAGTCGTGGAGTTCGGACCCCTGCTGGTAACTATGGATTCGACGGGAAAATCCGTCCACAGGGATATCTCGAAGGAGGTAGAGCGTAACTTGACCGAAGAGCTAGAATCCATTTAGTTTACCGATGTTTGCTTTTATAGCGTAAATTTAACTATTACCACGACAATAGAAAACATTCTCGGAAGGCCAAAAGAAGGAGCCGGATAATTCACCGTTTCTCGAGGGAGGTGATGAATCACGGTTGACGGTAAGGATCGTTCCCCTCACTATATTATGAGTTCCATGGAGAAATACTACAGACGATAAATGGTTTAGTATAACAAAAACGGTGATTTTTACTTTTGCTAGAAGATACCGAGTCCTCCGATAGCTACGATACTCGTCAAAGAGCTGGATTGGTCCTTGGGCTGCTGTTCTTCGTGGTCATCCTGCTTCTTCCGGTCAAAATCCATAGTCCGGAAGCAAAGCAAACCCTAGCCATCGCCGTACTGATGGCGACCTGGTGGGTATCCGAGGCCCTGCCAATTGCCGCGGTTTCTATCCTACCTCTGGTGCTTTTCCCCGCTTTCGGGATCATGGGTTCGAGCGAGGTTTCCTCCCAGTATGGCCACCGATTGATATTCCTATTTATGTCGGGTTTTTTGATCGCGGTTGCCATGCAGAAATGGAAACTACATCGCCGCATCGCACTTTACATCATAAATACAATCGGAACGGGCCCGAAGAGAATAATTCTCGGCTTCATGGTCGCCAGCGGCTTCCTGTCCATGTGGGTTTCAAATACCGCCACGACGATGATGATGGCCACGGTCGGCCTGGCGGTAGTTTCTTTCGTAACCACTGCAAGCGAGGAAGAGGGAACCGGTAAAGCCCGGCTCAAGACGAACTTCGGCGTAGCATTGATGCTTGGAATCGCCTACGCATGTAATATCGGAGGAATGGGGACGATTATAGGCACTCCCCCAAATGCCCTGCTGGTCGCATTCATGGAAAACAACATGGGGCAGGAAATCTCTTTCTTAAACTGGATGCTGGTCGGTATCCCAATAGTCGTGATATTACTGCCGATGGCCTGGTGGTACCTGACGAACGTCAGCAGTCCAATTCACCTGGAGACCATTCCGGGAGGCGGCGATTTAATAGAAGAAAAAATCGAGGAGCTTGGTCCCATGGGAAAGGGAGAAAAAAGAGTCCTCGCCGTATTTGCGCTCACCGCCTTCCTCTGGATCATCAGGAGCTTTTTAATTACGCCGTACCTCCCGATGGTCGGCGATGCCACGATTGGAATGACCATGTCTATTCTGCTTTTCATGATTCCGGTAAACCTCGAAGGGGGCGAGTTTGCCCTCGACTGGGAATGGGCTGTCAAAATACCGTGGGGAACGCTCATCCTGTTCGGCGGTGGTCTCGCACTGGCGAAAGGTATAGAGGAAAGCGGGCTGGCAAACTGGCTGGCCGGCAGGTTGAACTGGTTCACCCATCTGCCTCTGTTCCTCTTCTTGCTCCTTGTTATAGCACTGATGGTCACGATAACGCAGCTCACCTCTAATACCGGAACCGCCGCAATGATGCTTCCCGTCCTGGTCCCACTCGCTTCGGCAATGGAAATCGAGTTTCTCGTACTTGCGTTACCGGCGATACTTGGTATATCCGGGGCCTTCATGTTGCCCGTGGCGACTCCGCCCAACGCGATAGTGTTTGGTACCGGTCACGTAACGATCCCGCAGATGGTCAAAAACGGGTTTGGTTTGAACGTTATAGCTCTGGTTATCGTCACGACGTTCGGGTACTTTGTCCTCCAACCGTTGATTGGTTTATTATTTTAGAGAGTTTTACGAAAGAAGCTTAATCAAAGAGGGGGTATCATGAGGTTACTAGAATATCAGGGCAGAGGTTTGCTCTCGGAAGCCGATATTGCCCTACCTGCCGGCAGCGTAGCAGAATCAGGTGAGGAAGCTTACAGAATAGCCGATGAAGAATTACACGGCAGGGCGGTAGTAAAAGCACAGGTTCCGGTCGGCGGCAGAGGAAAAGCAGGAGGAATCAAGATAACTGAAAACCCAGAGGAAGCCCGCACAACGGCAAACGAACTTCTCGGTTCCAGCTTAAAAGGGAAAACCGTGGACAGAGTTTTGCTGGTCGAACCAATAGAAATAGAGCAGGAATACTACGTCTCCGTATTGCTGGACAGGGAGAGAAAAGGTCCGGTGGTGATTTTTTCCCCGGAAGGCGGCGTCGATATAGAAGAAGTAGCGGCCAGGAACCCGGAAGCGATTTACGAAGTAACTCCCGACCCGTTAATTGGGCTGCAGTCCTACATGATTCGCGAACTCCTCTATCGAGCCGATGTTAAGAAGGAGAATTTCAAAGAGTTTTATGGTTTAATCGAAAAACTCTACAGTGTATACGAGGACTTCGGCGCGACGCTGGTAGAGATCAACCCGGTCGCCCTGACGGGAGAAGGGGAACTAACGGCCCTTGATTCCAAGCTCAAAATAGACGACGACTCCCGGGCCACGGAAAGAATCGAAGAGTTACTGCCGGGCGGAGTAGAGGAAGGCAATAAAACCTCCCTGGAGAAGGAAGCTGAAGCAGCAGGACTTCAGTACGTCGAACTCGACGGAGATATCGGCATTATCGGAAACGGCGCCGGATTGGTAATGTCAACCCTGGACGTTCTCAGCCAGAAGGGCGGGGATCCCGCAAACTTCCTGGATGTCGGTGGGGGAGCAAATGCCGAACTGATGAAGAAAGCGTACGAAGTCGTAACCGCCAAGGAGGATTTGGCAGGGATTTTCGTAAATATTTTTGGGGGCATAACCAGGTGCGATGAGATCGCTTCGGGAATAGTTCAGGCACTGGAAAGCGCGGAGTCCGATTACCCGCTCGTCGTCAGGTTAACAGGGACTAATGAAGAAAAAGGCAGAAGGGTACTCAGAGAAAACGGACTAACGGCCGCGGGTTCCCTCGAAGAAGGGGCGGAAGAAATAATGAACAAGAAGCTGACGGCCTAGTGACCCGCTAAAACCAATTAGTTGGCTTCCCCGGGTCTTTTTAGCGATCACTCATCGCATCCAAAGCCAGTTCCCCGAGCTCGGCCGGACTTCGTCCCACCGGAATACCTGCATCTTCCAAAGTTTCCGCCTTGGTTTCGGCAGTACCCTCTTCTCCGGAGACGATGGCACCGGCGTGGCCCATTCTCTTACCCTTAGGGGCATTGAATCCAGCAATATAAGCAATCGCGGGGGTGGTTACGCTTTCCGAGATGAATTCTGCAGCCTGCTCCTCGTCCGAGCCACCGATTTCCCCGACCATAACGATGAGGTCCGTATCCGGGTCCTCGTCAAACATGGACACTACGTCTACAAAACCGGTTCCGACTATTCTGTCTCCACCAATTCCGACGACGGTGGACTGACCCAGGTTCCGGTCCGTGAGCTTGGAAGATATTTCGTAGGTCAGAGTACCGCTCCTTGAGACTATTCCCACGTGACCTGGATCAAAAACGTCTCCCGGCATAATACCCAGTTTACTCTCTCCTGGCGAAATAACCCCTGGACAATTCGGTCCGATCAGCCTGGAGTCCGTAAAATGCTCTACGTAGTTGTAGACCTCAACCATATCATGTACCGGAATGTTTTCGGTAATACAGACTATCATCTCTATCCCGTTATTTGCCGCCTCAATCACGGCGTCCCTGGCAAATCCAGCGGGGACAAAAATTATTGAAGCATCTATCCGATGGTTAGCAACAGCTTGTCTTACGCTATCGTAAACTGGAATTCCATGGACCTTCTTTCCACCTTTTCCTGGCGTTACCCCGGCTTCGATACGGGTCCCGTATTCACCCATCTGCCCGCTGTGGAACTTACCTTCACCGCCAGTGATACCCTGAACGAGTACGTTCGTAGAACCGTCAATCAAAATCGACATCTTCCCCCTCCTTGATATTTTCCACTAAACCCTAATCCGGTTAAAGATTTTAGCGACTTGTACTGTTTTTTACAATTTATCGCCCCGAAAAACAAAATTTGACCATAAAGTTAAAAAAAATTTAGGCAGAAATGAGTCGACCGCAGGGATAGCAGGTTGAACTTCAGAACGCTCGACCATACTATAGATGTACGTATGGAGGAGTGACCGAATCTGGCAAGGAGCCGGTCTCGAAAACCGGTAAGGCCGAATGGCCCTGTGGGTTCGAGTCCCACCTCCTCCGCCAAAACTTGCGCCCGTAGCTCAGTGGATGAGAGCGACGGATTGCGGATCCGTAGGTC